>NZ_JBHJUV010000081.1:0-36392 GCF_042268025.1 Streptomyces sp. NPDC056161
GGGGCCTGTTCGGGCGGGGGGCGGGGGTGCTTGGTTGCCCCGCCGAGGCGGGGCGCCGCCCCCCCACGACCGCCCCGCGCCGTGCTCAGCCGGCCGTCCGGCGGTGTCGCCGTCTTTGCCAGAAGAGTTTCTGGGCGAGCAGCGTGAGGGTGCCCGCGAGGACGATGCCGCCCAGGTTGGCCAGCAGTTGCCAGGTGGATCCCCAGGTCTGCGAGTAGTCCGAGTAGCCGAAGGCCACCGCGGCGTTCGCGGCCGCCGGGACCGTGGTCACGGAGATCGCCACGCCGATCAGCGCGCCCGACTTGGCGGACGTGAGGGACAGGGTGCCGGCGACGCCGGCGAGGAACGCCACGACGAGGGACATCGCGTCCGGTTTCCAGATGAACGAGGTGTTCGGCCGGGCCGCCTCCACCATCGATCTGTCGAACAGCCCGAGCAGGTCAAGCAGTCGGCTGAAGCCGACCGTCAGCACCATCGCGACGGCGAACCCGGCGAGCAGCGCCCACAGCGACCGCCACACCAACCGCGGCGCCCGCTGGACCAGCGCCGTCGATATCCCCGCGAGCGGCCCGAACTCCGGGCCGACGGCCATCGCGCCGACGATCAGGATCGCGTTGTCCAGCATCACACCGCAGGCGGCGAGCATGGTGGCGATGGTCAGGAAGGCGACGTAGGTGACGGTGAGCGTCGACTCCTCGTGCGTCGCCTCGCTGAGCTGCTCCCACAGCACCGCGTCCGCGCCCTCGCCCGGCGCCTCCTCCTCCGCCTTGTCGGCCCGCCTGGACAGGGACAGGTCGATGTTCTCGACGGCGATGGACCCGGTCTCGTCGAGGCCCGACGCCCGTAGCTCGGTCACGAGTTCGTCGCCCGCCTCGCGGGCCACGTCGCACAGGACGACGTCCCCGACGGGGTTGCGCGCGGCGCCGGGCAGCACCACGAGGTGCGCGGTGCCGGCCGTCCGCTCGATGAGCCGGACCACGTCGTCGGTCGTGTCGGGCGGGGTGATCAGTCGGAGGTGGAGCATTGCGGAAGGGTAGCGGTCACACCTTGCGCAGCCGTAGCCGTTGGACCTTGTGATCCGGGCCCTTGCGGAGGACGAGGGTCGCCCGGCCGCGGGTGGGGACGATGTTCTCCTCCAGATTGGGCCGGTTGATGGTCCGCCAGAGCGTGCCGGCGTAGTCCAGGGCCTCCTCCTCGGACACCTGTGTGTACTTGCGGAAGTACGACGACGGGTCCTGGAAGGCGGTCGCGCGCAGTTTGCGGAAGCGGCTGAGGTACCAGCGTTCGATGTCCTCGGTGCTCGCGTCGACGTACACGCTGAAGTCGAAGTAGTCGGCGAGGCCGACCCGGGTGCGGCCGTCCGTGCCGGGCAGGGCCGGCTGGAGGACGTTCAGGCCCTCGACGACGAGGATGTCCGGGCGGCGGACCGTGAGCCGTTCGCCGGGGACGATGTCGTAGATGAGGTGGGAGTAGACGGGGGCCGTGACCTCGTCCTTGCCCGCTTTGATGTCGGCGACGAAACGGGTGAGGGCACGGCGGTCGTACGACTCGGGGAAGCCCTTGCGGGACATCAGGCCGCGCGCCTCCAACTCCCTGGTGGGGAGCAGGAAGCCGTCCGTCGTGACCAGTTCGACCCGCGGGTGTTCGGGCCAGCGGGACAGCAGGGCCTGGAGGAGGCGGGCGACGGTGGACTTGCCCACGGCCACGGATCCGGCGATGCCTATGACGAACGGCGTGCCGGACTGGGAGCCCTGTTCGCCCAGGAAGGTGTTCAGAGCGCTCCTGAGCCCGTCCGACGCGCGGACGTACAGGTTGAGCAGCCGGGACAGCGGGAGGTAGATGTCGCGCACCTCGTCGAGGTCGATGACGTCGCCGAGGCCGCGCAGCTTCTCCACCTCCTCGGCGGTGAGCGGCAGCGGCGTCTTGTCGCGCAGCGCGCTCCACTCGGTACGGGTGAGGTCGACGTAGGGAGTCGCCTCCGGCCGGTGCCGGTGGGCGCTCCGGGGAATCGCGGAGACCGGAGAGATCACAGTCCATTGTTAACGGAGTTTGAACGGAGCGCGGGGTGGGGTGGGTCACGTCCCGTCCGCCGGGCGGGGCGGTGGTGAGGCGGGGCGGTGTCCGTGGGGCGGGCGTGGTGAGACGGCGAGATGGGGTGGCGGTGGCGGTGGCGGTGACTGTGGCGGTCGCGGCGCGGGCGTGTGGCGGTGGTCCGGCGGTCGCGGCGCGGAGGTGTGTCGGTGGTCCGGCGGTCGTACGACGGTGGGAATTTCCGATTTCGGGCATGCTGTGCCAGTTTTGTGCGGGTTTCGGCCCGTAGGCTGCGCCCCATGTGCGGAATCGTGGGATACGTGGGGGCGCAATCGGCGCTTGATGTCGTCATGGCCGGGTTGAAGCGACTGGAGTACCGGGGGTACGACTCGGCCGGTGTCGCCGTGCCCGCGGACGGTGGGCTCGCCGCCGCGAAGAAGGCCGGAAAGCTGGTCAACCTGGAGAAGGAGCTGGTCGAACGGCCGCTGCCGGCCGGGACCGCGGGCATCGGACACACCCGGTGGGCCACGCACGGGGCGCCCACGGACACGAACGCCCATCCGCACCTGGACAACGCGGGGCGGGTCGCGGTCGTGCACAACGGGATCATCGAGAACTTCGCCCTGCTGCGCGCGGAGCTTTCGGAGCGGGGCCACGACCTCGCGTCCGAGACCGACACGGAGGTGGTCGCGCACCTGCTGGCCGAGGAGTTCTCCGCGACCGCCGACCTCGCGGAGGCGATGCGACTGGTGTGCGGGCGGCTGGCGGGTGCGTTCACGCTGGTCGCGGTGCACGCGGACGATCCGGACGTGGTCGTCGGCGCGCGGCGGAACTCACCGCTGGTGGTGGGCGTTGGAGAGGGTGAGTCCTTCCTCGCGTCGGACGTCGCCGCGTTCATCGCCCATACGCGGTCGGCGATCGAGCTGGGTCAGGACCAGGTGGTGGAGCTGCGCCGGGACGGCGTCACGGTGACGGGCTTCGACGGCCGTCCGGCGGAAGTCCGGTCGTATCACGTGGACTGGGACGCGTCGGCCGCGGAAAAGGGGGGCTATGACTACTTCATGCTCAAGGAGATCGCCGAGCAGCCGAAGGCGGTCGCCGATACGCTGCTCGGCCGCATCGACGCGGCCGGCTCGCTGAGTCTGGACGAGGTCCGGACCGGCGCGGGTGAGCTGCGCGAGGTGGACAAGGTCGTCATCGTCGCGTGCGGTACGGCGTTCCACGCGGGTCTGATCGCCAAGTACGCCATCGAGCACTGGGCGCGGATTCCGTGCGAGGTGGAGCTGGCCAGCGAGTTCCGCTACCGGGATCCGATCCTCGATCACCGGACACTGGTGGTCGCCATCTCCCAGTCCGGGGAGACCATGGACACCCTGATGGCGGTGCGGCACGCCCGTGAGCAGGGGTCCAAGGTGCTGGCGATCTGCAACACCAACGGTTCGACGATCCCCCGTGAGTCGGACGCGGTGCTGTACACCCACGCCGGGCCGGAGGTCGCGGTCGCCTCGACCAAGGCGTTCCTGACGCAGTTGGTGGCGTGCTACCTGGTCGCGCTGTATCTGGGCCAGGTGCGGGGCACCACGTGGGGCGACGAGATCGGGGCGGTCATCCGGGACCTGTCGCGGATCGCCGGGGCGGTCGAGAGGGTCCTGGAGACGATGGAACCGGTACGGGCGCTGGCGCGCACGCTCGCCTCGAAGGACACGGTGCTCTTCCTGGGGCGGCACGTGGGGTATCCGGTGGCGCTGGAAGGCGCGCTGAAGCTGAAGGAACTGGCGTACATGCACGCCGAGGGCTTCGCGGCGGGGGAGTTGAAGCACGGGCCGATCGCGCTGGTCGAAGAGGACGTGCCGGTGGTGGTGGTCGTGCCGTCGCCGGGAGCGCGGTCGATGCTGCACGGAAAGATCGTGTCCAACATCCAGGAGATCCGGGCGAGGGGCGCGCGGACGATCGTGATCGCGGAGGAGGGCGACGAGGCGGTGGTCCCGTACGCCGACCATCTGATCCGCATCCCGGTGACGCCGGCCCTGCTCCAGCCGATGGTGGCGACGGTCCCGCTCCAGGTCTTCGCCTGCGAACTGGCCACGGCCCGCGGCAACGAGGTGGACCAGCCGCGGAACCTGGCCAAGTCGGTGACGGTGGAATAGCTGACGGTGGAATAGCTGACGGTGGAACAGCTGACGGTGGAACAGCGGGGTGGGGGTGCCTTGAGGGCCCTGGGGCCTTCAAGGACACCGACGGGTACGACGACTACCCCGGCCGGGGCGGGCTGCGGTGCTCCGGCCGGGGCGATCGGGTCATTCCGAGACGGGAGTCTCCGACCGGGTCTCCTGGTCTTCCTTGCTCTCCTGGCTCCCCGCGCCGTGCGGGTCGCCGTCGAACAGCTCCTCCGCGCGCTCGACCGTGCCGGAGCGGTCCAGCCAGTCGTCGAGACGGGCGAGGTCGGTGCAGGCGGAGATGCGTTCGCGTACGTCGTCCGAGACGGAGAGCCCGCGTACTTCCAGGATCCGCAGAACGCCTTCGGCCTTGCCTTCGGCCTTGCCTTCGGCCATGGCAGCGGCTTTGCCTTCGGCCACGCCGGCGGCGTACCCCTTGGCCTGGCCGTCCAGGTACGCCTCTTCGAAGACCGTGCCCCTGCCGGGGAAAAATGTGACGACCATCTTTTCCAGTTCCCTCCACAACTCGCGGGCCGGAGTGTTCTCCAAGCCGACTTCCAGCAATTCGGACCAGTACAGGGCGGTGGACTTGTCGAACGACCGCATTCCGCGGGCCAGCAGTTCCAGTATGGCTTCGATGTGCTCGCTTTCGCTGTGCACGATGGCACTGAGCGTTGCCAACGCCGGCTGCCTCGCCACGTCCGACTCGTCGGTGATCCGCGGAACGGTGTCCGGTCCCAGGACGAAGGGACGGGTCACCTGGGTTTCCCAGGGACCGACCCGGCACTCGAAGGGCCCCTTCGCCCAGGCGGCGGTCGACCGGTTGCGGCAGACGGCTACCAGCAGCACGGGCAGTTGGTACTTCGCGTGCAAATAGCTGACGTAGTAGGCCCAGTTGACTCCCTTGTCGGGAGCCTTCTTGGTCTGGGCCTCCACCGCGATCAGGAAGCTGTCGCCGTCTGACGGTTCGATCTTCAATACCGTGTCCACACGGCGTTCCAGCGGCTTGATCTCCGTGGCGTCCGGGGTGAGCGGTTCGATGTCCGCCTTCACCGGCGGCGGAAGACCCAGCGCCTCGAAGATCTGACCGAGGACCTCCGGATGATCCTGAAAAATCCGATGTGAGGTCTCGTGTGTTGATGTGACCATGGACGCCAGCTTGGTGAGGTGATGACCGGTCGTTCGGGGAGATCGGAGGACGTTCACTCTTTCGAGTAGCGGAAAAACGTTTCAACTCCTGGTGGGCGATGGGGTGGGAAGGCGCACCGCGGCGGCGGGGGCGGTGGGTGCGGAGCGCCGTAGGGTGCTCCGCATGAGCATCATCGGGGTCGGTATCGACGTGGCCGAGATCGACCGGTTCGAGGCGTCGCTGAGGCGGACGCCCGGACTGGTCGGACGCCTCTTCCGGGAAAGCGAGTTGCTGCTGCCCAGCGGGGAGCGCCGCGGGGCGGCCTCGCTCGCCGTCCGCTTCGCGGCCAAGGAGGCCCTGGCCAAGGCGCTCGGTGCGCCGCCCGGCCTGCTCTGGACGGACGCCGAGGTGTTCGTCGAGGACAGCGGGCAGCCCCGGCTGCGGGTCACCGGTACGGTCGCGGCGCGGGCCGCGGAACTCGGGGTGACCTCCTGGCACGTGTCGCTGAGCCATGACGCCGGGGTGGCCTCCGCGGTGGTGATTGCGGAGGGGTGACCGAGACGGGGTGACGGGGGTGGGGTGACAGGGGTGGGACGACCACGGCGGTGGGCGTTGCGGGTGGCGGTCGTGGCGGGCCGTGGGCGTTGGGGCGGCGGCCGTGGTGTGGCGCGGTGTCGCGTACCCGCGGGTGCGGGTGCGGGCGTGGGGGCATCCGGGGCAGACTCGAAGCCATGCGTACTGCGTACAGCGTGGAGACGGTGCGGGCCGCCGAGCGGGACCTCATGGCGCGGTTGCCGGCGGGGGCACTCATGCAGCGTGCCGCCGCCGGACTGGCGGCCGCCTGTGCCGAGTTGCTCGGGCGCGTCTACGGCAGCCGGGTCGTGCTGCTGGTGGGCAGCGGGGACAACGGAGGTGACGCCCTGTACGCGGGGGCGCGCCTCGCGCGGCGGGGCGCGGGGGTGACGGCCGTGCTGCTCGCGCCCGACCGTACCCATCCCGGCGGACTCCACGCGGTGCGCCTGGCCGGTGGCATCGTCGCCGCGCCGGGTGGCGCACAGGCGGCGATCGCGCGCGCCGACCTCGTCGTCGACGGCATCGTCGGGATCGGTGGCAGGGGCGGCCTGCGGCCCGAGGCTGCGGGCCTGGCCGCCGCCGCCGAGCGGTCCCGGGCCGCGGTCGTCGCCGTCGATCTGCCGAGCGGCGTCGAGGCGGACACCGGTCAGGTGCTGGGCGCGGCCGTCCGTGCCGACCTCACCGTGACCTTCGGGACGCACAAGCCCGCGCTGCTGATCGATCCGGCGCGGGAGCACGCGGGCGTCGTCCGTCTCGTCGACATCGGGCTGGGGCCGCGGTTGCCCGCCGAGCCCGGTCTGGAGGCCCTGCAACACGCCGATGTGGCCCGGTTGCTGCCGTTGCCCGGCGCGGAGAGCGACAAGTACCGGCGCGGGGTGGTCGGGATCGCGGCCGGGTCGGCGCGGTATCCGGGGGCCGCCGTGCTCGCCGTGTCCGGGGCGCTGCGCGGTGGCGCCGGTGCGGTGCGGTACGTCGGACCGGCCGGGGACGCCGTGATCGCCCGCTTCCCGGAGACCCTCGTGTCCGACCGGGGTCCGCACAAGGCGGGGCGGGTACAGGCGTGGGTGACCGGGCCGGGCGCCGGGGACGACGCCGGGACCGTGGCCGAGGTGGTCGGGGAGGAGGTGCCGGTGCTCATCGACGCGGACGGGCTGCGGCTGGCCGACCGGGACGCCGTACGGGCCCGTACGGCGCCGACTCTGCTGACCCCGCACGCCGGGGAGGCGGCCGCGCTGCTGGGCGTGGACCGCGAGGAGGTCGAGGGGGCGCGGCTGCCCGCGGTGCGGGAACTGGCCGCGCGGTACGGCGCCACCGTCCTGCTCAAGGGTTCGACCACGCTGGTCGCCGACCCGGACGGCGGGACCGTGCGGGTCAACGCGACCGGGACGGCGTGGCTGGCCACCGCGGGCAGCGGGGACGTGCTGTCCGGACTCGCCGGGTCCCTGCTGGCGTCGGGGCTGTCCGCGCGGGACGCGGGCAGCGTGGCGGCGTATCTGCACGGGCTGGCAGGGCGCTTCGCGGCGGACGGGGCGCCCACGGGCGCGCATGACGTGGCGGCGGCGATTCCGGAGGCTTGGCGTGATGTACGGGAGGAAGGCTGGTAGGCGGGAGGAGAACTGGCAGGCGGATGGGGTGGTTCGACGGGCCGGGGTGGATGCGTGGGCGCGGAGGCGGGGCCGAGGCGTGGTGGTGCGTGCGGCGTGGGACCGAGGTGTGGTCCGGGGGCGTGGTGGTGCGTGCGGCGTGGGGCCGTGGTGTGGTCCGGGGGCGTGGTGGTGCGTGCGGCGTGGGGCCGTGGTGTGGTCCGGGGGCGTGGTGGTGCGTGCGGCGTGGGACGAGGGGCGTGCGCGGGGCGTGCGCCCCGATGCCACCGGCCGCCTCTGAGACACTGGGGACGCCATGACAGACACAGCACCCGCGCCGACGGCGCCCCTCCGCGCCCGCGCCGAGATCGACCTGGCCGCCCTGCGGGCCAATGTGCGGGCCCTGCGCGCCCTCGCGCCGGGCGCCGCCCTGATGGCCGTCGTGAAGTCCGACGCGTACGGCCACGGCGCGGTGCCGTGCGCCCGAGCGGCCCTCGACGCGGGGGCGGCCTGGCTCGGCACGGCCACCCCCGAGGAGGCCCTCGCGCTGCGCGCGGCCGGGCTGCCGGGGCGCGTCCTGTGCTGGCTGTGGACGCCGGGCGGCCCCTGGCGGGAGGCGATCGAGGCCGACATCGACGTGTCGGTCAGCGGGATGTGGGCGCTGCGGGAGGTCACCGCGGCGGCCCGTGCGGCGGGCGTGCCCGCGCGGGTGCAGCTCAAGGCCGACACCGGACTCGGACGCAACGGCTGCCAGCCCGGCGACTGGGCCGAACTCGTCGCTGCCGCCCTGCGCGCCGAGGCGGACGGCCTGCTCCGGATCACCGGGCTGTGGTCGCACTTCGCCTGTGCCGACGAGCCGGGCCATCCGTCCATCGCCGCCCAGCTCGACCGCTTCCGGGAGATGACGGCGTACGCCGAGGAGCAGGGCGTACGCCCCGAGGTACGGCACATGGCCAACTCGCCGGCCACGCTCACCCTCCCCGAGGCCCACTTCGACCTGGTGCGCACCGGCATCGCCGTCTACGGCATCTCGCCCGGCCCGCAGGTCGGCACCCCGGCCGACTTCGGGCTGCGCCCGGTGATGACGCTGTCGGCGTCGCTGGCGCTGGTCAAGCACGTACCGGGCGGGCACGGCATCAGCTACGGCCACCGCTACGTCACCCCGGGCGGAACGACCCTCGGCCTGGTCCCCGTCGGCTACGCGGACGGCATCCCGCGGCACGCCTCCGGGAGCGGCCCGGTCCTGGTCGGCGGCAAGTGGCGGACCGTCGCCGGGCGGGTCGCGATGGACCAGTTCGTGGTGGACCTCGGCGGCGACGAGCCCGGGACCGGCACCGAGGCGGTCCTGTTCGGGCCGGGCGACCGGGGCGAGCCGACGGCCGAGGACTGGGCGCAGGCGGCCGGCACCATCGCGTACGAGATCGTCACCCGGATCGGAACCCGGGTCCCCCGCGTCTACGTGAACGAGGGCAGGGACGGGTAGCAGGACGGGGGACCCGCTGAACCGTGCAGGGGTCCGGACCGGGGTGCACCCGTTCCGGTGAACCCGCACCGGTGCGGCCGGGTCCGGGCACCACCCGTACCGGCGGGCGGTACGGGCGCCCGCACCACCCACCCGCGAACACCACCGGACAACACCGGACACCGGACACCGGACACCGGACACTCCGGAAACCACGAAGGAGAGCGGTACGTGAGCGAGAGCAGAGCGGAGGCCGTCACGGGCGCCGCCGCGGCGGCCGTCGCCTCCGTCGTGGGGGAGGCCGGCAGCTGGCGCAGGGCGACCGGCATCGCCGGCGCCGCGATAGGCGTGCTCGCCGCGGGCGCGGCGGCCGGCGTGGCGGTCGAGCGGATGACCGTGGGACGCGGGATGCGCCGCAGGGCGCGGCTGGCGCTGGACTCGGCGGGCCCCTACGGCGCGCTGCGCGGCACCCCGGGCAAGGCGTACGCCGACGACGGCACCGAGCTGTACTACGAGGTCGACGACGTCGAACCCGAGGGCGGTCCGGCGCCGCGCCGGCGCCGGCTGTTCGGCCGCAAGGCGCCCGCTCCGGTCACCGTCGTCTTCAGCCACGGCTACTGCCTCAACCAGGACTCCTGGCACTTCCAGCGGGCGGCCCTGCGCGGCGTCGTACGGACCGTGCACTGGGACCAGCGCAGTCACGGGCGGTCCGGGCGCGGTGTGGCCCAGCACCGGGACGACGTACCGCTCACCATCGACCAGTTGGGCCGCGATCTGAAGGCCGTCATGGACGCGGCCGTGCCGGAGGGGTCGATAGTGCTCGTCGGCCACTCCATGGGCGGCATGACGATGATGGCGCTGGCCGCCCAGTACCCGGAGCTGATCCGCGACCGGGTGGTCGCCACCGCCCTGGTCGGTACGTCCTCCGGGCGGCTCGCCGAGGTGAGCTTCGGACTGCCGTCGGCCGGCGTCACCGTGGTGCGCCGGGTGCTGCCCGGGGTGCTGAAGGCGCTCGGGCAGCAGGCGGCGCTGGTGGAGAAGGGGCGCCGGGCGACGGCCGACCTGTTCGCCGGGATCATCAAGCGGTACTCGTTCGCGTCCCGGGACGTCGACCCAGCGATCGAGCGGTTCGCCGAACGGATGATCGAGTCCACCCCGATCGACGTGGTCGCCGAGTTCTATCCCGCCTTCACCGACCACGACAAGACCGGCGCGCTCGTCCACTTCAAGGACATGCCCGTGCTCGTGCTGGCCGGGGTCCAGGATCTGATCACGCCCAGCGAGCACAGCGAGGCCATCGCGGGCCTGCTGCCCGACGCGGAGCTGGTGCTGGTGCCGGACGCCGGGCACCTCGTCATGCTGGAGCACCCGGAACTGGTGACCGACCGGCTCGCCGACCTGCTCACTCGCGCGGGTGCCGTGCCGGCAGGGGCTACCGTAAGTGGCTATGGAAGCACCAGCAGCGCCGCCCGACCCGGCTGAGCCGCAGATCGTCGAGATCACCGTCAGCTCCCCCGACCAGATGCGGGAGTTGGGGCGAAAGCTCGCCGAGCTGCTGCGCGCGGGCGACCTCGTGATCCTGAGCGGGGAGCTGGGCGCGGGCAAGACGACGCTCACCCGTGGGCTCGGCGAGGGCCTCGGGGTGCGCGGGGCGGTCACCTCGCCGACGTTCGTGATGGCCCGGGTGCACCCGGCGCTGGGCGACGGCCCGCCGCTCGTCCACGTCGACGCCTACCGGCTGTCCGGCGGCCTGGAGACGATGGAGGACTTCGACCTCGACGTCTCGCTGTCCGACTCGGTGGTCGTGGTGGAGTGGGGCGAGGGCAAGGTGGAGGAGCTGACCGACGAGCGGTTGCGGATCCTCATCCACCGGGCCGTGGGGGACACCACCGACGAGGTGCGGCACGTGACGCTGACCGGGCTGGGGGACCGGTGGGCGCGGGCCGGTCTGAGCGTGCTCACGGCCTGAGCGGCGCGGCCTGAGCGTGCTCATGGCCTGAGCGGCCTGGCCTGAGCGTGCTCATGGCCTGAGCGCGCGGGCTGGCCGGCGCGGCAAGGACACCGGGCCCGAGCGCGCCCGCGGCCGAAACGGACGTGAGTCCGCGACGGCTCCGCGACGACTCCGCGACGGCTCCGCGAGGGCTCCGTGACCGCTCCGCGGCCCGCCGTGGACCTGCGGGGGCGTTCTCCCGCTCCGCCCGTGGGCTTCGACGGTTCGCCCCGAAGGGTCCGACCGTCCGCGGCGAAGGGTCCGACCGTCCGCGGCGAAGGGTCCGACAAGACGTCGGCAAGATGTTGCGCTGGGTCTCCTGCGCGTGGTCACATGGTATCCAGCTCGTAGTTAGGTGTACCTAACTACCCCGCCCCCGCACGTCAGGAGGCGTCCATGCCGGTCACAGAGAGCACCCCGGAGCCGCAGCCGCAGCCGCGCGGGATCGCGGGGGTTTCCATGCGCGAGCTGCTGGCAGCGTGCGCGGCAGCGGACGTGATCTCCACACCGCCGCGCGCGCCGGAGCGGACGACTCCCGGCCGCGATGCCGAGCAGCGGCCCGGGTCCGGGCAAGGGGGCGAGCAGGAGCGCGGACAAGGGTGTGAGCAACGCGGGCAAGGGCGCGAGCAGGGGCGCGGTCGCCGGGAAGCCGCGTAGACCGTCTGCCCGCGCCCCCTTCGCTGTGTTCCGCGCCGCGCTCAGTACTTCGGGCCGGTGCCCTTGGCCAGCGGCGTGATGTCGATGCGGCCCTTCTGGAGGACTTCGCCCATCTTCCACGCCGTGGTCAGGTGGTGGCGCGAGTCGGGCGGGGTGACCTCGATCTTGGTGGGGTTCTTCTCGGCCTTGGTGGGTTCGCCGGCGCCGGGTACGACCGTCCAGTGCAGCCGGGTGTAGGCGCTCTGCCCCGGCTTGAGCGTGATCCCTGCGGTGTTGCCGTGGTCCCGTACCACGTGCGTGGTGACGTCCTTGCCGTGCGCGTCGAGCAGTTGCAGACCGACGTAGCCCTGGGTCCGTATCGTCTTGTGGGTCTTGTTCGTGAGCACCACGGCCGCGTAGTGCTGGCCCGCGCCGGGGTTGAGGGCGTGGACGCGTACGGACAGCGAGTCGGTGTCCGCCCAGCCCGGTCGGGTCGCGGCCTGCGAGGTGCCGGCGGCGAGTCCGACCAGGGCGACGGTGGAGGCCGCGGTGAGGGCGAGGGCGGGGGTGGCCAGGCGTCGGGTGCGCTTGCCGGTGAGCATGTTCGTTTCCCTTCCGGATGTCCTGTTCGGGCATCTCTGAGGGGTATGAGGCTTGCTGTGCGGAGAAGGTTCGGAGGACCGGCGACCTTTTACCCGCCGGGACGAGCTGTTGACCTGTCGTTGGCGTATCCGCGGTGCGTGGCGAGTGGGCGGCCCCGGCGTGATCCCTGGCGAACCCGGGTCCGGTGGGGGCGTCGGCCGGCCCGGCCCGCGTTCAGCGGATCACCACCACCCGGACCCCGATCGTGGCGAACTTCCACATGGCGTCGCCGTCCCGGCGGGACTCGCGGATGCCGCCCGTCCTGACCGACGGGTCGGGCGCCGAGGCCGCCGCCTTGACCGCGGCGCTGAAGCCGACGACCACGTCACGCACGCTGGTGAAGCGCACGACGTGCTCGACGGGGGCGCCGTCGGTGCCGGTGATCGCCTTCGAGCGGGACGTCACCGCGTACGAGCCCGGCTTCGGGTCGACGGTGCCGGGGGAGACCTTGAACGTGGTCTGGACCCGGCCACTCTCGCCGACCAGCCACACCCGGTCGTCGTCCACCGAGTACACGACCCGTTCGCCCCTGCCGGAGCCGGCGGGCAGCGCGGTGGGGTTCCTCTTGTCCCGGGGCGCCTTGGTGACGGCCACCGCGCGCGAGGCGCTCGGGCCGGGCCGGCCGGCGACACCGGCCGGGGCGTTCGCGGACGCCTGGTAGGCGAGGAAGGCGACCGCTCCCAGGGCCGCCGCGGTGAGCCCGGCCACGATCGAGGAACTGGTCCGTGCCACGTACGCCCACCTCTGTTTCGTGTCATATGTCGTACTTCTGCTGTGGTTCGACCAGACCGTAGCAGTCGGTGACCGTCTGACCGGGCGGGCGTGCACGGGGCCCGCGGAGCCGTAGGCTGTTTGCGTGCTCTTGCTCGCTCTGGATACCGCCACCCCAGCCGTCACCGTCGCCCTGCACGACGGCGACGCCGTCATCGCCTCCTCCAGCCAGGTGGACGCGCGCCGCCACGGCGAGCTGCTGCTGCCGGCCGTCGACCGGGTGCTCACCGAGGCCGGGCTCCGGCTGGACGCCGTCACCGGGATCGTCGTCGGTACCGGCCCCGGCCCCTACACCGGGCTGCGCGTGGGCCTGATGACCGCCGACACCTTCGGCCTCGCGCTGGGCGTCCCCGTACACGGTGTGTGCACCCTCGACGGCCTCGCCTACGCGGCCGACATCGAGAAGGGCCCCTTCGTCGTGGCCACCGACGCCCGGCGCAAGGAGGTCTACTGGGCGACGTACGCCGATTCACGCACGCGGGTGACGGAGCCGGCCGTGGACCGGCCCGCGGACATCGCCGAGCGGGTGGCCGGACTGCCCGCCGTCGGCGCGGGCGCGCTGCTGTACCCCGACACCTTCCCGCAGGCCCACGAGCCCGAGCACGTCTCCGCCGCGGCCCTCGCCGCGCTGGCCGCCGAGCGGCTGGCCGCCGGCCTGCCGCTGCCCGAACCCCGGCCGCTCTACCTGCGCCGCCCCGACGCCCAGGTGCCCAAGAACTACAAGGTGGTCACCCCCAAGTGACCGAGTCCGTGAAGCCCGCGCTGCGCGAGATGCGCTGGTGGGACATCGACGCCGTGCTCGGCATGGAGAAGGACCTCTTCCCCGAGGACGCCTGGTCGCGCGGCATGTTCTGGTCCGAGCTGGCCCATGCCCGCGGCCCGGAGGCCACCCGGTGGTACGTGGTGGCCGTCGAGGGCGACCGGGTCGTCGGCTACGCGGGCCTGGCCGCCCAGGGCGACCTCGCCGACGTCCAGACCGTCGCCGTCGCCCGCGACCACTGGGGCGGCGGTCTCGGCGGCATGCTGCTGGCCGAACTGCTGCGGGCCGCGACCGCCTTCGAGTGCGCCGAGGTCCTGCTGGAATGCCGCGTGGACAACGTCCGCGCGCAGCAGTTGTACGAGCGCTTCGGCTTCGAAGCGATCGGCTTCAGGCGCGGCTACTACCAGCCCGGCAACGTCGACGCCCTGGTGATGCGCCTGGCCGACCCGTCCGCGTCCACCCCGCCCACCCCCGTACGAGGAACCGAGAACAATGGCTGACGAACCGCTGGTCCTGGGGATCGAGACCTCCTGCGACGAGACCGGCGTCGGCATCGTCCGCGGCACCACGCTGCTCGCGGACGCCGTCGCGTCCAGCGTCGACGAACACGCCCGCTTCGGCGGGGTGGTGCCGGAGGTGGCGTCCAGAGCGCACCTGGAGGCGATGGTCCCGACGATCCGGCGCGCCCTGAAGGACGCCGGAGTGAGCGCGCGCGACCTGGACGGCATCGCGGTCACCGCGGGCCCGGGGCTTGCGGGCGCGCTGCTGGTCGGCGTCTCGGCGGCGAAGGCGTACGCGTACGCGCTCGGCAAGCCCCTGTACGGCGTGAACCACCTCGCCTCCCACATCTGCGTGGACCAGCTGGAGCACGGCGCGCTGCCCGAGCCGACGATGGCCCTGCTGGTCAGCGGCGGCCACTCGTCCCTCCTGCTGTCGACGGACATCACCGCGGACGTCCGTCCCATGGGCGCGACGATCGACGACGCGGCGGGCGAGGCGTTCGACAAGATCGCCCGGGTGCTGGACCTCGGTTTCCCGGGCGGCCCGGTCATCGACCGGTACGCGCGCGAGGGCGACCCGGAGGCGATCGCGTTCCCGCGCGGTCTGACGGGCCCGCGCGACGCCGCGTACGACTTCTCCTTCTCCGGGCTGAAGACCTCGGTGGCCCGCTGGATCGAGGCCCGGCGGGCGGCCGGCGAGGACGTCCCGGTGCGGGACGTCGCCGCGTCCTTCCAGGAGGCCGTGGCGGACGTGCTGACCCGCAAGGCCGTACGGGCCTGCAAGGACGAGGGCGTCGACCACCTCATGATCGGCGGTGGGGTCGCCGCCAACTCCCGGCTGCGCGCCCTGGCCCAGGAGCGGTGTGAGGCGGCGGGCATCCGGCTGCGGGTGCCGCGGCCGGGGCTGTGCACCGACAACGGCGCGATGGTGGCCGCGCTGGGCGCCGAGATGGTCGCGCGCGGCCGGGCCGCCTCGGACTGGGACCTGTCGGCGGACTCCTCGCTGCCGGTCACGGACCCGCACGTGCCGGGCCGGACCCACGCCGGGGCGCACTCCCACTCCCACTCCCACGACCATGTGCACGAGGTCAGCAAGGAGAACCTGTACTCGTGACGGTCGCACTGATGTGGGAGGCGCGGGCGCTGCCGGGCCGCGGCGACGACCTCCTCGCCTGGGCCCGCGCCCAGCGGCTGCCCCGGCGGCCGGTGCGCCGCGAGACCTTCCGGGCGCCGCAGGACCGGGTCCTGGTGATCACCTGGTGGGACGGGGCCTACGACGACGAACTGCCCGAACTGCCCGAGCCGGCCGGTGACGTGGTGTCGCGGCCGGTCCACCGCTGGAGATTCGAGTCGGCCGGCGTCGATCCGGTCTGACCCCCCTCGCCGGAGCGCCGCTCCCGGGTGTGGGCGTACGCCATGAGCCCGAACAGCACCGCGAGCAGGACGGCCGAGGATCCCGCCGTGCCGAGGTCCAGGCCGCCCTTGGCGACCGGCTTGGTGAGGAAGTCGCCGAACGTGGCGCCGAGCGGGCGGGTCAGCACGAAGGCGGCCCAGAACAGCAGCACGTTCGGCACCGCGGGAGCCTTCATCAGCGCGGCGAGGACGGCCAGCACGCCGGTGACCAGCATGGCCCCGCCCAGGTAGCCGAGGCCGGAGCTGTCGGAGAGGAAGTCCCCCATCGACGTGCCCAGGGTGTTGGAGACCAGGATCGCCGCCCAGAACAGCGCCTCCGCGCGGAAGGTGACGATGTCCCGGATGCGGAAGGTCGTCCCGCTCAGTTTCCAGGCGAGGAAGATCGCCAGCAGGATCGAGACGAGGATCGCGGCGCCCGCCGGGTAGCCCAGCCCGAGGCCCTGCGGGCCCCAGCCCAGCGCGGTGGCGCCGCCCGAGAGGTACCTGGTACTGGCGTCCCGGTTCATGAAGTCGGACATCGTGGTGCCGGCCATGCTGGTCGACAGGATCACGGTCCAGTAGAAGAACGGGTGGTAGCGGGACGCGCGCAGTTGGACCACCAGGGTCGCCACGAAGACCAGGAACAGGGCGATGGTGGTGAGGAAATAGCCGAGTCCGAGGGTCTGGGCGAACAGGTCGCCCGCCGTCTCGCCCAGGGTCGTCGCGGCGATCTTCATGATCCAGAACGCCAGGGTGACTTCGGGCAGTTTGCTCGTCGCCGACGTCGACGTCGTCACGGGTGCTCCTGCGGGGGTGGGGGGTGCGGAACTCCCGCCGGATCCTGCCGGGGCGAGCCTGAAAACGTCCTGAACGGTTCGTTCCCCTTCCGTCGGCGCGGTCGCGCGGTGCGGTCGTCGGGCCGCCTGCCGTGCGAGCCGTACAACGGGTCGGCGCCGGACGGCGGTTGGGCGAGGGCCGACCGCAACACCCCGTGGAGCGGGGGCCGGTACCGGGACCGGAATGGTGAGATTTTCCGAAGAGACGGGTCTCACATCCCATCCTCTAACAGTCCCCTAATAATTCGGACTTATGTTCTTCTCGTGACCGGACACCACGAGCACGGCGACAGCGGGAACGGCGACGAGGACAGACGTACGGGCGGGCGGTCGAGGTCGAGAGCGCTCAGGGCCGCCGGCCTCGCCCTCGCCGGTGCCCTGGTGCTGGGCGCCGCGGCGGGCGGCTGGGTCTACTGGCACCTCAACGACAACATCAAGAGCGTCGACATCAACAACGCGCTCGGGGACGACCGGCCGCCGAAGGCGGTCACCACCCCCTCGCCCACCGCCTCGGCCGGCGCCTCAACCACCGCGTCACCACTGCCCACCGGCGCTATGAACATCCTCGTCCTGGGCTCGGACTCGCGCAGCGGCAAGGAGAACCAGGAACTCGGCGGCGGCGACAGCGGCGGGGCCCGCTCCGACACCGCGATGGTCGTGCACATCGACCCGGGCCGGACCGCGGCCACCGTCGTCAGCATCCCGCGCGACACCCTGGTCACCCGGCCCTCCTGCCCGCTGCCGTCCGGCGGTTCCACGGCGGTGCGGTACGGCGCGATGTTCAACAGCGCCTACTCCGTGGGCGGGCCGGTGTGCGCGGTGAAGACCGTCGAGTCGATCACCGGCGTCCGCATGGACCACTACATCGAGATCGACTTCTCCGGCTTCGCCAAGCTGGTCGACGCCCTCGGCGGCGTCGAGGTCACCACCGACCAGGACATCGACGACGACCTGAGCCATCTGCACCTGGAGAAGGGCACCCACCACCTCGACGGCACCCAGGCCCTGGCCCTCGCCCGCACCCGGCACGGCATAGGCGACGGCAGCGACCTCGGCCGGATAGGTCTCCAGCAGACGCTGGTGAAGGCATTGTTGGCGCAGATCGCCCACACCAGCCTGCTCAGCGACCCCACCCGGCTCTACCGGGTCGCCGACGCGGCCACCGCCGGTCTCACCACGGACACCGGACTCGACTCCCTGCCCGAGCTGATCAGCCTCGGCGAGAGCCTGCGGGGACTGACGGCGGACCGGGTGACGACGGTGATGATGCCCGTGGTGACGGCGCCGAGCGACCCCAACCGGGTGGTCGCCCGCGAACCGGCGGCGAGCGACCTGTGGAAGTCCCTGCGCTGACCCGGCCGCTTTGGCCCCGCGGGGCCGCCCGCCGTCCGGCCGGACCCGCTCAGGACGGGCCGTCGGCAGGGGCGGGGACCGGCGCCCCGATCAGCATCGTCGGCGCACCCGCGACCCGGGTCAGGAAGACGGTCGCCGCGTTCGGCCCCCGCGGCCTGACCTTCCTGCGCAGTTCCTCCGGCTCCACCGCCGACCCCCGCTTCTTCACGGTCAGCGTCCCGACCCCGCGCTCCCGCAGCAGTGCCTTCAGCTTCTTGACGTTGAAGGGGAGTCGGTCGGTGATCCGGTACGCGGTGGCGTACGGCGTCGCCCGCAGTTCGTCCGCCGTCACGTAGGCGATCGTCGGGTCGATCAGCCCGCCGCCCACCTCCGCGGCGGCCTCCGCCACCAGGTGCGCCCGGATGACGGCGCCGTCGGGCTCGTACAGGTACCGCCCCACGGGCCGCACTTCGGGATTCGGCAGCCCGCGGCCGAGCAGGGTGCGCGGACCCGGCAGCAGCGTGGCCCGTACGCTGCCCGGCGCGCCCGTGCCGAACCACAGCACCGCCTCCTTCACGTCCCCGCCGTCCGAGATCCACTCGGCCTCGGCCCCGTCCGGGACCACCTCGTGCGGGATCCCCGGCGCGACCTTCAGCGCGGCGGCGGGTGCCGCCGAGGCCGCCCCGAGCGCCCACGACAGCGGCGGCGAGTACCCCTCGGGATCGAAGATCCGCCCGCCGCCGGGCCGCCCGCCCGGCCCGCCGCCCCGCCGTGCCGGGTCGACGAACACGGCGTCCCAGCCGGAGGTGTCGACCTCGGTGACATCCGCCTCGCGCACCTCGATCAGCCCCTCCAGGCCCAGGGCCGCCGCGTTCGCCCGCGCGACCTCGGCGGTCAGCGGATCGCGGTCCACCGCGAGCACCCGGATCCCGGCCCGCGCGAGCGCGATGGCGTCGCCGCCGATGCCGCAGCACAGGTCGGCGACGGAGCGGATGCCCAGGGCGCGCAGCCGCCCCGCCCGGTACGTCGCCACGCTGGTCCGGGTCGACTGCTCCACCCCGCCCGGCGTGAAGAACATCCGCTCGGCGTCCGGCGCCCCGAACTTCGCCGCCGCTCGCTGCCGCAGCCTGGCCTGGCCGAGCGCCGCCGACACCAGCCCGGGGGAGTGCTCGCGGCGCAGCCGGGTGGCCACGGCCAGTTCGTCGGCCGGTGCGGTGCCGCGCACCTCGTCGAGGACGGCGCGGCCCTCGGGGGTGAGCAGTGCGCGGAAGGGGAGCAGGTCGTTCACCGGGGCGTCGTTCACCGGGTCATTGTGGGCCAGTCGGTGGATGCTGCGCCTGCGGCGGCGGTGTCGGACCGGATCGGCGCCCGGTGCCTGCAAAGATCCGGCACCATGCGACTAGTAGTACAAAATGACAAAAATGGGGTACGTCGCGGAAGGGTGACCGTCCGGGGCGGCCTCGCGCTGCTCGTCGTCGTCGCCGTCGTCTCCGGCTGCACGGCGCCGGCGGGCGAGGGCGCCGGCGCCGGAGCCGCCGGCCGGCAGCCGCACCAGGCGCCCCCCGCCCCGCGCCTGGACGACTACGACGTCCGGCGCGCCACCGACCACGCCACCCTGGCTGCCGCCGCCCGGCGCTGGGGCCTGGACGAGGTCCCGCTCGTGCCCCCGCGGCCCCCGGCGGACAAGCCGCAGATCACCGCGCGCGAGGGCTTCGAGGTCGACGACCAGGAGAAGTGGAACCTGCCCCCGGTCTTCACCACGGTCCCCACCAAGCAGAAGGTCGTCTTCCTCACCATCGACGACGGCGCCGAGAAGGACCCGGCGTTCCTGCGCATGATGAGCGACCTGAAGATCCC
This sequence comes from Streptomyces sp. NPDC056161, assembly GCF_042268025.1. Lineage (NCBI taxonomy): Bacteria > Bacillati > Actinomycetota > Actinomycetes > Kitasatosporales > Streptomycetaceae > Streptomyces > Streptomyces sp. NPDC056161. Next base: position 19,651 of record NZ_JBHJUV010000081.1, read on the forward strand.
GTACACCGCGTTCCTCAGCGACTACCTGGCCAAGGACGACTACGGCTACTTCAGGAAGATGCAGTCGCAGGGGATCACCCTCAACAACCACACCCTCCACCACCCCTACCTGCCCGGCCTGTCCCTCCAGGAGCAGCAGGAGGAGATCTGCGGCATGCAGGACATCATGGAGCGGCAGTTCGGCAAGCGCCCGACCGTCTTCCGCCCGCCCTACGGCAACTACAACCGGGACACCCTGCTCGCCGCCAAGTCCTGCGGGATCAAGTACGCGCCGATCTGGGACGAGGAGGTCTTCGTCGACCACTGGGAGTACCGCGAGTGGGACCGCGGCCTGCACCCCGGCGACATCGTGCTCACCCACTTCCGGGGCCGCTCCGACTGGGACGGCAGCATGACCGACATGGTCCGGCGGTTCCTGAACAAGGTCACCCGCGAGGGGTACGCGGTGGCACGCCTGGAGGACTACCTGTGAGGCGCCGGGGGCGGCCCGCGGCGGCGGCCCGGTACCGGACGCCGACCGCCGTCGTGGCGGCCTGCGCCCTGCTCCTGGCCGGCTGCGCCCAGTCCGTCGACCCCATCGAACGACTCGGCAAGAAGGCCGCCCAGGGCGTACGGTCGCACCGCCCGGACCCCGGGGATGCCTATCGCCACTGGGGCCTGAGCGCCCCGCTCGCCCCCGCGCCCACGCCCGCCGCACGCCCCCGGACGGCCGGCCCGGCCGGCGGCTCCCTGCCCCCGGTCGTCGACCACGTCGCGACCTCCGACAAGGTCGTCTTCCTCACCTACGACGACGGCGCCGAGCGGGACCCCCGCTTCGTCGACATGGTCCGTGAACTGCGCCTGCCGGTCAGCTTCTTCCTCACCGACAGCGTCGTCGGCCCGGGGTACGGCCACTTCGCCCGGCTGCGTTCGGTGGGCGCCGGCATCGAGAACCACACCCTCGACCATCCGGCCATGCGCGGACTGCCGTACGCCGGGCAGCGCGCCGAGATCTGCGGCCAGCAGAACAAGCTCAAGTCCCGGTTCGGCATCCGGCCCCGCCTCTTCCGCCCGCCCTACGGCAGCTACGACACGACGACCCTGCGCGCCGCCGCCGACTGCGGGGTGGCGGCGGTGGTCCTGTGGCGGGCCGCGATGAACGGCGACACCCTGGACTACACCCGGGGCGAGCGGCGCCTGCGACCCGGCGACATCATCCAGGTCGGGCCCGACGAGTCCACCGGGCCGGCGCTGAGGGAGCGCACGACGCGGCTGCTGCGGCGGATCCAGTCCGAGGGCCTGACGGTCGGCCGGCTGGGGGACTATCTGTGATCCGGCCGTGCGCCGGAGGGGCCACCTCCGCAGGACGCGCCGCCGCCAATTGGCACTCCGCTTGACCGAGTGCTAATCGCAGTCATAGTCTCGGCTCTGGCACTCCCCACCGGAGAGTGCCAACAACGCGACGGGCAGGTCCGGCACCCGCGACGACGGATCCACCTGGTCGCCACCTCAGACAGTCAACCCCGTGAGATCTCCGAAGGGGGAGGTCGGATCGTGACGACCGCCAGCACCAAGGTTGCCATCAAGCCGCTTGAGGACCGCATCGTGGTCCAGCCGCTGGACGCCGAGCAGACCACGGCCTCGGGCCTGGTCATCCCGGACACTGCCAAGGAGAAGCCCCAGGAGGGCGTCGTCCTGGCCGTCGGTCCGGGCCGTTTCGAGGACGGAAACCGCCTTCCGCTCGACGTCAGCGTCGGCGACGTCGTGCTCTACAGCAAGTACGGCGGCACCGAGGTGAAGTACAACAACGAGGAGTACCTCGTTCTCTCGGCCCGCGACGTGCTCGCGATCATCGAGAAGTAATTCACCCCGAGCAGTCCTGCTGTGAGCTGCGCCCCTGGCCCCCGCGACCGATAAGAAGCCGGGCGTCCCGGGGCGCAGCGTTTTTTTCTCCCAGATTTCCGAGAGGGCTCCCGCTGCCATGGCGAAGATCCTGAAGTTCGACGAGGACGCCCGTCGCGCCCTTGAGCGCGGCGTCAACAAGCTTGCCGACACGGTGAAGGTGACGATCGGTCCCAAGGGCCGCAACGTCGTCATCGACAAGAAGTTCGGCGCCCCCACCATCACCAACGACGGTGTCACCATCGCCCGCGAGGTCGAGGTCGAGGACCCGTACGAGAACCTCGGCGCCCAGCTGGTGAAGGAGGTGGCGACCAAGACCAACGACATCGCTGGTGACGGCACCACCACCGCCACCGTGCTGGCCCAGGCCCTGGTGCGCGAGGGCCTGCGGAACGTCGCCGCCGGTGCCTCCCCGGCCGCCCTGAAGAAGGGCATCGACGCCGCCGTCAAGGCCGTCTCCGACGACCTGCACAGCTCGTCCCGGCCGATCGACGAGAAGTCCGACATCGCCGCCGTCGCCGCGCTGTCCGCCCAGGACCAGCAGGTCGGCGAGCTGATCGCCGAGGCCATGGACAAGGTCGGCAAGGACGGTGTCATCACCGTCGAGGAGTCCAACACCTTCGGACTCGAACTGGACTTCACCGAGGGCATGGCCTTCGACAAGGGCTACCTGTCTCCGTACTTCGTGACGGACCAGGAGCGCATGGAGGCCGTCCTGGAGGACCCGTACATCCTCATCAACCAGGGCAAGATCGCCGCCATCTCGGACCTCCTGCCGCTGCTGGAGAAGGTCATCCAGGCGGGCTCGAAGCCGCTGCTGATCATCGCCGAGGACGTCGAGGGCGAGGCCCTGTCGACCCTGGTCGTCAACAAGATCCGCGGCACCTTCAACGCCGTCGCGGTGAAGGCCCCCGGCTTCGGCGACCGCCGCAAGGCGATGCTGGAGGACATGGCGATCCTCACCGGCGCCACCGTCATCTCCGAGGAGGTCGGCCTCAAGCTCGACCAGGTCGGCCTGGACGTGCTCGGCACCGCCCGCCGCATCACCGTCACCAAGGACGACACCACCATCGTCGACGGCGCCGGCAACAAGTCGGACGTCCAGGGCCGGATCGCGCAGATCAAGGCCGAGATCGAGAACACCGACTCCGACTGGGACCGCGAGAAGCTCCAGGAGCGCCTCGCGAAGCTGGCCGGCGGCGTGTGCGTGATCAAGGTCGGCGCCGCCACCGAGGTGGAGCTGAAGGAGAAGAAGCACCGTCTGGAGGACGCCATCTCCGCGACCCGCGCCGCGGTCGAGGAGGGCATCGTCTCCGGTGGTGGCTCCGCGCTCGTCCACTCCGCGAAGGTCCTGGAGGGCAACCTCGGCAAGTCCGGCGACGAGGCCACCGGTGTCTCGGTCGTCCGCAACGCCGTCGTCGAGCCGCTGCGCTGGATCGCGGAGAACGCGGGCCTTGAGGGCTACGTCATCGTCTCCAAGGTCAAGGAACTGGACAAGGGCAACGGCTACAACGCCGCCACCGGCGAGTACGGCGACCTGGTGAAGGCCGGCGTCATCGACCCGGTGAAGGTCACCCGCTCCGCCCTGGAGAACGCCGCCTCCATCGCCTCCCTCCTGCTCACGACCGAGACCCTGGTCGTCGAGAAGAAGGAAGAAGAGGAGCCGGCCGCCGCCGCGGGCCACAGCCACGGCCACGCCCACTGACACCGGTCGGTCGACCGAGGGCCCGGCACCCGGGAGGGCGCCGGGCCCTCGTGCGTCGCCCGGCGCGGCGGCGCTACTGCTCCAACTGGTCCAGCGCGCCCAACTGCTGCATCAGCCCCAGTTGGTCGTGCTGCCACCAGGTCTCGGCGATCCGCCCGTTCGCGCCGAACCGGAAGACGGTCGTACCCGTCGTCGTGACCCGCCGGCCGGTGGCCGCGATCCCCAGGAACTCCCCCTGGTGCGTGCCGTGCCAGCTCCAGCGGGCGCAGGCCCGCTCGCCCTGGACGATCAGGTCCTGCACGGTGAAAGCGGCGTCGAAGGCGGCCCGCCACATCTCGACCTCGGCCCGCACCGAGTCCAGCCCGATCGTGTCCTGCGGATTGAGCGGGTCGTGGCTGTGCACGTCCTCGTCGAGCAGGTCGTTCAGCGGCGGCAGCTCACCCGCCGTCGCCAGTGTCTCGAAGAAGCGGTGCACCGTGCCCGCGCCCAGCGGCTCCTCCCGTACGACGTCCAGGTCGACGAAGGTGGGCAGCTCGTCGCACAGGGCGACCAGCTGCCGGAAGACCTTGTCCGTCTCCGGCAGGTTCGAGTTGCGCATCGCGTCCTCGTACGAGGGGAACTCCACCAGTTCGACGAGGTGCGCCGCGTCCGACCGGTCCTTGCCGACCAGGTCGTACGTCGCGGTCCGCTTCCCCTTGGTCTGCTCGACCCACATGTCCAGCAAGCGGTTCATCTCGTCGAACCGGCTGGTCCTGCACTCGATGAGCTGTACGAACGTCATGACGCCGCCTCCGGCCCCCCTGGGTCCGGTTCCGTCACGCCCATTTTCCCACCACGGCGGTGCCCGTCACCCCCGGTCCGACCGGGCCCGCCGGGTGCTCACTGCGGGCCGTACTTGCGGGTCCGTGAGCTGATCCCGCCCACCAGCCCGCGCGGGGCCACCTTCGCCAGGCCCATCAGGGTCTTGTAGCGGGGGTCCGGAATGGACAACGTCTTGCCGCGCGCCAGGTCCGTGAGCGCCGTCGCGACCAGCTTGTCCGCGTCCAGCCACATCCATCCCGGGATGCTGTCCGTGCGCATCCCGGCCCGTTCGTGGAACTCGGTGCGCACGAAGCCGGGGGCCAGCACCATCAGGCGGACGCCCGTACCGGCCAGGTCCCGGGCCGCTCCCTGGGTGAACTGCACGACCCACGCCTTCGACGCCCCGTACGTGCCGCGCGGCACGAAGGCCGCCACCGAGGCCACGTTCACGATCCCGCCGCGTCCGCGCTCCCGCATCGACTCGGCCGCCGCCGACGTCAGCCGCAGCACCGCCTCGACGTGCACCTTGACCATGCGCAGCTCGTCGGTCATCGGTACGTCGAGATAGCGGCCCTTGTTGCCGAAGCCGGCGTTGTTGACCAGCAGATCGACCGGGCTCTTGCGGTCGCCCAGCCGGGCCGCGACGGTCTCGATGCCCTGGTCCTGCGACAGGTCGGCGGTCAGCACCTCCGCCTCGATGCCGTGCCGGTCGTGCAGCTCGGTGGCCTGCTCGCGCAGCCGGTCGGTGTCCCGGGCCACCAGGACGAGGTCATGCCCGTCCGCCGCCAGCCGCCGCGCGAACGCGGCACCGATCCCCGACGTCGATCCCGTAATCAGAGCCGTTGTCATGGCCCAAGAGTAGTTACCCGGAGCGCGAGAGGGCGCTGCCTGCGCCGGGCCGTTCGCTCCCGCGCCGCCCCGCGCGCGGGCCGCTCGTGACAGCCGCTCAGCCGCCCTGGCCGCCGCCGTGCTTCGCCACGTACGCGCGGGCGTCGGCCAGCGACTCCGGGTGCAGGGCCGCGCCCGCCGCCAGCACCCGGGGCAGCAGCTCCCGGTCGGTCGTCTCGGAGCGGAACTGCACGGCGACCGTCACGTCGTGGTCCGGCCGGTGCACGATCTCCACCGGATCGCCGGCCCGGATCTCGCCCGCTTCGATCACCCGGAGGTAGGCGCCCGGGGCACCCTTCCGCGTGAATCTCTTCACCCATCCCCGCTCGCCCAGATGGCCCTGGAACGTCCGGCACGGGATGCGCCCGCAGGTGACTTCGAGTACGACCCGCGGGCCGATCCGCCAGCGCTCGCCGATCAGCGCTCCGGAGACGTCGAGGCCGCTCGTCGTGAGGTTCTCCCCGAAGGCGCCGTTGGCGAGCGTCCGGCCCAGCTCGCGCTCCCAGTCGTCGAGATCCTCGCGCGCGACCGCGTACACCGCCTGGTCGTCGCCCCCGTGGTGGCGCAGGTCGCAGACCGCGTCCCCGGCCAGCCCGCTCGCGCCGCTCCCCTTCGGGCCCGGCGCGGCCACCCGTACCGGTCCGTCCACCGGACGCTTGTCGATGCCCGTCAAACCCTCCGGCTGGTCCGTGTAGCCGACGGCCTTCGGGCGCCCCAGATTCACCGAAAGAAGCTCCATGCGACCACGCTACGTCACCCTCACTCAAAGCGTCGACTCAATATTGGCCATCTGGTCCAAGGGCGGCTTATGCTCGAAGGGTGATCGAGGCCCGTCATCTCCGCGTCCTGCGCGCCGTCGCCACCACCGGCTCGTTCTCGGCGGCCGGCCGGGAACTGGGCTGCACCCAGCCCGCCGTCAGCCAGCAGATGAAGGCCCTGGAGACCTCGGTCGGCACCCCGCTGCTGGTCCGCAGCGGCCGTGAGATGCGGCTGACCGAGGCGGGCGCGGCGCTCGTGCGGCACGCGTCGGGGATCCTCGCCGGGCTGACCGCCGCCGAGGAGGAGATCGCCGCCATCGCCGGGCTGCGGGCCGGCCGGGTCCGCCTGGTGTCCTTCCCCAGCGGCAGCTCCACCCTGGTGCCCACCGCCCTGGCCGCGCTGCGCGCCGCCCACCCGGGGACCCGGGTCTCTCTGGAGGAGGCCGAGCCTCCGCAGTCCGTGGAGCTGCTGCGCGCGGGCGACTGCGACGTGGCACTGGCGTTCCGGTACGCGGGCGCGGCGGGCGCCGAGGAGTGGGACGACCTCGTCGTACGCCCGCTGCTGACGGACCGTCTGGTCGCCCTGGTGCCCGAGCGGCACCGGCTGGCCCGCGCGGGGAGCGTCGCCATCGGCGACCTGGCCGAGGAACCCTGGATCGCGGGCTGTCCGCGCTGCCGCGGCCAGTTGACGCAGGTGTGCGCGGCCGCGGGCTTCACCCCGCGCATCGACTTCGCCACCGACGACTATCCGGCGGTGGTCGGCCTGGTCGGCGCCGGACTGGGCGTGGCCGTCCTGCCACAGCTGGCGATCGAGTCGGTGCGCCCGAGGGGCGCGCGCACGGTGGCGCTGGAGCCGGCGGTCCGGCGGGAGATCGTCGCTCTCACCCTGCCCGACCTGGCACTGGTGCCGGCGGTGGCGGCGACGCTGGAGCAGTTGGAGCGGGCCGCGCGACCGCAGTGACGGGCGCGACGGGGCGGCCGGGCCGCGCGGCGCGGTGGCGGAGGAGGCGCGGCGGGGCTGCTGCGTGGCGGCGGGCGCGGCGGGTGCGATGGGCACTGCATGCGGTGACGAACCGTGCGGGCCGCGTCGTGCCGGACGGACCGGGCGGGCAGCGTCGTGCGGGACGGATCGAGTGGGCCGCGTCAGGCGGTGACGGGCCGTGCGGTGACGAGCCGTGCGGGGACGGATCGAGTGGGCCGCGTCAGGCGGTGACGGGCCGTGCGGTGACGAGCCGTGCGGGGACGGATCGAGTGGGCCGCGTCAGGCGGTGACGAGCCGTGCGGGCCGCGTCACGCGGTGGCGAAAGGGGCGGGAGCCGCCCGTGCGTCGTGCGGCCACGGACGCGGGCAGGCGTACGGGTGCCACGGCACCGGGACGGCGCGATGGACGCCGAGAACGCAGAGAGTGCCGAGAACGCAGAGTGTGCGGAGAACACGGCAACCGCGGCGTACGCCGCGAACACCGCAGGCCCTGCAAAATGGTATGCAATTTAAAGAAACGTTCCTTCAGGCGTTCGGGGCGGTATTACCGCTGGTCGACGATGCCGAGACCAGCCGGTTCCGCGCCCGCCCCATCAGCTCCTCGCGCTCGTCCTCGGTCAGGCCGCCCCAGACGCCGTACGGCTCGCGCACGGCCAGCGCGTGCGCCGCACACTCCGCACGGACCGGGCACCTCATGCAGACCTCCTTGGCCGAGTTCTCGCGAGCGCTCCGAGCCGCCCCGCGCTCCCCTTCCGGGTGGAAGAAGAGCGAACTGTCGACCCCACGGCAGGCAGCCAGCAGCTGCCAGTCCCACAGGTCCGCGTTCGGTCCGGGAAGGCGGGAGAAATCTGCCATTACGTGACCCCTTGCAGCCGTTCTGGGCGGATACGGTGCCAACGACCGTACATGTCCGGTCTAAGAAGATGAAAATATGACTCATTGCGAATCTAGCCCCAGACACCGTCAAAGGGGAAGAAAAGGGGCTAAACGGGGCATAGGTTGTGATGAAAAGTTGAGAGTCTGTCGGGCATGTATGCACCGTGTGCGCGCCCTCACGTAGAGTGCCGAAGATGGCACGCAGCCCCGTAACTCTTTCGAGTGACCGTCGTTGAGAGTGCGGAGGCGGTTGAGAACACAAGCGCTCGGGCAGGCGTCCGAGACGGTCGACCGCACAGGTGACGATTCCGTACCAGCCTGGAGGCTCAAGGTGATGCGCATCAGCTGCGGAGGGCGGTCATGACATCCGTCCTCGTCTGCGACGACTCCCCGCTTGCCCGAGAGGCGCTGCGCCGCGCGGTCGCGACCGTGCCCGGTGTCGAGCGCGTAACGACGGCGGCCAACGGCGAGGAAGTCCTCCGCCGCTGGGGCGCCGACCGCTCGGACCTCATCCTGATGGACGTGCGCATGCCCGGACTGGGCGGCGTCGAGACCGTGCGCCGACTGCTGTCCGCCGACCCGGGGGCGCGCATCATCATGCTCACCGTCGCGGAGGACCTCGACGGCGTGGCGCTCGCGGTCGCGGCCGGCGCCCGGGGCTATCTGCACAAGGACGCCTCACGTGCCGAGTTGCGCGCCACGGTGACCCAGGCGCTGGCCGACCCGACCTGGCGGCTCGCACCGCGCCGCCTGCGCTCGGCCGAGATGGGCGCCGCGCCCACGCTCACCGCGCGTGAGATCCAGGTGCTCGAAGGCATGAGCCACGGCCGTTCCAACGCCGAGATCGGGCGCGAGCTGTTCCTCTCCGAGGACACCGTGAAGACCCACGCCCGACGCCTGTTCAAGAAACTCGGTGCCTCGGACCGGGCCCACGCGGTGGCGCTCGGCTTCCGCTGGGGCCTGGTCCGCTAGACCCCGGCCGGGCGTGCGGTCCGCTCAAGTGGCCCAAGGGTCGCGAAGAGTGCCCGGATCGGCGAAGTGCGGGCCGTTCGTTGCTGGTCACGCGGTTCCCCGCGCCCCCTCGGGGGCGCGGTCGCCGGTCCGGACGGCACCGTCCGGCGGGTGCCCGCTGCTTGTTTCGCCGCGGATGCCGCATCCTTGAGGTGTGGAGTCTCTCGGGGACGAGTCGGTCGAGCGGAAGGGGAGGGCGCAGGAGATGAGTGCCGGCGCACCTGCTCATAACGCTTCGATGCACAACCACCAGCACCCTGCGACGGACCGGACGGCCTCAGGGCACCATGGACCGATGCGTGACGACGAGGCGAGCACGGCCCCAGGGGCGATCGGTGCGCTCGTGCATCGCGCCGTCGACGGAGACGAGCAGGCCACGCACGACCTGCTCGCCCATGTCCACCCCCTGGCGCTGCGCTACTGCCGCACCCGGCTGTCCCGGCTCCCCGGCGACGCGCGTCACTTCGTCGAGGACCTGGCGCAGGAGGTCTGCGTCGCCGTCCTCCTCGCCCTGCCCCGCTACCGGGACACCGGCCGCCCCTTCGAGGCGTTCGTCTTCGCCATCGCCTCGCACAAGGTCGCCGACCTGCAACGCGCCGCGATGCGCCACCCCGGTTCGACGGCCGTCCCCTCCGACGAGATGCCGGAGCGGCCGGACGACTCCCTGGGCCCCGAGGAGCGGGCCCTGCTCAGCAGCGACGCCGAGTGGGCGAAGAAGCTGCTGGCCAACCTTCCGGAGAACCAGCGCGAACTGCTGCTGCTGCGCATCGCGGTGGGCTTGACCGCGGAGGAGACAGGTCAGATGTTGGGAATGTCACCCGGCGCGGTACGGGTGGCCCAGCACAGAGCGCTCAGTCGGCTGCGGGCCCTGGCCGAGCAGTAGCCGACGGACGGCGCACGAGGTCCGTACGAACATACGAAGGCCGGGACCGACCTGGACCGTGGAATCCGAGAGGTGCGCTTCCCGTTAGCATGGGCATCCGCACCGATCAAGGCCATTGGGGAAGGTGTCATGACTGCGAACGTCGACGGAGTGCCCGGTAAATTCGCGACACTCGGGCTGACCTACGACGACGTGCTGCTGCTGCCGGGCGCATCCGACGTGCTGCCGGGCGCGGTCGACACCTCGTCCCGCATCTCCCGCAACGTGCGGGTCAACATCCCGCTCCTGTCGGCGGCGATGGACAAGGTGACCGAGTCCCGCATGGCGATCGCCATGGCCAGGCTGGGCGGCGTCGGCGTGCTGCACCGCAATCTCTCGGTCGAGGACCAGGTCAACCAGGTCGACCTGGTCAAGCGGTCCGAGTCCGGCATGGTCACCGACCCGATCACGGTGCACCCGGAGGCCACGCTCGCCGATGCGGACGCCCTGTGCGCCAAGTTCCGCATCAGCGGTGTCCCCGTCACCGACCCGGAGGGGCGGCTGCTCGGCATCGTCACCAACCGGGACATGGCCTTCGAGAGCGACCGCTCGCGGCAGGTCCGCGAGGTCATGACGCCGATGCCGCTGGTCACCGGCAAGGTGGGCATCTCCGGTGTCGAGGCGATGGCACTGCTGCGCCAGCACAAGATCGAGAAGCTCCCGCTGGTCGACGACCAGGGCATCCTCAAGGGCCTCATCACGGTCAAGGACTTCGTCAAGGCCGAGCAGTACCCGAACGCGGCCAAGGACACGGAGGGCCGGCTGCTCGTCGGGGCCGCCGTCGGCGCCAGCCCGGAGGCGCTGGAGCGCGCCCAGGGCCTGGCCGAGGCCGGTGTGGACTTCCTGGTCGTGGACACCTCGCACGGCCACAACAGCAACGCCCTCAGCTGGATGTCGAAGATCAAGTCGAGCGTGTCCGTCGACGTCGTCGGCGGCAACGTCGCCACCCGGGACGGCGCACAGGCCCTCATCGACGCCGGTGTCGACGGCATCAAGGTGGGCGTGGGCCCCGGTTCGATCTGCACGACGCGCGTGGTGGCCGGCATCGGCGTCCCGCAGGTCACCGCCATCTACGAGGCGTCCCTCGCGGCCCGTCCGGCCGGTGTCCCGCTGATCGGCGACGGCGGTCTGCAGTACTCCGGCGACATCGGCAAGGCCCTGGCGGCAGGCGCCGACACGGTGATGCTGGGCAGTCTCCTCGCGGGCTGTGAGGAGTCGCCCGGCGAGTTGCTGTTCATCAACGGCAAGCAGTTCAAGTCGTACCGCGGCATGGGTTCGCTGGGCGCCATGCAGTCCCGCGGCCAGGGCCGCTCGTACTCGAAGGACCGCTACTTCCAGGCCGACGTCGCCTCCGACGACAAGCTCGTGCCCGAGGGCGTCGAGGGCCAGGTGCCCTACCGCGGCCCGCTGGCCAACGTGCTGCACCAGCTGGTCGGCGGCCTGCGCCAGACCATGGGCTACGTGGGTGCCGGCACCATCGAGGAGATGGAGACGAAGGGACGCTTCGTCCGCATCACCTCGGCCGGCCTCAAGGAGAGCCACCCGCACGACATCCAGATGACGGTCGAGGCACCCAACTACAGCCGGAAGTGACGCACGCGCGCGTGCGGTGTGTCCGAGGGCGGTCCCGGATCGGGGCCGCCCTCGTCGCACGGGCGCGGGGGCCGGTGTCAGGCCCGTCGGCGATACTGGAAGACGCTGAACGCATCAGGGAAAGGCCAGGACGTGACTGAGATCGAGATCGGGCGTGGCAAGCGGGGCCGCAGGGCGTACGCCTTCGACGACATCGCCGTCGTCCCCAGCCGCCGTACGCGGGACCCGAAGGAGGTCTCGATCGCCTGGCAGATCGACGCCTACCGTTTCGAGCTGCCCTTCCTGGCCGCCCCCATGGACTCGGTCGTCTCCCCGGCCACCGCGATCCGCATCGGCGAGCTGGGCGGCTTGGGCGTGCTGAACCTGGAGGGCCTGTGGACGCGGTACGAGGACCCGCGCCCGCTGCTCGACGAGATCGCCGCACTGCCCGCCGAGGCGGCGACGCGCCGGCTCCAGGAGGTCTACGCGGCGCCCATCCGCGAGGAGCTGATCGGCGCGCGCATCAAGGAGGTGCGCGACTCCGGTGTGGTCACGGCGGCCGCGCTGTCCCCGCAGCGCACGGCCCAGTTCTCCAAGGCCGTGGTGGACGCGGGCGTCGACATCTTCGTCATCCGCGGTACGACGGTCTCCGCGGAGCACGTGTCGTCCTCGCACGAGCCGCTGAACCTCAAGCAGTTCATCTACGAGCTGGACGTCCCGGTGATCGTCGGCGGCTGCGCCACGTACACGGCGGCCCTGCACCTGATGCGCACGGGCGCGGCCGGTGTGCTGGTCGGCTTCGGCGGCGGCGCCGCGCACACCACGCGCAACGTGCTCGGCATCCAGGTGCCGATGGCCACCGCGGTCGCGGACGTGGCCGCGGCGCGCCGCGACTACATGGACGAGTCCGGCGGCCGGTACGTGCACGTGATCGCGGACGGCGGCGTCGGCTGGTCCGGCGACCTGCCCAAGGCGATCGCCTGCGGCGCCGACTCGGTGATGATGGGCTCCCCGCTGGCCCGCGCCACCGACGCGCCCGGCAAGGGCCACCACTGGGGCATGGAGGCGGTCAACGAGGAACTGCCCCGCGGGATGAAGGTCGACCTGGGCACGGTGGGCACGATCGAGGAGATCCTCACCGGTCCGTCCCACACCCCCGACGGCTCGATGAACTTCTTCGGCGCGCTGCGCCGCGCCATGGCGACCACCGGCTACAGCGAGCTGAAGGAGTTCCAGCGGGTGGAGGTCACGGTCGCGGACTCGCAGCACCGGCGCTGAGCCACGGTGACAGCGCGTTCGACGTGAGCAACAGTGCCCTGCCCGAGTGAGGGCGTTGGACCTGAGCAAGGGCGCCCGAGCCGGTCCAAGGGGCCCGGCCACCGCCACAAGCCTGTGAGCCTGTGCGGACGGCCGGGCCCTTCCGCATGCCTGAGGGTTCGTATGCCCGAAGGGCGGGCGGTCATGGCCGGGCGGGGCGTGAACGGCGTGCGTGGGGCGCGCGGTTGCATTCGGGGTGATTATGGGCTGAACGGGCGTATCCAGCCGGTAGTTTCAGTGATCGGCGACCCGGTTCTCCGGGGCGCCCCCCTTCCAAGGACACGGTTCCGGACCCCGGCCCCTCGGGGCCCGGCCCGAATTCCGACGGACCGCCCTACCGGGCCTCTGGGCGGCATCGTGGAAGGGGGCGCGCCCATGGGCCGTCACCGCAAGCCCACCCGCTGGGACGACATCCGGCTCCGGCTGGTGAAGTTCAGGAGGAGGTGGATCTTGCGGATTTACGGAAAGTGAGCGGCCACCCCTATAGAGACTAGGGGTGGACACTCCGTTCGCTTTTCTGGAGCCCGCCGCAGTGGCCACTGTGGCGGGCTCCACCTCTTTGTACGGTACCGGATTCGCTGTGGGGCGGTCCGGCGGCGGAGGAGGTGGATTCACAGCCGGTGAGCGGCCACCCCTATAGAGCCTAGGGGTGGACACTCCGTTCGCTTTTCTGGAGCCCACCGCAGTACCCGCTGCGGTGGGCTCCACCTCTTTGTACGCTACCGGTCCGCGAACTCCGTCTGCCACCGGCGTTGGAGCGATCCGCGCCGCACGCGCCCCCTTTCACAACCGGTGCGCCGCCCCCGTGGGCGTGGCACCCCGGGTGTCCAGCAGCAGTTGCGCCTTCACCGACAGGCCCTGCATGTCGTACGTGCGGTGCTGCTGGAGGAGGATCGTGAGGTCGGCGTCGGCCGCGGCCTCGTAGAGGGAGTCGGCGCGGGGGACCGGGCGGTCCAGGACGTTCCACGAGGCCACGTGGGGGTCGTGGTAGCTGACGGAGGCGCCCAGCTCCATCAGCCGGATCGCGACCTCGTGGGCGGGGGTGCCCTGCTGGTCGGCGAGATCCGCCTTGTAGGTGACGCCGAGGAGCAGCACGCGCGCGCCGCGGGCCGACTTGCCGTGCTCGTTGAGGAGGGCCGCGGCCCGCTGGACGACGTACCGGGGCATGCGGCCGTTGACCTGCTGGGCCAGTTCCACCATGCGCAGCGGTCGGCCGGCGTGGCCGGTCAGGTCCTGCGGGACGCCGTGACCGCCAACCCCGGGGCCCGGCCGGAACGCCTGGAAGCCGAACGGTTTGGTCTCCGCGCAGCGGATGACGTCCCACAGGTCGACGCCCAAGTCGTGGCAAAGGACGGCCATCTCGTTGACCAGGGCGATGTTGACGTGCCGGAAGTTCGTCTCCAGCAACTGCACCGTCTCCGCCTCCCGCGGTCCACGCGCGCGTACCACCTTGTCGGTCAGCCGCGCGTAGAACGCCGCGGCGGACTCGGTGCAGGCCGGGGTGAGGCCGCCGATCACCTTGGGCGTGTTGGCCGGGCTGTGCTCCCGGTTGCCGGGGTCGACCCGGCTGGGCGCGTAGGCGAGATGGAAGTCGCGGCCCGCGCGCAGCCCCGAACCCTTCTCCAACAGGGGCCGCAGGAACTCCTCGGTGGTGCCCGGGTGCACCGGTGACTCCAGGATCACCGTGGTGTGCGGGCGCAGCCGCTCGGCCAGGGTGCGGGCGGCGGCCTCCACCTGGCTCAGGTCCAGTCCGCCGTCCGCGGCCCGGGGGGTCGGCGCGCAGATCACGGCGGTGCGCACCCGGCCGAGCCCGGCCGGGTCGGTGGCCCGCCGGAAGCCCTCCGAGAGCATCCGGCGCAGTTCGGCCGGGCTGAGCGATCCGGCTTCCGGTCCGGTGGCGTAGCCGAGCGTGGAGATGCCGGCGGCCACGGCTGCCTGGGCGAGGGGCAGGCCGTAGGGACCGAGTCCGATGACGGCGAGGTCTGCGGGCATGGCGTGGGCCGTCCTTCCCAATAACCGAAGCGGGGCAGGTGCGCAAGCCCGGTGGACAGGACGGACGAGCGCACTGTCACACTAGGAGTAAATATGACCGTTATGTGGGATTGTGTTCCTGTGTCTTCCGGTGGTCCCTCGCTGGTCACGCGGTCGTTGTCCACAGGCCGGGGCCGCGTGGTGGCTGAAGTCGGGCAACCCGGTCAGAATTTGGGCAGGGGGTGGGGACGAGCCGGGCTTCGCCCACCGGGTGCGGCCGATGCGACCGACAGCGGGAGGCAGCGGTGAGGACAGCGACACTGGGGCCGGGACAGCGCGCGGAGGCACTCGCGGGCATGGCCGAGCGCGAACTGGACATTCTGGTGGTGGGCGGCGGAGTGGTCGGCGCGGGCACCGCGCTGGACGCGGTCACCCGGGGCCTGACCACCGGCCTGGTCGAGGCCCGCGACTGGGCGTCGGGCACGTCCAGCAGGTCCAGCAAGCTGATCCACGGCGGCCTGCGCTATCTGGAGATGCTGGACTTCGCGCTCGTGCGTGAGGCCCTGAAAGAGCGCGGCCTGCTGCTGGAGCGGCTGGCACCGCACCTGGTCAAGCCCGTGCCGTTCCTCTACCCGCTCCAGCACAAGGGCTGGGAGCGGCTGTACGCCGGGTCGGGCGTCGCGCTCTACGACGCGATGTCGATGGCCCGCGACCACGGCCGGGGGCTGCCGGTGCACCGCCACCTGAGCCGCCGTCACGCCCTGCGCGTCGCCCCCGCCCTGCGCAAGGACGCCCTGGTCGGGGCATTGCAGTACTACGACGCCCAGGTGGACGACGCCCGCTATGTGGCGACCCTGGTGCGCACCGCGGCGTCGTACGGCGCGAAGGTCGCCAACCGCGCCCGGGTGACCGCCTTCCTGCGCGAGGGCGAGCGGGTGGTCGGCGTCCGGGTGCAGGACGTGGAGGCGGGCGGGGAGTACGAGATCCACGCCAAGCAGGTCGTCAACGCCACCGGCGTGTGGACCGACGACACCCAGGCGATGGTGGGGGAGCGGGGCCAGTTCCACGTCCGTGCCTCCAAGGGCATCCACCTGGTCGTGCCCAAGGACCGCATCCACTCCTCGTCCGGGCTGATCCTGCGTACGGAGAAGTCCGTCCTGTTCGTCATACCGTGGGGGCGGCACTGGATCGTCGGCACCACCGACACCGACTGGGACCTGGACAAGGCCCACCCGGCCGCCTCCAGCGCGGACATCGACTATCTGCTGGAGCACGTCAACTCGGTGCTCGCGGTACCGCTGACGCGCGACGACGTCCAGGGCGTGTACGCGGGACTGCGCCCACTGCTCGCCGGGGAGTCCGACGCGACCAGCAAGCTCTCGCGGGAGCACACCGTGGCGCATCCGGCACCGGGGCTCGTCGTGGTCGCCGGCGGCAAGTACACGACGTACCGGGTGATGGCGAAGGACGCGGTCGACGAGGCGGTGCACGGCCTCGACATGCGCGTCGCCGACTGCGTCACCGAGGACATCCCGCTGCTGGGCGCGGAGGGCTACCTGGCGATGTGGAACGCGCGTGCGCGGATCGCCGCTCGCACCGGGCTGCACGTGGTGCGCATCGAGCACCTGCTGAACCGGTACGGGTCGATGGCGGACGAGGTCCTGGACCTGGTCGCCGCCGACCCCTCGCTGGGCGAGCCCTTGCAGGCGGCCGACGACTACCTGCGCGCCGAGATCGTGTACGCCGCCACGCACGAGGGCGCGCGGCACCTGGACGACGTGCTGACCCGCCGGACCAGGATCTCGATCGAGACCTTCGACCGCGGCACCCGCAGCGCCCGCGAGGCCGCCGAACTCATGGGGGCCGTCCTCGGCTGGGACAAGGACCAGATCGAACGTGAGGTCGCGCACTACGAGAAGCGGGTGCAGGCCGAGCGGGAGTCCCAGTTGCAGCCCGACGACCTCACGGCGGACGCGGCGCGGCTGGGGGCGCCGGACATCGTGCCCCTCTGACCGGCCGGCGGGCACGCCGCCGGCGGGCGGCGGGCCCCCGCGGGGCC
>NZ_JBHJUV010000082.1:0-36018 GCF_042268025.1 Streptomyces sp. NPDC056161
AGCAGGCACCGATCGTCTACGAGCAACAGTCAGCTACCCTGACGCTCGCCGCATAACGACACGAACAGGTGTCCACTCCCCGGGGACAAGGCCCGGCATTCCACCACGGGTCCAAGGCCGCCAGCGCCCGCGCACGGTCTGGCGCCATCACCCAGGCCCTGGTCTGGACGTTGCCCAGCCACTCCCCAAGCCGATAGGAATCGACCACGGTGTCCTTTGGGACCGCGAGATTGCCGTGTTCGCGCAGATAGCGGCGGGCATGCGCCAGGCCGGCCGCGAAGGCTTCGTCCGCCTGCCGACTGTGTCCGCGCCGCCGCTTACCCTCCACGCGCTGGCCGCCAGGCCCCACACGCGCCCGTGCTGCGAGCTCGTCTACCAGAGGGCGCTGACGGTGAGCCGGAGCCACCGCCCACATCTCCTGGCCCACAGCGTTTGTCCTGCCCCGTGCCCGCACGCACTGATACGCCCACGCGAAGAGGGGGCCCGACGTCTCCTGCGCCAGCTGTTCCACGTACCAGGGCCGCCGCACACAGCCCGCAACAGCCGTCAAGAGCGTCGGCAGATCAGCCAGGCGAAAGGGAACATGGCCCTGTGCCTCGGCCACCACACGGCGCCGGAAGTCGTCACCGGCCAGCAGCGTGGCCAGGGCAACGGTCTCCGGATAGGTCACCAGCTCCCGCGCCACGACCTGCCAGGCGTCCTGGTCCAAGCCGTCGCTGTCCAGGCTCCGTAGCCGCGCCGGCCACATATGCTCCCGCGGCCACGTCTGCCACCACCACGTCGCGGTCACTGCCTGCGCCACCTCGAAAGCATCCGCTGCCCGCGTGGAACGGCGTAGCAGCCTCACGTGACGGTGCCGGGCTTCCATCACCTGCCCGCTCCTGGCCAGGTTCACCACTTGGCCGACCGTGCCCGGGACCTGCATAAGCCACCGGCGATGAGGCAGGCACACTCGCTGCTCAGGCTCCAGATACAGGCGAGCAGCCTCAGGCATTCCGGTACGCCGCGCCGTGCATGCAGGGCAGGCTGGTCCCCAGCGCCGCACCTTCTCTGCGGTGTGGTGAAACTGCGCTGCCGGCCCCGTGGCGAACCGCCGACGAGGCTCCTCCTGCGCCCAGGCGGGCAGCGCCCGTAGCAGGTGGTCCTGCGGGACGCGGCACAGCTGCGCTACCCGGTCCCGTGCTTCCTGGTTCAGATAGACCTCACTGTCCGGCCGCGCCCTGCCCATCACGTTCGGCAGTCCACCCACGTCGACGATCACCGCCAGCAGGTCCCTGAGCGCCATGCCGTAGCGCGCCGCCAGCCGGATCAGGAACGACTGCGTCATTTCCCCCTGCAACGGCCCCACGCGCAGCACACCGCCCGGCGGCGCGATCGGTCCAGCCGCTGCCAGCTTCCGATTCTCGCCGCTCATCAGCCCCCGTCCGTTCAGCCCTGGTCCCCGTAACCACCTGCGAGCCCTACCCGGTTACGGCTCCGCCCTGTGCGGCCTGGGCACCCCGCAAACACAGGCAGTCATGCCCACTCAACCCCCAGCTCTGCGAGAGCAGCGCGCTGCTCGGCGGTGAGTTTGTCCCGCCTCGATTTGGTGTTAGAGATCCATACGCCCAGCTTCACGGCCACCGGCTCGGCCTCGTCGTCGACGACGATTTCTTCGCCGTGTGCGCGTGGAACCGGCCTCCCCGCGCCTTCCCGCTCGGTCCACTGGGCGAGGGCCCTCACGCCGCGTTGGAAGGCTGCTGATGCCTTCCCTGAGGCATTGCCGTTCTTGGTGGCCGGTGCCGGGGCGGGCCGTTCAGCGGGCTTCACACCGAGCTCGTACAGCCGCCGCTGCTGCTCTTCCGACAGTTCCGCCCAGGAATTCGCCTGACGCTGGAGCCACCGTCCGAGGTCGTCGCCTTCGAAGAGCACGCCGGGCTGGATGTCGGGTAGGAAACCGTGGGGTTCGTCGGCGGCGAGGTCGGCGAGGATGCGGTAGTGGCGTTGCCAGTCCAGCGGCCACGGGCAGTCCCAGTCTGGGTCGATCTCAGCGAGCTGAGCAGCGCGGGCCACGGCACGCTCGGGATCTTTGCCGAGGCCGCCCTTGCGGCGGAGGTTGGCCATGTGCTGCCCGACAGGGATCAAGCCGTCCCCTGTACCCAGGCTCGCCCCCTCGCCCCAGAGAGCGTCCTGCCTCGGGGCGAGGTGCCCGCGTGCACGGCGGTACGACCGCAGCGCGGCCAGCTTGGCCTCCCACGCCTCCTCACCCGGTTCCCAGACCATCCCGGCTTCCGGCGCGTCGAGGAGCGTCTTGCGCCGTTCCTCCAGTTCCCCGGCCCGCAGGGCTTTCCTCTGCTGGTGCACCCATCGACCAAGCGGAAAATCCTTCGTGACCCCCACTTCGGTTGTCAGTCCTCTCTCTAGTTACGACATGAACATGGCCTTGAAGTGCACTGCATAGAGTTCATGGAGGACGCTTTGGTCCGGTGTTTGACCTGGGGTGGTATAGCTAAGTTGCTCGACCTCTGGTCTCGCTTAGGTTTTCTGAACTGCGGTGCTGTGGTTAGCCCGAGGATGTTGGAGATGGAGAGAGGATTTCCTTGGGGGGCGCGTCGACTAACGCCATGCCAGGATGTACCTTTTGGGTGATTACTCCGATCTTTCTGGTATGTCGAATCCCCTGTTGGCATGGGGCTGCTGCCCCCGCGTCCGGACGTAGGTGCGCTGCTGCTCGGGGTGGGTGGTTGGCGGCGGTGTCGGGGTCGGGCGGTGCGGGTGGAGGAGATGGTCTTGTTGAGGAAGGCGGAGACCACACTGTTGCGGTCGACCGGGATCTCATCGTTGAACACGGGTGGAGTGGGTGAGGTCGAACAGGTCGCGGATCGACTGCCGTTGCAGGAGGTACGTGAGCTTGTCGGCGAGGACCTCCTCCTGGTGCATCACCGTCAGGTCCGCGGCGCAGTCGGAGCGGTCGCTGAGGCCCACGAGGGCACCTGATCCGCCCGGGCACCCGACCGCACGGGTCGGCTCCGGTACCCAGGTGCGGCGGGCGGCCGGCAGGCCGCGGTGTGCACGCGGGCCGGTTCATTCGGTAGCTTCGGTCGCCGCCCGGTCCGCGGGCGGCTACCAGAGCCGACCCGTATCCGCGGACGCCGAACCGGGTGGTGCGCCGCGAACGCCGAGGAGCGAGATGCAGTTACGCCCCCATCAGCGCGAGGCCTTGGACGCGATCGAGGCCGGTGCCCGCGCGGGCCTGCGGAGGATGACGGTGGTCTCCGCGAGCGGCAGCGGCAAGACTTTGATCGCCCAGCGTGCTGCCGAATCGGTCGCGCCGACCGGCGCGACCGTGGTGCTGGTGCCCACCAAGGCGCTGGTCGTGCAGACCGCCTTGAAATGGCGCGAAGCTGGCTACCGCGGCCTGCTGTTCGGCCTGTGCTCCCTGTCCCAGCACGACAGCGGCATTCCCTGGCAGACCGTACGCATGACCAGCGACCCCGGCACGATCCTGCCCGCCGTCCAGCAGCGGCGTGGCGCCGCGACCGTGATCGTGACCTATGCCTCCCTGCGCCACCTGACCGACGCCCGCGCGCTCGGCGCCATCCGCTGGGACCTGCTGATAGCCGACGAGGCGCACCGCACGTGCGCCGGCTTCGCGGACGGCTGGGGAGCCGTCCACGACGACACTCTGATCCGTGCCACCACCCGCCTGTACATGACCGCGACCCCCAGGATCTGGGCCGCCCGCACCGGCACCGCCCAGGACACCGGTCGCGTCCCGCTGGCCACCATGGAGCACCAGGAGGTGTTCGGCCCGATCGTCTACCGCCTGGGCCTGGCCGACGCCATCGCGCGTGGCATCGTCGCCGACTACCAGGTCCTGGTCGTCACGGTCGACGACACCGACCGCGACCTGCTCGCCATCCTCAACGACGCCCACCCCGCCGGCAGCGCCCACCTGGACGGCCTGCGCAACGCCGCCGTCCAAGTCGCCCTCCTGCGCGCCGTCGCCGAACACAGGCTCCGGCGCATCCTCGCGTTCCACAACCGCGTTGAAGCCGCCGACGGCTTCGCCCGCACCCTGCCCACCACCGCCGCCAAGGTCCACGAACCGCTGCGCCGCACGCAGTTGTGGTCCCATGCCGTCACCGGCGAGCAGGACGACACCCTCAACCAGTCCCTGCTGGCCGCCTTTGACGACCCGGCCCACGACGTCGCCGTCCTGTCCAACGCTCGCCTCCTGAACGAGGGCGTCGACCTTCCCGACCTGGACGGCGTCGTCTTCGCCGCTCCCCGCTACAGCACCATCGACGCCGTCCAAGGCGTCTCCCGGGGCCTTCGCCAGCCGCCGGGCGCAGGCAAACGCACCACCTTGATCGTTCCCGTCTACCTGCCCCGCACCGGGGAGGGCGCCGACATCCTGGAGAACTCCGACTTCGCCGCCCTGATCGCGATCCTGGAGGCGCTGCGCTCCCACGACGAATCGTTCATGGACCGCGTCACGCTGCCCGAACCGACCCGCACCAACACCGTGATCACCCGCGAACTGCTCTATGCGGAGCCCGAACGCGCAGCGCAACTGGCCCGCGTCCTGGGCCTGAAGATTTTGATCCCCGCCGCCGGAACCTGGAGGGACGGACTGCGTGCCGCCACCGCGCACCACCGCGTGCACGGGAATCTGACCATCACCCTGGACTACACCGACGAGCAGGGCTTCGGCCTGGGACAGTGGATCGCGAACCAGCGCCTGCACCACTTGCTGGGAACCCTGCCAGCCGACTGTCAGGCCGCCCTCGAAGACCTGGGCATGTCATGGCAGTTGCCTAGCCCCACGCAGGCCATGCTCGACCACGCCCGCCTGTACATGCGCATCCACGGCCACCTGCTGGCAGCCCCTGACACGGTCGTCGGCGGATACGCCCTGGGCAGGTGGCTGGCCAACTGCCGTAGCCGGGCCGGCGCCGGAACCTTGGACGCCGACGTGCAAAGCGCCCTGGACCGTATCGACCGGTGGTGGAACCCGGCGTGGCCACCGGCATGGCAGCGCGCGTACGCCCACGCGAAAGCCCTCTACCCGGGGCCGGGCCAGCTCTGGCATCTGGCATCCCGGCCCCTGTCCCCGCAGGACCGGCAGGCGCTGCACTGGATCGAGAAGCAGGAGCGGGACTTCTTCAAAGCGCTGACCCCGGAGCAGCAGGATCTGCTGGTGCAGATCGGAGCCTCGCCGTGCACCGAAGCACCGCTGCGCCCCGTGCGAGCCTCGGGCCGTCAGACTCCCGACCGCCGCGGCGACGGTTTGGCGTACGCCGCCCGCTTCCTGGCCGAGCACGGCCACATGGACATCCCCGTGGAGCACATGGTCACGTGGAAGGGGAGCAACCGCGGGCCGGCCGGGTCCTTCCCCTTGGGGACTTGGTTCCAGGAGCAGAGAGCCGGCTTAGCCGCGCTGCCCGCCGACGAGCGCCGCGCCCTGAACGCGCTCGTGGAACTGGCCCGCCGGGCGGCCCAGCCCGGCCATGACCAGGCGCTGGCGACCCCCGCCGTCTCTCAGTTGCGCGCCCGGTGCGGAGCCGCCGCGACCGACGGTGAACCGCAGGACGCCATCGCGGACCTCACCGGCCGCCCGCACGCCCTTCCGGCCCTGTACCGGAAGGCCCGCATCTCCAAGAACCCGTTCGTGTGCATCGAGCGGTTGGCCGACGGTTGGAGCGCCCGGGTCGACACCAGCACCACCAAACTCGTCCTCGTCAGGCCGGAGGTCGCCCACCCCCTGCAGTACGCGATCGAGGACGCCATCGGCACAGGCGAGGCGGCCTGGGGGAGCTTCGGGCCCGTCCACTTCGGCCTGGGCGGACTGCCGGACGAGGACACCGCACGCCGATGGGCTGCACGCCTGTACCAGCAGACCCGCGACCACCTGCGCGACCCGATCGGCTACTACGGATTTTCGTCGAGGTGACGGACAAGGGACGGACGTCACCTCTTCCCTCTGCCCACATCGTCACCGCCGCCGACCGGGACGGGGTCTGCTGAGTCCCGCCTCAGGCGCGGCCGCCCAGGTACCAGCCCCGTGGCGCGGGCTGCAGCCGGTTGGTGATCAGCTCGCCGAGCTTCCACGGCAGGCAGCTGCGCTCGGCCAGAACAGCGTCCTGCGACGTCACCTTGTGCGGGGCGGGCAGTGGCAGCCGCCGGTACCGGCCCCGGGCCGGCCGCTCACGCCCCGCCTGCTCGTGTGCGGCTCGCGAGCGGGGCCGCGGGAGCAGAGTGTGACGCTCGAGCCAGGCCCCGACCACGTCCAACGCCGGGGCGGGCACACCCCAGGCATCCATCAGCGTGGCCAGCCCCGCGAGCCAGATCGAGTCCTGCCCGGGCGACAGGGTCCGCCGCTGGCGCCGCCGCTCGCGGGAGGCGAGCTCGTAGGCCAGAGCCACCGCCTCCGGGTAGAACAGCAGGGGAGCGACCCGCAGTTCGTCGCGCCCCGCCGCCCCCAGCAGGCGCCGGCGGGCCTGCCAGACGGCTGGGTTGAAGACGGGGACGTTCCACCAGCACGAGGTGATCGCGTAAGCGTCGGCGAACATCGCGCGCCCGCCCGGACCCAGCCGCCGCTCCAGCACCCTGCGCTTCCTCTCCGCGTGCAAGACCTCCGGTAGCCCCGCCAGTCGGATCGCACCGGCACCGGGTTCACGGCGGTTGTCCAGCCAGCGGCCGTGCCGCGCACACACCTGCCACGAGGCATCCACGGCCAGGTACACCTGATCCGTGGTGCCCTGCACCCGGGCACACAGCTCGCATCCGCGTACCAGGAAGCACCCGGGCGTGTCCCACGGCCAGTCCCACGCCGGCGGCCCGGCCCCCTTCAGCAGCCGGTGCGGGCGGGTGTTGGGCAGCGCGAACTGCAACTCCCCAACGCTGCGCCCGCACATCACCGACAGGCGCTCGAGCGCGGCGGTGTTCAGGTAGCCGTCGCCGTAGCGCGGCTCGCTCGGCTCGCGCCCCGGGCGTACAGAGCGGCCGAACATGAGCCAGAAGTCACGGTCAGGGATGCCGTTGAGGGCCGCCAAGCGCCGGGCGAAGGAACCGGTCGACTCCCCAGCGATCAAAGGGACTTTCCACAGTCCCAGCCGCTCGGCAGGACGCGGCCGCCCGGCCCGTCCCTGCCTCACCGTGCTGCGTCCGGTCATGTTCCCCACGATCCGCCCTATCTTCCCGCCCTGCGGCCACTGTTCCGCCTCGCGGACACCCCTCTGCCGATGTCCGATCTGCCGCGCCCCGGCCAGGTGCCGTTGGCCGAAAATACTCGCCCCGCCTCCGAACTCCTTCTATCGGAAGGTACCTTCCGCCGACATCCGGCGATCTTCGCCCGGGAGCGGAGCGGATGGGAAGGAGGCCAGGGGGTGGAACTGCGCGCGCACCAGCGCGAAGCACTGGCCCGGATCCTCGCCGCTGTGGCGGCCGGGGAGCGGCGGATGACCGTCGCGTCCGCGTGCGGCAGCGGGAAGACCCTGACCGCGCAGCGCGCCGCCCGGCATCTGGCCCCCAACGGCACTGTCCTGGTGCTGATACCCACCAAGGCCCTGCTCGTGCAGACCGCCCGCCGCTGGCGCCAGAGCGGCCAACCAGGCATGGCCCTGGGCGTGTGCTCCCTCAGCCAGCGGGCCAGCGGCCTGGACCCGGGAGCGGCCCTGATGGTGCGCCACCCGCGGGCCATTGTCCGCGCCATGCGCACCGGCGGGCCGGTGACCGTGTTCGCCACCTACAGCTCCCTGCACCACATCCGCCGCGCCCACGAGGGGTTCCAGCTGCCCGCCTGGGACCTGGTCATCGCGGACGAGGCGCACCGCACCTGCACGGCGTTCGGCGACGGCTGGGGCACCGTCCACGACGACGCCGCCCTGCCCGCCAAGCTGCGCCTGTACATGACCGCGACGCCCCGCGTGTGGGGTGCCCCCGCCGAGGACGAGGACATCCCGTTCGTGCAGCGCCCGCCGCTGGCCACCATGGACCGCCGGGAGATCTTCGGTCCGACCGTCTACGAGCTGGGCATGGCCGCCGCTATCGAGATGGGCATCCTGGCCGACTACCAAGTCCTGCTGCCCGTGGTGGCGGACGCCGACCTGTTCGGCATCCTCACCACCCCGAGGCCCGGCACGACCGCCCACCTGGACGGACTGCGCAACGGCGCCATCCAGGTCGCCGTCCTGCGCGCGATTGCCGAACACGGTCTGCGCCGCGTCCTGGTCTTCCACAACCGCGTCGCCGCCGCCGAAGCCTTCGCCGCCACCCTTCCCGACACCGCCGCCCAACTCGACCAACCCCTGCGGATCAAGGACCTGTGGGCCCAGGCCATCCACAGCCGGCAAAGCGCCGAATGGCGCCGGGACCTGCTCGACGACTTCGCCCGCACCGATGCGCTGGTGAAAATCCTGTCCAACGTACGGGTCCTGAACGAGGGCGTCGACATCCCCGACGTGGAGACCGTTGTCTTCGCCGACCCGCGATACAGCGTCATCGACGCCATCCAGGCGATCGGCAGGGGCCTTCGCCAGCCCCCCGGGGCGGGCAAGAAGACCACCCTGATCATCCCCGTCTACCTGCGCTCGGGCAGCGACGACGACTGGACGCGCGACCCGGCCTTCGCGAACCTGATCACCCTCCTGCAGGCGCTGCGCTCCCATGACGAGTCGTTCATGGACCGCGTCGCCCTGCCCACGCGCGCCACGGGAGCCGGCAGCGGCCTCGCCGCGTCCCGCAGCTCCTTCTACGCCCACCCCGAACGCACCGCCGCTCTCGCCCGTGCCCTGGGCCTGACCATCGCCTTGCCCGCGATCGGCTCCTGGGACACCGTGCTGGCCGCCGCCGCCCACTACCACGCCCGCCACGGAGCGCTGGACCCGCCGACCGGCTACGTCACCGCCGGCGGCTTCGCCCTGGGCGAGGCCCTGGACCGACTCCGCCTGCGCCGTCTGGCGGGGCGCCGGCTGGCCCCCGACCGCATCAAGGTCCTGGACCTGCTCGGCTTCTGCTGGACCCGGCAGGCGCCTACGTTCGCGTCCATGCTCGCCCACGCCCGCGCCTGGGCCGGCGAGACAGGTCACCTGACCGTCCCGGTCAGGGAGATCTTCGGCGGCCACCCGCTGGGCACCTGGCTGGCCCGCCAGCGCCGCCTGGCCGCCACCGGACAGCTGCCCGACCAGCACCGGCAGGCCCTGGACGCCATCGACTCGTACTGGAACCCCGCCTGGCCCCGCGACTGGCAACGTCGCTACCGTCTCGCTGTCCAAGCCCTCGCCGACGCCCGCCAGGCCACCTGCCCCTCGCCCGCCGCCGGTCAGTGGCACCAGACAGGCATGCAGTGGCTGCACACCCAACAGACCCGCTTCTTCGACCTGCACCAGGGCCAGCAAGAACTCCTGCTGGCCCTGCCCGTCCCGCCATTGCCCGGAGGCCTGTACTACCAAAGCGCCGGCGACGCCCAGCGCCACGACTTTCACCGGGCCCTTGGCCACCTGTCCGCGTTCGCCGCCCGTGAAGGCCACCGAGA
This sequence comes from Streptomyces sp. NPDC056161, assembly GCF_042268025.1. Classification (NCBI taxonomy): domain Bacteria; kingdom Bacillati; phylum Actinomycetota; class Actinomycetes; order Kitasatosporales; family Streptomycetaceae; genus Streptomyces; species Streptomyces sp. NPDC056161. The sequence continues at coordinate 9,518 of NZ_JBHJUV010000082.1, forward strand.
TGTGCCCGACGACCACCTCGAGCCCTCCTGGTGGGACCACAGCACCCCGGACCGGCCCCCGTTCGCGCTCGGCAGCTGGCTGCGCCGATGCCGCGAACACCCTGGGGCCCTGACACCCGAAGAGCTCGAAGCCCTCCACGCCGTTCTGCGGGACAACCCACAGCTCCCACCACCGTGATGCCCTGACACCCGCTGAGGCCGGGGCCCCGTGCTGGCAGCGGGAAGGGAAACGGCGCCAGCGGCCCGGCACGGGCTGCTGTGACACGTCGCCGTCAGGCGCGGCGGTTCACAGTTCCACGGTCCGCCCGTAGGGCAACTCCTCCAGCAGTTCCACGGTGAGGCGCTCCGTCCCCTCCCGGATCGCTTTCTGCGCCCCCTGGCAGACCAGCTGCGACAGATGCGTCATATAGCCGCGGCTGCGTGTGTGCAGGTACTCGCTCAACGCGACCAGGTCGCCACTTTGGTGCTCGTGCAGGCGCAGATCCCGGTCGAACAGCGTCACCACGCGCCGGAATCTGCGGACCCCCTCGTCGTCGAAGCCCAGTCGGCCGGTCCGCATCACCGTGTGGGCGCCGCGCCGGGCCTCGCCCTTCTCCAGCACCGCTTCCTCGTCACGAAGCAACGGGTCGACGATGGCCTGCGCCTGACGCCCGCAGTAGATGAACGTCGCCCCGGTGCTGGCGTTGATGTGATCCAGGTACGCGAACGTCTGCTCCGCCTCCGCCGCGGTGCGCAGCTGTTCCACTCCGTCGATCAGGACCAGCAGCGTGCGCGCGTTGCGCATCGCGATGATGACCGACTCGGTCGGGTCCCCGCTGTCGCGGCGCTGCCCCAGGAAGCGGGCGAACGCCCCCGGCCAGTTGCGGACGGTGCCGCGCACCGGTGCGGGGACGCTCAGCAGGATCACCGGGATCCGGTTCTCGTCCCGCGCGTACAGTCGCTCGAATTGACGTTCCCAGTGCACGCCGATCGCCTGCAGCACGGCGCTCTTCCCCGTGCCGCGCGGGCCTTCCAGTACCATCGGGGGCTTGCCGAGCCGGCGCTCGCGGTTGGCCCGCAACTGCTCGGCCACCAGGCGCAGCGCGGTGTTGACCGCGGGGGAGGCCACCGTGCGCATGTGTCCGTGCCAGCGCAGGCGCGGATCCAGATCGGTGACTTTGGTGCCCTGCGGGGCGCAGTCCGCCAAGTCCGGCGGTCTTACCTGCTGCTTGGACAGGAACCGCCAGGCGTGGCAGTCGTCCGGCCACAGCGGGCCCGGCGGCGCCAGGAACAACTGCTCGGGTACCTTCGCCGTGAGGAGCAGCCGCTCCTCCTGGCGTTCCAACTCCGTCTTGCGGCCCGTCACCGCACCCCTTCCAACGTCACCGTGAACAACCCTGCACCCTGCCGAGAACGGCACGGTCCCTCATCCATCTGTCCCCGCTACAGATCCACGTCGAACTCGTCCTGCTCCGCATAGGGGTCCGGCTCGGCCTCGATCCGCCGGTACCGCTGCGACAGGCTCTCCCCACCTGCGGTTGCGGGCTCCTCGGCCCAGGTCTGCGGGCCGCGCTCCCACGCCAGGAGTGCCGGATCGGGCGCGACGGCCGCGAATCCCCAGTCCACCCCGTCCACCCCCGCCGGGGGATCGCCGGGTGCGAGCGGGCCCAGCTCGTCCCACGCGAACAGATCCAGGCCCAGTCCGTCGACACCTGGGTCCGAGACCCGGGACGGCGGCGGCGCGGTCGCGTCCGTTTCCGCATCCTCGCGGGAAGCCTCAGCCGTGTCCGGACCAGGTGCGGCGGTTGACTGCTCAGCGGCCCGGCGGCGCCCGTAGGGGTCGAACACCTCGGAGGGGCCGGACGGCGGCGCGGGGGCGTACCCGTCCGGAACGAACGGCACCCCGCCGCGCTCCGGACCGCGGGAGGCCCGTTCCAGCAGTTCCGCCAGCGCCTCCGCGATCGCCTGCTGCGCGAACTCGTCCTTGAGCGACCCGCCGCGCTCCAGGTACTGGGCGGCCGCGATGTCCCACAGGAACTGCGTCCAGGGCTGGTTCACCCGGTGCTGGTGCACCCACACCGCCTCCACCCACCGGTTGGCGAAACGGTGGTCCCGCAGCCACACCCGCGACGGATCGTTCGGGGTGTACCGCATCTCCCAGCGTCCCGCGCATTTCCCGCGCAGATCCGACCGGGTGCGCCGGTAGGGGTTCAGACCCTCCTCCGGGTCGCGCTCGGGCCGGTCGTAGGTGCGCCCCTGGAAATGGATGCCCTGGTCGCTGACCCCCACCCAGGCCGTGGGCAGCAGCCGCAGATAGTCCTCCCGCGTCAGCGGGAGCGGCAGGTAGCCGTCAACCCGTACGCACGCGGCGTACATCTCGTTCGGGGTCCGGTGCGGCAGGTACACCTCGAAGGGGTCCGCCAGCTCCGGATGCGGCTTGTTCTGCCACTCCAGCGCGATCCACTGCTGCAGCAGGTCGTCCAACTCCGGCAGCGTCCACAGCCGTTCACCGTCCACGGTACGCCGAACCCGCACCGGGTCGTTACCGGTGTAAGTGTTCACGTACTGGCTGAACATCGACTTGATCGCACCGAACGTGCGCTCCACCACGGCCTTGTCCTGCCCGGTCCGCTTGCGTGCCGTGCGGATCGAGATGCCCAGGTAGGCACACGCGTCGAAGAACGTGCGCCCCGCGAACACCGTGCCGTGGTCGATCACGATCAGATCCGGCACGATCACCGGCCGGGCCGCGGCGTGCGCGAACCGCGGGTCGATCTCCACCAGTTCCGAGTACGGCAGCGCGGACACGCTGGCGTGCACGGCCGCGTCGAACCCGGGACGCATCGGGGCCGGCACCATGGCCTGAGCCAGCAGCTCACAGGCGTCGACGGCTTTGGTGGCGCGCCCGTTCGGGCGCGGCGGCGCGGCCTGCCGAGGGCGCCCGCGGTCCCGGCGGCGCTGACGCGGCTGCTTGGGCCGCAGTACCGCGGCGATGATCGTACGCGTCGCCACGTCCACCGCGATCGTCAGCTCCGCGCGCGCCGGCCGGCCGTCGTCGCCCAGCACCCACACGTCCAGGTCGGTCGAGTCGATCTGGACCAGCTCACCGGGCATCGTCGCCGTCGTCACCGAAAACGGCGGCGCGCCCGTCCGCCCGGCCGTCCGCGCGCCCGGCGCCCCAAGGTCGCGTGCCTTGACGCCCAACCGCTCCAGCAGCTTGTACAGCGTCTGCTCCGCCGGGACCTTCACCTGCGGCCCGTACGCGGCGTGCACCAGGCGCCGCAACTGCTTGAACAGCTTCCTCGCGTTGCTGGGCGTGTCCAGCCGCCGCCGCTGACGCTCCACCAGCGCCATCAACTGGTCCACCACCAGCGGGTTGGTCGCCCCGTGCAGCCGCCTTGCCTTGGTGCTGCGCCCGTCCACCAGCGCCATCACACTGCGGTGCTTGCGGTACCGCAGCCGCTTGGCCTGCACCGTCTGCCAAGACACCGTCACGCCCAGCACCGCGCTCATCTCCGCGGCCTTGGTCTGGTACCGGTCGATCAGCGTGGTGCGCGCCGGGTCGAACGCGGGCCGGGGCACCGCCCCCGGCGGCGCGCCGGGCGGCAACCCGGTGTCCACCTCGATCACCGCCAGCTCCCACCGCCGCGCCGCCTGCGCGGCCCACTCCGGGACGCCGTCCAGCAGCGCGAAGTCGGGCAGCTCTGCCCGCGCCACCGCCACGCCCGCCCCGTCCAGCACCGCGAAGTCCGACGCCGCTGCCAACACCGGCAACAGCACCGACGACACGCGGCCGCCGTCGGTGCCCTCCGCCAGCAGCACGTTCATCCCGTCCAGCCCCGCCACCTGGTAGCCGCGGCCGCGCCAGCGCACCCGGTCTCCGCGCACCAGCGCCCCGCGCGGCGCGTGCCGCACCACCACCAGATCCCGCGGCTCCTGCGCCGCCCGGACGCTCATGACCGCTCCACCGCCAGCGGGCCGCCGCCCTCCAACGCGCCCTCCGCCGACGCCCGCGTACTGATCGCGTGCAGCGGCCCCACCAGCGCCCCGGGCCCCAGCGGCTCGCGCCACCGCACGCCCAACCGCCGATGCCACAGCATGTGGTACAGCCTCGGAAGGGCCAGCGCCCGCGGCAGGCCGCAGTCCTCCACCCCCTCGGCCAGCGGACGGGGCTGGGCGAACGCCTCCGTCAGCGCCTGTTCGACCTGAGAGTCGCCGTAGCGCGGGTGGCGCCGTCTGGAGATCCAGCGCAGGTTCGCCAGCGCGGCCCCCGACGGCAGCCGTGGCGCAGCCAACAGCCAGCCCGCTTGCTCGCACGCCTCACGCAGCACCTCCACCTCCCGCCGGAATCGGTGGGCCGGACCCGCGGCCGGGGGACACGCCACCACCAGCGTGTCCCCGGACGCGGTGCGCACGACGAAGTCCGGTACAAGGCGCCGCTCGCGGCCCCGCTCACGCCACACCAACTGCGCCGACCAGGCGCTGAAATCCACCACGGCGGGGTGGAAGTCCAGCAGCATCGCCACCGACATCCGTTCCAGGGACCGGCAGCCCACATGCCGGCCGCTCGTCGCCGACCACCACCATGTGGCGATGCTGCGCTGGGGCGGATGCCGCGACGGCTGCCACACCGCACCTCGCTCCGCCAACGGCACCTGCCCCATCCGGGCCGCCGGCAGCAGGCGCCGCCGCTCGTTGTGGTCCAGATGCAGGACCTGCAGCTCCCGTACCATCCACGCCCCTCGCATCGACCCGGCCGGCCCGGCCCACCGGGCAGAACCCCCGCAACCTCATAGCACGACAGGTGCACCGCCGGGCCCAACTGGCCACAACGGCAGTCGGTTTCTGGACAACTCCACCACACCGGCAGCACCTGCAAAGGATCAACGACGGCGGGGTCCGGGCTGGCAGTCGCCGACCGTGGCCACGGTGACGGTCTTGCCGGCGTGTGCGACGCCGGGACGGAGTTTCTGCCGTGCGACGACGAAGGTGCCGTCGGTTCCGACGCGTCGGATGGCCCGCCGTGGTTGGGACAAGGGCGGTGGCAGCGGTGTCGTGGCAACCCGGGCGCCTGTGAGTCCGGCACGTTGCTGGTGCGGGATCGGGGCAGGCAGGGTCTTGACCAGAAGTCCGGCGTGGATGACGTACATCATGCTGCCGTCGAAGCGCAGGGTGACGCGCTTGCCGATCAGTTCGGAGCCGAGGGCGACGGGGGTCTGCCCGAGCGAGACCATGCTGTCCTTGGACGCCTTGCGCTCGACCTCGACCACCGTTGTGGGCGTCAGGGGTTTGTCCGCGCTGATGCCGCCTCGGGGCTCGGGCCCACCGACCCGCCCGCCCCGCATGATCAGCACTGAAGGTCATCGAGCGGGTTCGGATGAGCTGTCCGTCGAGCAGGACGTGGACGGTGCGCTGGCTGGCCCAGACCGTGACGGTCCGGCCGACCAGGGTCGGACTGAACTTCCATCTCTGTCCCTGCGGCAGCGTCACATGCCGGCCGGGACTGACCACCGTCTCGAACTCCACCGCCAGATCCGTGACGCAGGTGTTGTTTCAGGCGGCAGGAAATGGGGGGAGGTGGGTGTTGATCCATGAGAGGCCGCCGAGGTCGAGGTGGTGGCGGCTGCGGGTGACGGCGACGTAGGCGAGGCGGGCGTCGGTGTCGTTGACGGGTTCGGGGATGGGGCGGCCATGGGCGTCGTGCTGGTCGGTGTCTTTGGGCGGGGGGAAGTCGTCGGCGATGCGCACGGTGGGCCATTCGCGGCCTTTGGCGGTGTGCGCGGTGGAGACGGTGACGTCGGCGTCTGTCTCGTCGGTGAGCTGGTTGATCGCGGCGAGGATGGCGTCGGGCCCGTGCGTGTCGACGAGATTGACGAAGGGCTGCAGGTCACGTCCGGCGGGGTCGTGTTCGGCGTACTCCTGCAGCTCGCCCCAGGAGCGGAAGAGAACGAGCTCGGGATGGGCGGTGGCGCGGCCCTCTTTGAGGTCGCGGGCGGCGAGTGCCAGCGCGGCCAGCGCCTGTGCGCCGCGGGCCAGGGCGACGCGCCGGCCGTCGGTGAGCAGGCGCATGACTTCGGTCATGGCGCCGATGTTGGTGCGGCACAGCACCGCGTCCGGACAGTCGAGGTCCCCGACCGTGGTGGGGATGGTGTCGGTGCCGGTCAGGCGGATGGGAGCGTCCGCGAGCTCCAGCCACCGGTTGGCCTGCTCCGCGATCAGGGGACCGAAGCGGAAGGAGCGTGTGAGGGTCAGGTGCGTGGCGTCGAAGCCGGTCATCACGTCGCGGGCACCGCGCCAGCCGTAGATGGCCTGGGCGGAGTCGCCGACCATGACGAGCTGCGCGTGGTCGCGCTGGGTGGAGAAGACTTGTTCCAGGACGGGGTTGGTGTCCTGGGCCTCGTCGAGAAGCAGGAAGTCCGCGTCGATCCATGGTTCGGTGAGGGCCCACATTTTCAGGTAGTGGTCGTGCTCGAAGCGCACCACCCCGTGATCGGGGTTGTGCAGGTCCGCCCAGGCACGGTGGGCGAACGGAAGGACCGCTTCGGTGAACTGTGCCTGTTCGGCGGGTGTTCCCAGGCGGCGCAGCGGCGGGACGTGGTGGCGGTCGAGGGAGTGGTCGGCGGAGTAGCAGAAGCGGGTGACCGTGCGCAGCACGGTGTTGGACAGCGACCTGGCGGTGATCTCGTGTTCGCCGATGCGGACGGGGCGGGTGATGCCGAGTGCCCGGCCGGTTTTCCAGGCGCTCTGGCGGGGGCTGTTGAGGCGGTGGGTGTAGCGGTGGCCGAGGGCCGCGTAGGCGGTGGCATGGGCGGTCTTGCATTGCACGGTACGGGGGAAGCGCGCCGCGGCGTCGAGGGCGATGCTTTTGTTGAAGGCGAGGTAGCGGCCGCGGCGCTGGGTGGCGGCGGCGAGCAGGGCAAGGGTGGTGGTCTTGCCCGTGCCGGCGCCGGCTTGCAGGACGAGGTGGTGACCGGCGCGGAAGGCGTCGGCGGCGTGCACTTGTTCATCAGTGGGCGTGGGCAACAAAGGCTCCGCGATAGAGAAGAGAGACCGAAAGGGCAGGGCGGCTGCAGCGGCCTGCGCCGGTGTGCTGCAAGGGCGCGGGTGTTACGGCGCCGGCGTGTGGCGGTGCTGACGGCTGTGCAGGAGGCTGGCCACGCTGGTCAGGACTTCTTCGGGCGTGTGGTGCGCGAGCAGACCCTCGAGTCGGATCGTCAGGAGTTGGGCGCGGTCCCGCTCGTCCTGGGCAAGAGCCTCGTTCACACGGCGTCGCAGAACGTCCTGGGGCCGCTGCCCCAGTGGCGGCCGCCGCCTGGCGCAGGGCTTGGTCGGCGGTGTGGGGGAGTGCCACGTTGAGCAACACCTGACCGTGCCGGTCCGGGTAGTGCGTGGTCAGGACGTCGATCGGCAACCGAGTGCCCAGTCGGCGCCGCAGCGCATGCAGGGCGCCGCCGGGGCTGCGTGCGCCGTGGACCGCCATCAGCCGGGTGCGGTCCGCGTTCGCGGCTACAGGCACACTGCTGCGCGCATGCCGGAGCTCGCCGGAGGTGGCGGTCCTGGTCAGAATGATCTCGACGGCATGGTGCGCAATCACGGCTGCACCCCGTCCCGTGCGGCAGGCCCGGGACGGCGGTGGGCAGCGGCAGGCAGACGGCTGTGGACGTGCTCGTGGTGGCGCAACGGTTCGAAAGGCTCCCACTCGGCCACCGCCAGGTCGGCAGCCGTAGACGAAGCGGCGTGCTGCGCACAGCGCTGGGCGCGCCAGCGCAGCTGCTCGGCATAGGGGAGGGGACCGAGGTCGTAGACGGCCATGACGTCAGCGGGCAGAGCCAGTTGACCGCCTTCCGCAGTGGCTGGCATGAGCGTCCAGACGCCGCCCGGGGCGCAGGAGATGAGCACGGGACTGGCGCAGCGGTGGCGGTGCCGGGTCTGAGCGACGCACTGGATCTCGTCCACCGGGCGGGACGCGAGGTAGCGGACGTACAGCAGCTGCACGATGGGCCGGGCCGGGCGGCAGATGACCGCTTCAGGCGTCTGGCTGGGCGGTGAGGCCGGGGGAGGGGTGAAGATGCCGGCGTCGATCAGGCGGCGGGAGAGCACGGCCAGCGACCGGCGCAGCCCCGCCAGCCCGGGGGGAGGCGGGGGCGCGTCGCGGGCGGGGCAGAGGACGGCGTGCGGCAGACGGCACCAACTGCTGCCGTCTCCGGCCGGGTGCGCGACGCCGGAGCTGACGTGCCAGCGGCAGGCTTCGGGCACCTGGGCGGCGGGCAGTTCGTGCGGGTGCAGACGGACCGGGTGCTGATCGCTGCGGTGGTACCACTCGATCGGGTTGCCGCAGTCGTGGCACCGGCCGCTTTGGCCGCAGCGCAGCAATCGGCTGGCGCTGCCGGGAGCGATCTGCAAGGAGCGGCGCATGCGGTGAGCGGGGACCGGGCTGGTGTTCCGATGACGGGGTGTGGGAGATGGGCAGTGCATGCGCGCGAACCTGCCAGCCGACACGCCGAACCCGTGGCAGCGCTGCCGCCGGATCGCCCACTCGGCCTCACTCGATGAAACGGAAGTACGAGTAGCCGACCGTGTGTTCGGGAGGGGCTCGCCGGATTGGGTGATCTGCGGCAGCCGCCCGGGCGGGCTGTCAGTCCCCGCTCGGCCCGGGCAGGTCATGCCCGCGGCACAGTGTCGCGAAGAGCTCGTCGAACGGGGTGCCCAGGGTGTGGGCAAGGGCGTGCCAGGTCTTCAGGGTGCCGACGGTGCGGCCCTGCTCGATCTCGATGACGGTGCGTCTGGCCAGGCCGCTGCGGGCGGCGAGCTCGTCGTAGGTCCACCCGCGCGCGGCTCGCAGGCGCGCGAGCTCCAACCGCAGCGCGTCGAGGTCCGGATCGGGCGGCAAGATCGTCACCCGTCCATCCGACGGTGCAGACCCCTGCCCTGTCAGTGCAGACCTCTGCCCTATTTTCCCAGGTGACGGCAGCCGCGAGAGTGCAGAAGTCTGCACTACGGTGGCGGCCGCACCCGCACCCCAAGCGCGGGAACAGGGCGGAAGCAACCGGAGGAACACGCGTCCATGAGGCTGCGCACAGCATGTCCGGCGACGCCACGCGCCTGGACCGTGGAACTGCGCTCGCACGCCGGCGGGCTCGTTCTCATCTGCCGGCACTGCCCGCACGGCATCACCCCGATCACCGCGGTCTCTGCTCGTTCGACTGCCCTGGCCCACCTCGCCCGGCACGTACGCGGTGATCTGCGTCCCCCGCACCTGCGGATCTGCCAGTGCCGCGAATGCGGCTGCCGTTGGCACCCCCGTCACCGCGGTTGCGCCGGCCCTATCCGCCTTCTCCTCGCTTGCGAACGCGGCGGACGGCTGTGGCGGCTCGCCGACGCCTGCAGTGCCTGCGCCGCTGTGACAGCACGGGCCGCCGTCGTACCGGACACCGCCCTCGCCCGGGCGCCGCAGCCACCGGCGACCGCTCGGCAGCGCAGACGTCCCAAGGGGCCGGGGGAGCGGATCCGGGTCCGCGAAATGCTCAGCTACCTCGCCGCTGCACTCCCAGAGAGCACCTCGGCTGCCGCACGCCTGCTGGCACTGCAGTGCGCACTGCGGATGAATACCCACATGCGAATCCGGCTGTCCAAGGGCGTACTGCGCAGCCTCCGCCTCGACACAGCCTCGGGACCGTGGCGTGAGCTGGAGCACGCGCGATGGCTGCGGACGGTCCCCGGGGGTGCAGCCAACGAGATCGCCGCTGAACTCCTTGATCTCGCGCTGCTCGGCCAAGCTCCAGCCCGCCCCGACCGAAGACGTGCCGCGGACTGGGCGCTGCGCGCCAGTTCCTCCTCTGCCGTACGAGCTATCGGGCCGCTGCCCCGGCTGGCGAGCGTGTACCTCGCGGTTCACACGGACCCGGAATTCGGTACTGGCCTGGGTGACCTCGAGCAGATGGCGCGCGCCTGCGGTACCCAGCCCGCGGAACTGGCCAGCCCGCTCGACCAGTTGGCGAGAACAGGATTGCTGGGGTCATGGCATGCCTGCCCGGACTCGGGAGACCTGCAGTGGACCCTCGCGCGCGGCACGGGAATCCGTGTCCCCTGCAGCGGGTCCCGGAGTTCCGCACCCTCAACATCCGCCACTGGGGCCGCATCATCGACGCCTGGGCCGCCAGGGGCAACAGAGCCATGGGTGACGCCTGGATCGAGCAGGTCGTTGGCTCCGGGCCCCAGTCGGGCCAGTACGAGTACTGCACGAACGTAGGCTTCGCCGCCTGATGGGGTGTGGTTTAGCGACGTTCGCCCAGGGCCAGCCAGCCACCGGCGACCGTCCGCAACACCGAAGTCACCAACAACGCCGTCCGACATCGCCCTAACGCCCAAGTCAACGCCGTCCGCCGCAGTCCCCGCCCTCACCTGATCACGAAACGGCATTGGAGGACTTCGCCGAAGTCTGCCCGGCAAGGAGAAAAGAGAGCCGAACCCCGGATTGATCGAACGCTTTATCGAATTTTGGGCGTGGAAACTGCTCGCGGCCATTCATCTTTAGGGCTGGCTGCTTCCCCGGGCAATATGGCTGAATACCGTGCGGTGACTCGGAGTCCCGAGGTCGCGAAGCCTCCTGCGCGCGTGTCATGCCGAACATGATCACTCCGCCTGGCATGGCAGCTATCAACGCAGGTCAAAGCTCTTCTGCGGAAGCGAGCGGGGTGGATGCTGGCCGGTACCGGCCCTTGATCGTCTCCGTCTGAGGGGGAGGCGATGCATTCGAGTCACGTGCGGTAGGGCAAGCGCCTCGAATTCACTCTTTTCCGAGAGGACTGTCAGTGGTGGCGTCTACTTTCCAAAACGAGGCCCGGGACGTGCGGCTCCTTGGCATCGCGGATGGGGGAGTGGTGACAGCAGAAGAAATGACGCCCGCCGTAGACGACGGTGTGTCCGATGCACGGCAAGTCGTGGGGTACCTGGTGCGGCGGGAGTCCGGCGACTACATCGCGATCATGGATGTGCTGGAGGGGTCGGTGACCGACCTGACGGTCGCTGAAGTTGCCGCAGCGCTGTCGGCAGCCGGACTGCGTATCGAAACGAGTGTGGTCGAGAAGCGCCTCGACGAGCTGAAGGCCATGCGCGCGGTTTCGGTCCGGTCGGACGTCAGCCACGCACGCCGGTATGCCGAGATCCTTGCCCGGAACTGGCGCTACACCGCAAGCCCCGCAGGCCGGCACGTCCAGCGCTTCTACCGCCAGGTGCTGGCAGGGACGGCGACCGTGCGGGAAATCCCGATCGTCTCACTGAGCCGCATCGTCTCCCACCTGGACCAACTCGCCACGGTGCTGGGCGCGGTGGAGCCTGGTGCCGGCCGCCTGGACGCCGCAACCCTGGACGCAGTGAGCATCGTGTTCACCAGCCACGATGATCTCGACGCCGCCCTGGTCGGTGCCGAGGATGCGCTGATAGGGCTGGCCGACCGATTCGACCTGGACGAGGAACGCACGAACGACCTCAAAGGATTGCTCGTCGACTATGCCACCCGCGTGGCGGCCGAACTCGACTCCGGTTCAGCGCGGGCGGCTGCGGCACTGGCGGTGCTGCGACCGTGGTTCGGCACCCTGGCGCAAGCGGCCGTCGATGCCTCCCAGGCTCGGGACCTCATCGCCGCCGGTGCGCTCAGCGCCTCACGAGGAGGCCGCACGGAAGACTGGGATGGACTGTGCGCCTGGTTCGACGCCCGCACCGGACGCGCCGCCCGGTTCTCGCTGCGCCTGGTGCGGGCGCTGCCGGGCATGCATGCCAACTTGCGTCGGCTGCACTCCTCCTCGGGCACCGCCTCCACCCGCACCCGAGCCTTGGCCCTCGCCCGGGCCGTGCTGACACCGGAGATCGGTGTGCAGATCTTCCAGGCTGCGGTGGGCGACCACTCCTGGCGCAAGCTCTACGGCCAAGCTGACGAAGACGACGCCGGCCGCAACCCCTCCTGGCGAGGCGGACCGCAGGTGCCGGTGCCGACACTGCTGCGCACCGCAGGCCGCTCCGGCCCCCGGGGTAGAGGCACCGCACCCCGCGACGACACAGCCGTCAAAGCACAGGTGGCCCAGGCCCGGGCACGTCGCCAGGCCGAGCACACACATGCTGTTGCCGCGGTCCTGGCCTCCACCCCCGGACAGCACCTGGACGAGACCGTCGCACGCGTCGCGCTCGCCGCTCTCATGGCGGCCGCCCGGGCCACTGCGCGGGGCCCGCGCCGCACCGGCACCAGCGGGGGACTTGCCTGCACCCTCGTCCATACCGGCACCGGCACCGGCACCCTGAACGCCCCCGCCTGGCAGGTGCTCCTGCCCGGCCGCATCCCTGTGTTCCACCAGCCCGGCCGCCGCCCCTCCGCCGCAGCCCTCGCCGCCCTCGCGGACGCCACCACACAGGACGACATCTCGGAGCGCGCCATGCTGCGCATCGCCCCGTATCTCGTCTCCGACCCAGCCGACGAGACCGGTGCCGCCACCCTGGAGGAAGGCGCAGCATGAGCGAGGAGACCGAAGCCCAGACGCACAGGACCAGGCCGCCGCGGCGGCGCCGCGCGTGGCATCCCGAGGCCGACGCGGAAACAGCGGCCCTGCTGCGCCACCTGGCAGCCCACCCCTGGCTGGTCGGCGGACGCGACGACGAACTCATCGCCGCCGTCCGCCGCAACGAACCTGCGCTGCGCTCCGCCGTGGCCCGGCTGGGATGGGTACTGGTCGTCGAACGCGACCTGGTACGGCTGCGGAAAAGCCCTCCGCCACGCCCCCAAGCCTGGGCACCCCAGGGCCCCACGCCGGCTGCCTGCTCCTGGTTCTTCCTTCTGCTGGCAGCCGCCGAGTCGATGCCGCCGCGCACCGCCATCGGACACCTGGTCACCCAAGCCCGCGCCGCTGCCGCAGAAGCCGGACTGCCCACCCACCACGACATGGCAGAGCGCCGCGCCGTCCTGGCCGCGCTGCGCATGCTCGATGAACGCGGCGTCGTCGAACGCCTCGACGGTGACCTGGAGGGATACCTGCACGACGAACAGGCCCCGGTCCTCCTCGCCGTCCACCACACCCGCCTGGCCTACGTCGTCGCCAACCCCGGCACCCTCGATCCGGCCACCGACCCACACGCATGGCTTGAGCAGGCACAGCGCGAACCGGACGCGGCCCGCCGGATGCGCCGCGCCCTCGTGGACGACACCTGCGTACACACCGCGCTGCTGGACGAAGCCGAGGCACAGTGGCTGAGCCAGCGCGTACGCGGCGACGACGGCGGCCCCCTGGCCGACGCCTTCGGACTCGTCCTGGAACGCCGCGCGGAAGGCGCCGCGTTCGTCGTACCCGACGAGTCATACCGGCACTTGAACGAGCTCGGCCCGATGCCTTTCCCCGCACCGGGCACTGTCGCACACGCCACGCTGCTCCTGCTCGACCACGCCGCACTGCACGGCACCGCCGGCAACGGTCCCGGGCCCGGCTGGCGCGGCATGACCGAGGAACAGGTGGTGGCGGCGCTGACGGGATTCGCCAGCAACAATGGCGCCGGCAAAGGCGGCTGGGGAACCGAATACGCCCACGACCCCCTTCTGCTGGCCGGCAAGGTCGGTGACCTGCTGACCGGCACCAACCTGGCCCGTCTCACCCCCGCCAGCCCGCCCGCAGGCGAGGAGACCACATCGATGTGGTGGTTCGCCCCCACCTCGGGCCGCTGGGCGGAAGAGGGCACCGCGGCCCCCAAAACCGGCCGCTCCCGCGCCCGCACACCCCGCGCCACCCCAGCACACCCGCGCCCGCACACCCCGCTCCAGCAGGGACTGTTCAGCGACATCGAGGCCGAAGACAACATGGAGGAGCCCACATCGTGAGTGACATCTTCGACCTGGACTTCACCGCGCCCCCGGCGCCCCCGCCGTCTGGCAACACCCGCAGGTTCGGCGGCCGCTGGCGCCTGGTGGGTGCCGGACTGTCGAACGTGTGGCGCTACGGCGACCTGGATCTGCCCGCGGCATCGGGGCGTCTGCTGCTGCGCGGGCCCAACGGCACCGGCAAGACGACCGCGCTGGAGGCCCTGTGGCCCTACCTGCTCGACCTCAACGCCGCCAAACTCGCCGCCGGCAAAGCACGCCCCACCACCCTGAAGCTCCTGATGAGCCAAGGAGCCCCCGCCAAGGGCCGCCGCTACGGATACCTGTGGCTGACCTTCGCCGCCCCGTCCGGCGAACCAGCACAGAGCACACCAAACGAAACGGCAGCCCTCAGCCAGGTCGTCAGTTTCGGGGTCCGGCTGCAGTACTCACCCAGCTCCACCCCGGCCGTGCGCGTCATCCCGTTCACCGTGCCCGGCCGGCCGCTGAAGGAGCTGGGCCTGCGCGGGCCCAACGGCGGCGCACTGGAACATGAAGAGTTCTCCGCACGCGTCGAGGCCGCGGGGGGAGAGGTCTTCGCCGAGCCCGAGGACTACATCGAGGACCTGGCCCACCGCATCTGGAGCACCACCCCCGGCGAACTGCGTCTGCTCGCCTCACGGCTGCGGGAGGTGCGCAATCCAACCCTGCTGGGCGACGTTTCCCCGGCCGTAGCCGCCGACGCGCTGCGCCAGTCGCTGCCGGGCGTGTCCGGTGACGTCCTCACCGCGACCGCCGAGGCCCTCGCCGAATCCGACACCACCCGCGAGGTGTTCGAACGAGACGAGCACGCCGCCACACTCCTGAACGAGTTCGCCCGCGTCTGGACCGGGCATGTCATCGACGTCACCCGCGCCGCCCACACGGCCGCACACCAGGCCCACGACGCCGCCGCCGAGCGAGGCCGCGACGTCCAAAAGCACATCGGCCTGCTCGAGACGGCGAAGGCCGCTGCCGAGCAGGCCGGAGCAGACGCCCAGCGCCTCGGTGACGATACCCGCGCGGCGGAGGCGTCTGCGCGCGCCATCGAGACCAGCGACGCCTACCGGTCCCACGGACGCGTCATGGACCTGCACAAGCGGCTCAAGGCCGAACAGAGCGCGGCCACCAGCAGCTACGACCGGCTCCGCTCCACCGCCGAGCAGGCCCGCACGCAGACCAAGGCTGGCCAGGGAGCTCTCGACGACGTCATCAGCGACCTCGCCGGCCTTGCCGCCGACGCGGAGGCCGCCGGCGCCCGCCCGGTGGCGGTGGAGACCCTGCTCGCCCACCACCCCCGCGCCCGGATTACCCGTCCTGTCGCCGACCGCGTCGTCGACCCGGGCCCCGGCCTGACCCTCACCCATGACCGCACCGGTCTCGACCAACTCGCCCGCGCCTGGACGAGCACAGCCCAGGGACAGAGGGCCACAGCCGACAGGGCCGCACTCATCCTGCGCGACCACGACCCCGTCGCCACAGCCGACACGGCAGCCCAGAGCGCCGACCAGGCAGCAGCCACCGCCGAGAGTGCCTATGACGAGGCCAGCCAGGCCCACGACCGGGCCACCGCAGCAGCTCGCTCGGCTGCCCGCCAGGTACTCGCCGACGTCGCCCTATGGGCCCCGGCGCATCCTCACCTGCGCGGCCTGCACGACGAGGCGGATCTTGCCTGGGACGAGCAGCCGGTATGGGACACCGAGGACATCGACGCCCTCACCACCGCCGAACCCGCCGCAGTCCGCGACCAGCTCAACGCATGGGCCGACCAGGCACGGCGCACCGGTGAATCCCTCGCAGCCGTCCACGAAAACGCCGCCAAACACCACCTCGCCACCGCAGCCGGCCTCGACACCACCGCCGCACAGCACCGCAACGGGGCCCGTCACCTGCGCTCCGGACAGCTGCTGCCGCTGCCCCGCCCGTCCTGGGCCGGGGCGGGCCTGGACGACACCGCCCTCGGCGCACTGCTCGAATGGCAGCCCGCCCCCGAGGCCGCAGACGAACAAAAGGCACTCCTGGAACTGGCACTCGCCCGCTCCGGAATCCTCGGGGCCCACCTGCACGCCGGCGGAGCCACCACTGACGCCTGGCGCATCAGCCCCACAGGCACAGTCTGCGAGCAGAACCTGACCACCGTCCTGGACGTTGTGCCCGGCCACCCGCACGCTGCTCTCGCCCGGGCTGTGCTGGCACGCATCGCCCTGGCCGACACCGCCACCGGCCACCACGACCCGGCAGTTCTCGTCATCGGACGCGACGGCACCTTCACCGCCGGCCCCCTCACAGGTGATCCCGCCGCCGCGCTGCGCGCCGATGGCAGCACGATCCCTGCCGCCTCGCATATCGGCGCCCGCACCCGCCTGGCCAGGGCACGCGCCAAAGCCGACGAGCTGGACGCGGCCGCCGACGAACTCGAAGCCGACGCCGAGGCCGAGCGGCACGCCGCCGGAGAGCGACGCCGGCAACGTGATGCCGCCCGCAGCGAAGCCCAGACATTCCCCCCGCGGGACGAACTGGTCAACACCGAGGCCGAGCGCGCCCGTACCGCCAAGGCGGCACACGAGCGCCAGGGCACCGCACGGCAACTGCGGCAGTGCGCGGACGACATGGCGGCCGAGCACATCCGCATGCGCACCGACTGGACGGCCCGGGCCCGAAGTCTGGGCATGCCCGCCGACCCCGCCGCCCTGGCCGACATGGTCGAGGACGGCCGAACGCGCGCCGACACGCTCGACGGTTGCGCAACCACGCTGTCCGCGCGGCTGCTGCCCAGGCTCGGGCGCGTCCTGCAGATACTGCCCGACGAAGCCACCCTCGCCGAGCGACTTGCCGACCTCCAGCACGACGCCCGTAGCGCGCACACCACGGTCCTCGAGACCCGCGCCGAACTCACCGAGGCGCAGTCCCACGGCGACGCCGAGGACGCAGCACGCCGCTTCGAAGAGGCCACCGACCGGGCTAAGGAACTCCAACGGCAGCTCTCCTTCGCCCAACAGCACGCCGTCACCGCCGAGAAGCAGCTCAGCACCTGCGAGAGCAACCTCGTCACGGCCCGACAGCGACTCAACGAAGCACGCCCCGGCCAGACGGCCACACGGGCACATCTGGCGGCGCTGCTCGCCTGGCCCCCGCTTGCCCATGCCCTCGGTGTCGATCCCGCTCTCCCCACGGTCGGCGCCGACAGCTCCGAACTCCTCAACATCGTCGAAGGTCTGCTCGGCCGCCGCCCCACCTCCTCCAAGAAGATTCTCGGCGAACGCTACGACACCGTCCGCGCCGAACTCGCCCAGACCTGGACCATCGCACGCGACGACCCGCCCGCCAGCATCGGAGAACTCGACACCTTCGTCCTCACCCACGCCGAAACGCGCTACGACCCCCTCTCCGCCGCCGTCCGCGCGCAGACCCTCGCCGACCGGGCCAAAGCCGCCCTCGACGCCGCGGAAGCCGCAGCGCTGCGCGACTTCGTCATCGGTCGCCTGCCCGCCGCCATCGGAACCGCCTGGACGGCCCTGACGGACTGGAAGAAGACGGTCAACCGCAAGATGCGCGCAGCCCAGGCATCCTCCGGAGTCGGCGTCCAGGTCCACATCAGCCTGCGGGCCGACCTCGACGCCGCCACCCGCACCGTGTACAAGCTGTCCTGCACGATCGGCGACGCCGTGCGCACCGACGCGCAGAAGGAACAGGTCGGACAGGCACTGCAGTCCCTGCTGGCCGCCGCCGACGGCTCCACCATGGCAGAGCGCCTTGCCGCGGCAGTCGACATCCGCAGCTGGGTCGACGTCCACTACCTCGTGGAACGCCCCGGCCCCGACGGCACACCCGCCACCGGCCAATGGGGCCCGCGCACCGGCCTGTCCGGCGGCGAACGTCGCCTGGTTGTCCTGGCCCCCATGCTCGCCGCCATCGCCGCCAGCTACGACCGTTTTCCGAGCACCGGCCTGCGCCTGGTCCCGCTCGACGAAGTCCCCGCCGAGGTCGACGAACGCGGACGCGAAGGACTGGCCCGCTACCTCGCCGAACTCGACCTGGACGTCCTGTGCACCTCCTACCTGTGGGACGGCGCACCCGGTGCGTGGGACGGCATCGATGCCCATGACCTCGAAGCTGGTGCCGACGGCACCGTCGTCGCCTTCCCCATGCTGATCCGGACAGGCCAGGCCCTGCCGGAGGACACCGATCCCGCACTGCACGCCGGAGGGACCGCATGAGCTGCCCGCTGTGCGACGACGCCTGCGCGGACGCCGATCTGGCTCCGCTGCTCATCCCCCAACTCACCTGGCTGTGGCTGGCCCTGGCAGCGGTAGCCGACCGGCGCGGGGACGAGACCCTCACCGCAGGCCCCGCGGTCACCGTGACGGTGCCGGCCTCGCCAGCCGAGCGCGCGGCAGCAGCCGGCCTCATCGGCGGACGCCCGCTGGAGCCCGGCCAGCGGCGCCGCGTCCGCCTGGAGGAACTGACCGCGGCGTTGGCCACACGCGGCCCCTCACTCACCCCCGGCGCCATCGCCGCCCACGCCACCACCCGCCGCCTGGCAGCAAAAGCCCGCAGCCGAGCCAAGCACACAGCCGCATCCGACCGGCTCCGTGCACAACTCGACAGCGCCGTTACCGGCCTGCCCCACCATGTGCGGGAACGCGTGGGAACGGACACCGTCTTCAGCCGACTGCACAGCGCCGGATGGATCACCCGACTGCTCAACACACCGGATCCCGCTGCGCTGCTCGCCCAGGCGCTGCAGGTCGCCGGCAGCCTGCCTCCACCCGGCCGGCGCATCGACCGCCGCACGCTGGTGCCGGGCAACCCCCACGCACTGGACAGCGGAGCCCTGCCCGCGCTCGTCCTCGCCCTGACCGGATCCTCCGCGAGCACGGTGCGCTCCAGCTGGGCCCGACTCGGAGTGGACTGCGACGACCTGCTCGGCGGACTCATCATCACTGGAATCACACCCCGAGGATGGCGGATACCGCCCGGCGCGACCTTCACCCTGCCGCCCAGAGAACTCGCCAAGATCGCATGGGAACGTCCCGAGATCCCCGGCACGTGGGTCTTCGTCACGGAGAACCCGTCCGTGCTCGCCGCGGCGAGCACCCACGCCCTGGCCCAGGACACGGCCACCACACCACGGGTGATCTGCACGGCCGGCACACCCTCACAGCTGGAATGCGAAGCCGTCGGCGCGCTGTCGGACGCCGGCTGGCACATCGCCGTCCGCGCCGACTTCGATCAGGCCGGACTGGCGCACATGCGCGCTCTCCTCGCTGCCGCACCGGCCGCGGTCGCGTGGCGGATGAGCGCGGCCGACTACCTCACGGCTGTCCCCGGGGGCACCGAAACCCTGCACCTGCAGGCATCGGATGCTCCCTGGGATGCGAGCCTGGTGTCCGTGATGCGGGAGCATTCCGTGCCCGTGTACGAGGAGGACCTCCTGCCCGCACTGCTCGCCGACATCACCGTCGGCACGCCGGGCTCATCCCAGCCCTAAGGTTCCGCCAGTCCTGCCGCGGCCCTCGCCATGGTGTGTAAGCTCAGCGAAGACGTACGTGCCAAGATCCAGGCCAACTTCCGCGGTGTGCTCGCCTCACACGGGCGCCCGGCCGTGGAAGAGATCGAGGTCAAGAAATCGAACCTGCCGGACCGCGTGTACGAGTACCTCACCCAGGAACGTGGCCTGGTGGACGTCTCCGTCGACCTTGCCGAACTGCTCTGGGACAGCCAGAAGGGGAAAAGCAGCTCGGCCGGGCTCCTCCTCGTGGCGACCGCCCGCCTTGCCGGCAAGCGGGCGCTCCTCATCGTCAAACTGGAACAAGAAGGCGGCCTCCGGGCCCAGGACGTCCTCGTCAACGGCAAACGCACCTTCGACATGAGCTACTTCGCCGACCTTCTGGTGACCGAGCACAACAAGATCTACAAGGCCGCTCTGTTCTGCGTCGACGGCGTCTCCGAGGACGGCCCCATCGAGGGACGGGCTGCCAGGCCCCCACCGGAGCCCTGCGCATCGCCATCCTCCCACCAGACACACGCGACGCACCGGCGGGTGCGCGCAACAGCACCGGCCACGACGTGCTGGTGCCCGAGCTTCGGCCGCTTCACGAACGCAGAAACCCCGGCTCGGTAGCTGGCCGCCGGGATCAGGGACATGAAAACCGGCACGTTCCGGCACACTGCCGCAGACAGGCCAAGTTAGGCCGCACGTCCGCGCCGTAACGACCCATCAACTTGCCCGTAAAGCCCGCCTTGTTCGCGCCCGGACCGGACGGAACCGCTCAAGTACCACGCATGCAAAATAAGTCACACGGATATGACTTGGGGGACACGAGCCATTATCAGCCACTACGCTCACCCATGACAGAGCGTAAGCAACACGGCCGGGGGGAGCCTGCCGTGCACGACGCTCCCCGGGGGTGTTCCAGACGAGCGCCCCTTCTTCTTCCGCAGCGACCCGTCCGGGATGCGCGTCCGCGGTTCTCCCCGGCGCCCCCCAGATCGGGGGCGCGCCTGGCCCTACACCGAGGTAGAAATGCGTACGGATTTTGGTGAACTCGTCATCAAGCAGACCATCGTGCATTCGGTGCCCACCCGGCTGAAGAAAGATCCCAGGAGCTACACGGTCGAGCTCAGCGACGAGGCCAGCCCGCTCTCGGACAAGGTCCAAAGCGCACTGGAAAAGCGGCTGGTCAAGATCTTGAATACTCATGCCTGTTCAGTGACGGAGGACCCCGAGCCCAAGTCCCCGCTCCCGGACTGGGTGCGGGACTTCATGGCCGAAGAACAAGATCTTGTCGAGGTCTCCGGCCACCTGGCTCGCCACCTCCAGGACTGCCAGACTGGCTCCAACTCCCGCGGGCTGCTGGTGGTCGCCCAGGTCCAGCTGGCCCGGCAACGCGCCCTGCTGCTGGTGAAGCTGGAGCAGGAGACCGGCATGCAGGCCCGGCGCGTCGGGGAAGAGGGCAAGCGGACTTTCGACGTCCAGTTCTACGCCGACCTGCTGTTCACGGAGAAGGCCAACGTCTTCAAGCTGGCGCTGTTCACCGCCGACGGCGCCAAGGAGGACATGCTGCAGGGATGGGCCGCCGACCGGCAGCGCTCCACCCGGCGCATGGCCGGCTTCTTCCTACACGACTTCCTGGGCTGCACGTTCACGGAAGACCCGGCCGAGGTGACCGGCAGGTTCCACGACGTCGCGCTCAAGTGGGTCAACAGCCGCCTGAGCGAGCCGGCGGACGCCCAAGCCCGCATCGACTACACCATGGCGATTCTCTCAGAGCTGCAAAGCACCCCGGAGACCATCAACCCCCGTGAGTTCACCGACCGGAACCTGAAAGGAGATCACAGGAGGGAGTTTTTGGCGCACTTGTCCGAGAACGGCATCCCAGAGCAGACCTTCGTCAAGGACACGGAGCTGATCGAGCCGCGCCTGCAGAAGATGCGAGTCGATTTCTCCAGTGGCGCCTTCCTCGTCGCCCCTCTGGACGCGGTGGAGGAGACCGTGACGTTCGAGGCTCTGGCGGACGGCCGCACCACGGCCACCGTGACGGGCGAAGTCACCAACACCCAGGGCTTTTCACCGCCCGGCGGACGCAGCAAGAAGCCGAGCCCGGCCGCACAGACGACCGTCACCAGCCCGGTGGAAGACAGCCGTGACACTGACGGTCAATGAGGCCTTCCACCGCTACGTGGCGGAAGAACCCCGCATCAAGGAAGCCGCCCGGTGCACCGCCGACCACATACGCCGGCGCGCCGTCCGCGACCAGTTCGACTGCGTCGTCTCCCAGCGCGTCAAAGACGTAGGGCGCTACGTCGCCAAGATCCACCGCAAGGGCTACACGGATCCCTGGAAACAAGTCACCGACAAGGTGGGAGTGCGGATCACGGTACGCCATCCCGGCCTGTTCGATCCGGCTCTCGGCCTGGTCAAGGACGCCTTCGGGGTCGGCGACGAGGCCGTCCAGGACTACCGCCGCATGCTGCCGGGCCGCGAAGACCGCTTCGAGTACCCCCGACTCCATGTCCAGGTCCCGGCCGTCGGTGACTACACGGACCCGGACGGCCAACCATACGAGTGCGAGATCCAGATCCGCACCCCCGTCGTCGACGTCTGGGCCAACGACTACCACCGCCTCGCCTACAAGCCCCCCGGCAACCTGCGGATCCCCTCCGATGTCAGTCGTGCGCTGTACCGTGCATTTGCCCTGGTAGAGCTGTACGACGCAGAGATCGGGCGGGTGATGGAGGTGTTGGATCAACATCCCGATTTCACCCGCGGCAACAGGCTTTTCGTCGAAGCAGAACGCATCTACCGCACGTTTGCCCAGCACTCCTTCGACCGGGAGCTCTCCCATGAGGTCATCGACGTACTCCAGCAAGTGATCCCCGACGACATCAGCGGATACAACTACCGACTGTTCGAGTTCGCCGAGCGCTACCGGGACCGGTTGACCCGCGACTACGTCAGGTTCGGCCCGACCAGCGACCACTTCCTCGAGGACGGCCGCTACATCTTGGCCTCGCAGCCGGAAAGTCTGATCATCTTCGAGCGTCTCGACTACGACAGCTTCACCCTGCGGGACCTGTGGAACGAGAGCGCGTTCGCCGACACCATGCTCTATGACCTGGCAGAAATTTGGGGGATAGACCTGTGACCCGACCGCCGCAGCCCGAACCTTCCGGTGTCGTGGCCGCCACCGCCATGTTCGTCGAGGTCCTCGTTGTCGGCATCGGCTTCCTCACCGGCCTGGGCATCCTGGCCGCGGCCATCGCCGGCGCCGACAACACCCGCCGACTGGCCCCTGCGGCGGGCACGCCCCTCGCGGCCGGCGCAGCCCTCGCATGCGCCTACGCCCTGGGCATTCTGATCGACCGCGCCGCCGACACCGTCCTGGCCGCCGTCCGCCGCCGCCTGCGCAGCCAGTCCTTTCCCACAACCGCCGCCTATGCCCAGGCCCGCCTCAAACTCGCCGAGATTCCTGCCCTGGCCGCCCGTGCCGACTACGCACGCTCCCGCCTGAGGATCTGCCGCGGCTGGATGCTCAACAGCATCCTGTTCACCTTGGCCACCGATCTCGCACTGTGGCGCTACCCCGTGGAGCACCGACCCCTGCTCCTCGCCACGGCAACCGTCCTGGGAGCCCTGGCCGCTGTCGGCTTCTACCTGTCCTGGCACACCATCACCGCTACCGGCTACCGCAAACTGGCCGCGCAGACCACGCCCGCTGTCACGCACACCGTGCCCTCCCAGCCCCCGGCGCCCGCACCTCAGACCCCCTGACCCCGGGCCAGCGACGGAGCCGCAGGCGCTGTGCGGGAGGGACAGCCATGACGGAAGGGCAGGACTGACAGAATCGGATGGCGCCTGCCGCTACCGGCCTGCAACGCATCGCCCGGAGACTTCCTTGGAACCGTCCCTGCCCCCGGCGGCTGAGCCGCAGCCGCTCACCGCCCAGGACCTGCACACTCTGGGGCTGGACCTGCCCTCACGCCGTGGGCGGCACCCCAAACCGGTATCCCTGTATGAGGATCAGCAAGAGGCCCTCCGCAGGATCCTCAAGCACCTCAGCCGTCCAGGCACCCGCGGCTCGTACGTGGCCGCGACCGGCACCGGCAAAACCCTCGTCGCCAGCCGCGCCGCCCGTCAGCTGGCGCGCCGACTGTTGTTTGTTGTCCCCACGCTCGACCTGGCTGCACAGACCGCCCTGGCACTGCGCCGCGACGGCCACCGTGAACCCCTCGTCATCGTCTCCTCCATGGACGCAGCCGCCCACGACGCCCTGGCCCAAGCGCGCGTCGCCTCCGTCACCGACTACCGCCTCCTCGCCTCCCTGCTTGCCGCCGTCGGCACGGGACCCAAAGCGCTTCCCGGCCTGACAGTGGTGTGCACCTACGACTCCCTCGACAAGATCGAGAACACCCAGCACACCTCACACCAGGTCCCGCCCTTCGACCTGGCCGTGATGGACGAGGCCCACCGGATCGCCGGCCGGTCCGACAAGAAATGGGCCGCGGTCCACGACACCACGCGCATCCGTGCCGACCGCCGCCTCTATATGACCGCCACCCCACGCATCTTCGCCGCACCTGACCTGGCCGAGTCTGCGAGCCTCTCCCGCCCCCGCGGCCGCCTGCTCACAGCGGGGGAGGGGAGCGAGGCCCGCGCCAACTCCATGGACAACCCCGCCGTCTACGGCAAGAAGATCTTCGAATACCCCCTCGCCCGAGCGATCGAGGACGGCCGGGTCGCGGACTACCGGATCATTGTCCCCACCCTCACCGACGACGACCTCCGCGCCCGCCTCAACCTGCCCGCCCCCGGCACCACCACGGACCAACAGCCCGCTACCGACGAGGCCCTGCGCACCACCGCCCTGCACCTGGCCGTCCTCAAAGCCATGACCACCCACCAACAGCGCCGCGTGCTGGTCTACTTCAACCTGGTCGAGGACGCCAAACGCTTCGCCCGCGAACTGCCCCACACCCTGCGACGCCTGCGCTCCCACGCCGACCTGCGCCCCGACATCGACCCGCGCGTCTTCTTCGTCCACGGCGACATGCCCTCCGCGCAACGCGCGGACACCTTCGCCCAGTTCGCCGCATCCTCCTGCGCCATCCTGACCAACGCCAAAGTCATCGCAGAAGGCGTCGACATCCCCAGCGTCGACGCAATCGTCTTCGCCGACCCCACCCGCAGCGTCATCCGCTGCGTCCAGGCCCTCGGCCGCGCCCTGCGCCTGTCCGTCAGCGGCAAGATCGCCAGCCTGGTCATCCCCGTCTACATCCCCCCGGGCACCGACCCCAGCGACATCCTCGGCACCGCCTACGAACCCGTCTGGGCCATCAGCACCGCCCTAGCCAGCCACGACCACCGCATCCTCGAACGCCTCCCAGGCAAAGCCAACCGCCTCCCCAAAGAGATCAGCGACCTCATCCAGCACCGCTGGCACTTCGACTTCACCGTCCACCCCGAGCACGTCGCCCGCGCCCTCGACCTCACCTCCTTCAACCCCCACGACACCGCCGTCTCCCGCTCCCGCCGCGCCGGACTCGCTGCCGCCCAGGCCTACCACGACACCCACCACCACCTCGACGTCCCCGCCGACTACACCGACCCCTACGGCTACGCCCTCGGCAGCTTCATCACCGCCATGCGCGACGCCCGCACCGCTGGCCGCCTGGACGCCGCCTGGGCCGCCGAACTCGACGCGCTGGACATGATCTGGGACAAACACGACGCCGCCTGGCGCGCCCAGATCACCGCCGCCACCGACTACCACCGCGCCCACGGCCACCTCGCCGCCCCCGCCACCACCCCCACCGGCGCCTGGCTCGCCGAACAACGCTCCCTGGCCGCACGCCGCGGACTCGACCCGGCCCGCGCCGCCGCACTCACAGCCATTGACCCGGACTGGCAGTTGCCGCACGGCCCGGACTGGCACCGCAAGTACCACCTGCTGCGCACGCACCTGGCCGCCGGGAACGACCCGGCAGCCCTCGAACGCCACACCGTCCTTGACACGGTGAAGATCGGCAGCTGGCTCCACCGCCAGCTCACCGGCTGGAGCAGCCTCGCCCCTCGACAGCGGCTCCTGCTGACCGACATCGGCCTCACCCCGCAGACCCATCCGCTAACCATGAGCCGCCGCTCCCGCCGCACGTTCGCCCAGACCGTGCAGATTCTCGAGCTCTTCCTCCACCGTGAGTACCGCGCGCCCACCGCCCGCGAGGAAATCACCGTTGACGGCGAGCGCGTGAAGATCGGACCCTGGCTCGCCAAAACGCGTTCGCAGCACAGGGCCGGCCAACTACCCCAGGAACATGCCGCGTTGGTGGCATCACTGTTCGACGGTGACTGGATCGACGAGGGCGCGCTTCCCGCGTCCCTGCCGTAAGTGCCCTACGCTGCCATCAGCGTGCCGCCTTTCGGTCCCCTACGTGGTTGAAGGGGGAGCTGTCGCGGGCGGACGGCCCTGGCGGGGTCTTCTGGCCATGGCTTAGCCCCGGCGACGTGACCGAAGCCGGCGGGAAAGCGAGGCCGTCCCCGCGCCGTGGGGAGGATCGCGGAGACGGCTGCCGGCGTACAGGTGAACATGCTCGGCGAGGTGCAGATGGATGCGTTCAGTCGTAGACCTGCTGCGGTGGCACGCGGTGGGGCAGTGGCTGACGCCAGTCGCCCAACCGGGCGACGAGGATCCGGCGGGCCAGAGTTCGTACCTGGCCCCAGCCCGCATCGGTGGTGCGGGCTGGGGCGAGACCATCTTCTTGCTCGGACACACGACTCCTGACACATCGACAGACGACCCCCTCCCGACAGCCGCAGGGGAACGGGATCCGCGAGCGTCACGCCAGCTTCCCGACCCAAGAGAGGCATGAGCCCCAAATCAGGAAACCCAGAAACTTTTCGCCAAAGGAAGCACCCGCCCTTCTTGATAGCTGAGCCCGCGTTAGCGGGCTATAGAGCTGGAGGCGAAGCCGGAAGCTCAACAGGCAAGAGAGCGAAGCGACTTGCCTGTTGAGCTTGGGGCGAAGCCCCAAGCATTCCCGAAGCGGAGCGGAGGGAATTCTTTTTGGCACTGCGCGTGAAGCGCGCGGTTGAACGCCCTCGCGAAGCGAGGGCGTTGGCGCTAGGAGGCTGCGCAGCAGCCTCCTACCC
>NZ_JBHJUV010000083.1:0-34902 GCF_042268025.1 Streptomyces sp. NPDC056161
CGGGCTTTCCTCCGGGCGCTTCCCTTCGGTGTTTCCGACTCTATCAGACCTTTTCTCGATCCGATTTCCTCGGTGCTTTCCGGGGTCCCGCTCTCACGTTTCCCTTTCCGGCGGTTCCGACTTTATCAGAGATTCTGAGTCGGAATTCCCGACCCGTTCGGGGCGGACTCGGCCGCGCATCAGGCGGCCGGGTTTCCCTCTCGGGCAGGGCCGTAAACGTACTGGAGCGGGGTGCCTCGATGCAAATCGAGGCACCCCGCTCCGGGTTCGGCCGTCGACGGGTCAGACGTCCACGACGACGGGGAGGATCATCGGCCTGCGCCGATACGTGTCCGAGACCCACTTGCCGAGGGTGCGCCGGATGAGCTGTTGCAGCTGATGCGGTTCGACAACGCCGTCCTGGGCCGAGCGCTCCAGGGCTTCCGTGATCTTCGGGAGGACCTCGGCGAAGGCCGTGTCCTCGATGCCTGAGCCGCGGGCCTGGACGTGCGGGCCGCCCGTGATCTTGCCCGTGGACGAGTCCACCACCACGAAGACGGAGATGATGCCCTCGTCTCCGAGGATCTTGCGGTCCTTCAGCGCGGGCTCGCCGACGTCGCCGACCGAGAGGCCGTCGACGTACACATAGCCGGCCTGTACCTTGCCGGAGATCTTCGCCTTGCCCTCGACGAGGTCGACGACGACGCCGTCCTCCGCGATGACGATCCGGTCGTGCGGGACCCCGGTGAGGGCTCCCAGTTCTGCGTTGGCCCGCAGATGGCGCCATTCGCCGTGCACCGGCATCAGGTTCTTCGGGCGGCAGATGTTGTAGAAGTACAGCAGCTCACCGGCGGAGGCGTGGCCCGAGACGTGCACCTTCGCGTTGCCCTTGTGGACGACGTTGGCGCCCCAGCGGGTCAGGCCGTTGATGACGCGGTAGACCGCGTTCTCGTTGCCGGGGATGAGGGAGGAGGCCAGGATGACCGTGTCCCCGTCGACGATCCGGATCTGGTGGTCCCGGCTGGCCATCCGGGAGAGGGCGGCCATCGGTTCGCCCTGGGAGCCGGTGCAGACCAGGACGACCTGTTCGTCCGGCAGGTCGTCGAGCGTCTTGACGTCCACGACCAGACCCGGTGGGACCTTCAGATAGCCCAGGTCACGGGCGATGCCCATGTTGCGGACCATCGAGCGGCCGACGAAGGCTACCCGGCGGCCGTACTCGTGTGCCGCGTCCATGATCTGCTGGATGCGGTGGACGTGGCTGGCGAAGCTGGCCACGATGATCCGCTTGCGGGCGCCCGCGAAGACCTGGCGCAGCACGTTGGAGATGTCGCGCTCGTGCGCGGTGAAGCCGGGGACCTCGGCGTTGGTGGAGTCGGCGAGGAGGAGGTCGATGCCCTCCTCGCTCAACCGCGCGAACGCGTGTAGATCCGTGAGGCGGTTGTCCAGCGGCAGTTGGTCCATCTTGAAGTCGCCGGTGTGGACCACCAGGCCGGCGGGGGTGCGGATCGCGACCGCGAGGGCGTCCGGGATGGAGTGGTTGACCGCGACGAACTCGCAGTCGAAGGGTCCGATGCGCTCTCGGTTGCCCTCGGCGACTTCGAGGATGTACGGGCGGATGCGGTGCTCCTGGAGCTTCGCCTCGATCAGCGCGAGGGTCAGCTTGGAGCCGATCAGCGGGATGTCCGGCTTCTCCTTCAGGAGGAACGGCACTCCGCCGATGTGGTCCTCGTGCCCGTGGGTGAGGACGATGCCCTCGATGTCGTCGAGGCGGTCCCGGATCGATGAGAAGTCCGGCAGGATCAGGTCGATTCCGGGCTGCTCCTCCTCGGGGAAGAGCACCCCGCAGTCGACGATCAGCAGGCGGCCGCCGTACTCGAAGACCGTCATGTTCCGGCCGATCTCGCCGAGACCGCCGAGCGGGGTGACCCTCAGGCCGCCTTCGGGAAGCGGCGGGGGTGAACCGAGTTCAGGATGCGGATGACTCAAAAGACTCTCCTCAACCACGCGCGCCACGTACCGGTGGGCACGTGGCGCGCGTGACGTTCGTGCAGAAGCAGTTGTCGTTGTGGATTACGGGCACCGGTGACCCGCGTATTCAGTTGTGAAGCTCGGGTGATGCCAAGTCTGTTGTCAGAGCTGTACCCCGCCGGCGGCAAGATCGATCTTGAGCTGCTCGATCTCCTCGGGAGTGCACTCGATCATGGGCGCGCGCAGCGGCCCGGCGGGCAGGCCCTGGAGGGCGAGCGCGGCCTTGGCCGTCATGACGCCCTGGGTGCGGAACATGCCGGTGTAGACGGGGAGCAGCTTCTGGTGGATCTCGGTGGCCTTCTGGACGTCGCCGGAGGAGAACGCCTCGACCAGGGCGCGCAGGTCCGGAGTGACCACGTGGCCGACGACCGAGACGAAGCCGACCGCGCCCACGGAGAGCAGCGGCAGGTTCAGCATGTCGTCGCCGGAGTACCAGGCGAGGCCGGACCGGGCGATGGCCCAGCTGGCCCGTCCGAGGTCGCCCTTGGCGTCCTTGTTGGCGACGATCCTCGGGTGCTCGGCGAGGCGGACCAGGGTCTCCGTGTTGATCGGTACGCCGCTGCGGCCGGGGATGTCGTACAGCAGGACCGGCAGTCCGGTGGCGTCGGCGACGACTTTGAAGTGCTGGTACAGGCCCTCCTGCGGGGGCTTGTTGTAGTACGGCGTGACGACCAGGAGGCCGTGTGCGCCCGCGCGCTCCGCGGCGCGCGCCAGCTCGATGCTGTGGTGGGTGTCGTTGGTGCCGACACCGGCCACGACGTGGGCGCGGTCGCCGACCGCTTCCCGTACGGCTCGTACGAGGTCCGTTTTCTCCGCGTCGCTGGTGGTGGGGGACTCGCCGGTGGTGCCGTTGATGATCAGGCCGTCGTTGCCTGCATCCACCAGGTGGGTGGCGAGCCGCTGGGCGCCGTCGAGGTCGAGCGCGCCGTCCGCCGTGAAGGGCGTGACCATGGCGGTGAGGACCCGCCCGAAGGGGGTCTGCGGAGTGGAGGTCGGAGCCATGGGTAACACGCTACTCGGTGCTCCCTGTGTGGTCTGCCCTAGGGGTGCCGGGAAAGTCAGGACAAATGTGGAGCCCGGCACTGCCTGCTCGGGGGTTCAAGCAGTGCCGGGTCCGTTTGATCAGGCTAGATGAACTTCTCCAAATGCCGCAATACGGACACTTCACCAGGCTGATCCGGACCTGCGTGCGGTCTCATGGGGCGACCCGGCCGTTGGCGTTGAAAGCAGCGTGCGTGAGCGGCATGAGCTGGGCCCAGGCGGCCTCCATCTGCTCGCCGACCATCTCGATCTCCCGCTGCGGGAAGGACGGCACCTTGGCCAGTTCGTGCTGGGTGCGCAGGCCGAGGAAATGCATCAGGGACCGTGCGTTGCAGGTGGCGTACATCGAGGAGAACAGGCCCACGGGGAGGACCGCCCGGGCGACCTCGCGGGCCACACCGGCCCTGAGCATCTCCTGGTACGCCTCGTAGGCGTGCCGATAGCTCTCCTCGGTGACGCGTCCGACCAGTTCCTGCTGGGCCTGCGTGCCCTCCACGAACCGGTATTTGCCCGGCCGCCCCTCCTGGACGAGCCTGCGGGACTCGTCGGGCACGTAGAAGACCGGCTGCAACTCACGGTAGCGGCCGGATTCCTCGTTGTACGAGTTGTGCACGACGATGCCGTTGGCCAGGAAGTTGTGCCAGGGACCCGCCACCGAGAGGTCGTACGTCATCTCCTCGCCCCGGGCCTCGATGGCGACGATCCGGTCCGGAACGGCCTTGGAGACCTCGTCGCCGCGCCGGGCCGCCGTCTGCTCCTCGGCGCTCCTGGCGGCCTGGCAGGGCTCGCAGGCCGGGGCGAGGTTCTTCTCGTCAAGGGCTCTGGCCAGGTCCTCGGCGACCGGGACGACGTGGTCCAGGGCGAGCCGGTCGCGCGGGAAGTCCTGCCCGCAGCGGTGGCAGGTGTCGGTTTCCCCGATCAGCCGCTGCCGCTGCGCCGCGGTCCAGACGCCGATGCCGCGCTGCAGGCCCGGCGGGACGTCCGCCTGCGCGCAGCGGGAGTCGGATCCGGCCGCCATGACGGCGTCCCCGACGGCCAGCTCCCCTGCCTTGCGCCAGCCCTCCGGTGTGAACACGGCGTGGTCGACGGTGCAGCGGAGCGACTTCCCGGACGCCGTCGTGATCTCGATCAGGGGCTTGACCCCGGATTCGATCACGTCGACGATCCTGGTCCGCCGGGCGAGCAGGGTCTCCTCGTCGTAGCATCGGACGTGGCTGCGGCGGAGCGGGTCGAGCTTGCGCAGACGGGTGGCCGGGTGCTGCTCGCGGAATTCGGCCACGGCCGAGTCGGCCGCCTCGCGGCTCTCGTACAGACCCAGGTAGTGGTCGGTCTCGTCGTGCCGGACCTGGGCCGTCCACTTGCCCGCGCGGCTGTGCCAGGTCACGCCGCCGGCGGAGGGCGGCAGCCCGTCCTCGACGCCCAGATGCCAGAGCTCGTGCAGCTCGGCGATGGTCCGTCGGCGGATCCGGCCGGCCTCGCTCTCCAGGGTGATCTCCGTGTCACCGGCGACGCACCAGCCCACGCGGTGCCGCATGAACTCGCGGAACACGAAGATCGGGGCGTTGATGAAGAACGTCATCGAGTTGTGCTCGAAGGGGCTGCCGTGCCGGTCCCGCATCAGGTAGTTGATCAGTCCCTTCGAGCGCTCGGGGTCCTTGTCCAACTCCGCCAGGGACTGCTCGCCGGCCGTCGAGACGCGGGCGGCGAACAGCACGTCGGCGTCCGACGCGCTGTGCTTGACCAGCTCGACGGTGACATCGCTGCGGAAACTGGGCTTGGGTTCCTCGACGGGGGTGTCGGTCACGGCTCGGCGGGTCCTTCCATCACGTCTCTCGGGCGGCGCCCACTCTACGGCCCGGCACTGACATCGGGGCGTTCGCTGCCGGGACGCGACATCTTCGACGAACCCAGGAGAACTTCTGGGAATTCGGGGCAAGAGGGCACCTTTCGTGGAGATCGCTCGTCTGTATGGGTGAGGGCCGCTTGTTCGAGTCGTTCGAGCGTGGGGGCCGCTCCGGCGTTCGTCCGACGTCCGACCTTCGAAGGGAGATGCATCCGATGACCCTCCCCCAGCTGCCGCTGGGAGGCGCCTCCAGGCGCGAGCCCGTACCGTTCGGCTTCCTCGCCGATGCCGAGAAGTTCCGCAGCAATGTGGCGCCCCCGCCCCGTCAGCGTGCGTCCGCCGGCCAGATAGCCGGGCGCTGGCTGCTCGGGCTCACCATCGTCGCCGGACTCGTCGGCTCGCTGGTCCTCGGCATGCCCGCGCTGTCCACCCCCACCGCCACGCAGACACCGCAGTCGCAGGCCGCGCAGGGTCGCTGATCCCGGCCCGGCCTCTCGGGGGGCCCACCCTTACGGACCCCCGCGGGTGGTGAGCGGGGACACCGGCGGATAGCCTCACCGGGCACAGCCCATGCATGGACTAGTGAGGACCAGCCGTGCCCCTGCCCTTCCTGACGGCCGACCGATCCTTCGAGGCAGCCGACGACATCGCGTTGCCGTACGACGACCGCAGCCGCTGGCGCCGTCCCTACCGGCCCGGACCCTGGCGGGTGGGCGTGGCCGCGCTGTGGCTGCTGCTCGCCTCGTTCGTGCTGTTCGGCGCGGTCATCATCGCGCTGACCAGTTCGGCGGCCTCCGCCGCGGTGGTGTTCGCCGTGGCACTTGCCGTCATCGCCGCGGCGCTGCGGCTGCTGCGCATGGGCGTGTGGGTCAGCGCGCGCGGCCTGCGCCACGTGGCCTTCCTCGTCACCCGTACCGTGCCCTGGAAGCGGGTCATCGCGGTGCGCACGGTGCAGCAGCCGGTGCGCTGGGCGGGGCTGCCGCGCACGGTGCAGGGGCAGGCGCTGATCGCCGTACGCAAGGACCGTGCCGCCGAGGAGCCCGGCCCGCTGCTGACCACGCACACCCTGGACTTCCTGGGGCGCGCCCCGGCCTTCGACCGGGCGGCGGACACGGTCGAGGCATGGGCCGCGGAGTACCGGCGCGGCTGACCGGCACCGAGTGGGGCCCGGTCCGTCGGTGCGGACCGGGCCCCTTCCCGTTGGGTGCGGAATCCCGGAATCCCGGAGTCCCCTTGTCCGCGAGCCCCGGCGCGCCGACCGGTGGTCGGGCGCGTCGTCCCGTGCTCAGCGCGTCGCCTGGCGCAGTGCGATGGCCCGCTGCATCGCCTTGCGGGCGCGGGGGGTGTCACGGGCGTCGTGGTAGGCCACGGCCAGGCGGAACCAGCTGCGCCAGTCGTCGGGGGCCGCCTCCGTCTCGGCCTTGCGCCGGGCGAAGACCTCGTCGGCCGAGTCGCGGTCGATACGGCCGCCTGAGGTACGCCGCAGCTCGTCGACGGGCAGGCCGCCCTCGGCGTCGAGTTCGGCGGCGAGCTGGTTGGCCCGGCGGACGAACTGGGTGTTCTTCCACAGGAACCACACGCCGATCAGCGGCAGGATCAGCACCGCGATCCCGAAGGTGACGGTCACGACGGTGCCGGACTGGATGAGCAGGACGCCGCGGCTGCCGACCAGGACGAAGTAGAAGACCAGGACGGCGGCCGTGACGAGGTAGGAGATTTTCGCGCGCATGTGAGTGGGCCCCTCGACTCAGCCCAGGTCGAGGAAGTGCTCCAGGCCGACGGTCAGGCCGGGCGCGGACACCACGCGACGAGCGCCGAGCAGGATGCCCGGCATGAAGCTGCTGTGGTGCAGGGAGTCGTGACGGATGGTGAGGGTCTCGCCGTCGCCGCCGAGCAGCACCTCCTGGTGGGCGAGCAGTCCGCGCAGCCGTACGGCGTGGACGGGGACGCCGTCCACGCTCGCCCCGCGGGCGCCGTCGAGGGCGCTGACGGTCGCGTCCGGTGCCGGGGCCGTGCCGGCCGCCCGGCGGGCCTCGGCGATGAGCTGCGCCGTGCGGGTGGCGGTGCCGGACGGGGCGTCGACCTTGTTCGGGTGGTGCAGTTCGATCACCTCGACCGATTCGAACCAGGGCGCCGCGATCTGGGCGAACTTCATCGTCAGGACGGCGCCGATGGAGAAGTTCGGGGCGATGAGCACGCCGGTCCGCGGGGACTGGGCGAGCCGGTCCCGCAGCCGCGCGAGGCGCTCGTCGGTCCAGCCGGTGGTGCCGACGACGGCGTGGATGCCGTGGCGCACGCAGTAGTCGAGGTTGTCCAGCACGGAGGCGGGGGTGGTCAGCTCGACCGCGACCTCGGCGCCGGTGTCGGTCAGCGTCTCCAGGCTGTCGCCCCGGCCGAGGGCGGCGACCAGTTCCATGTCCTCGGCGGCCTCGACCGCCCGTACGGCCTCGGAACCGATCCGGCCCCTCGCGCCGAGGACCGCCACACGCAGCTTGCTCATGTACTTGCTTCCTAACCGGAGGGATGGGACCGGAGGTGATTCCGCCGAAGCCTCGCTGACCAGCGGCGGGGTGATCGGGGATCTTGTGCCGGGGCGGCCCCGGGCACGGACCCCGTGCAGGAGGGGCTAGGCGACGGCGTCGTGCAGCCGTGACGCCTGCTTGTCCTTCAGCGGGCCGATGACCGACAGCGAGGGACGGCGGCCCAGGACGTCACGGGCGACGGCGCGGACCTCGTCGGGGGTGACCTGCCCGATCCGGGCCAGCATGTCGTCCACGGACATCTGCTCGCCCCAGCACAGTTCGCTCTTGCCGATACGGTTCATCAGCGCGCCGGTGTCCTCCAGGCCCAGCACCGTCGAACCCCTCAGCTGCCCCACGGCACGGGCGATCTCGTCGTCGGACAGACCGTGCTCGGCGACGCTGTCCAGTTCGTCGCGGCAGAGCTTCAGCACATCGTGCACCTGGCTCGGTCGGCAGCCCGCGTACACGCCGAACAGGCCGCAGTCGGCGAATCCCGAGGTGTACGAGTACACGCTGTAGGCCAGGCCGCGCTTCTCCCGGACCTCCTGGAACAGCCTTGAGGACATCCCGCCGCCCAGGGCCGTGTTCAGCACGCCCAGCGCCCAGCGGCGGTCGTCGGTGCGGGCCAGGCCGGGCATGCCGAGGACGACGTGTGCCTGCTCGGTCTTGCGGCCGAGCAGCTCGACGCGGCCCGCGGCGCGGATCGTGCGGCGGCCGTCACGCGGGGCGATGGGCACCGCCTCGGCGTTCCGGAGCGCGCCGGCCTTCTCGAAGGCGGCCCTGACCTGCCGTACGACCTTGTTGTGGTCGATGTTGCCGGCGGCCGCCACGACCAGGTGGGTCGGGTCGTAGTGCTTCTTGTAGAAGCGGCGGATGCGGTCCGCGGAGAGGGCGTTGACGGTGTCGACCGTGCCGAGGACGGGACGGCCGAGGGCGTTGTCGCCGAACATGGTGTGCGCGAACAGGTCGTGCACACAGTCGCCGGGGTCGTCCTCGGTCATCGCGATCTCTTCGAGGATGGCGCCGCGCTCGACGTTGACGTCGTCCTCAAGGATGAGCGAGCCGGTGAGCATGTCGCAGACGACGTCGATGGCGAGCGGCAGGTCGGTGTCGAGCACGCGCGCGTAGTAGCACGTGTACTCCTTCGCCGTGAACGCGTTCATCTCGCCGCCCACCGCGTCGAGCGCGGCGGAAATGTCCAGTGCGGACCGGCTTCCGGTGCCCTTGAAGAGCAGGTGCTCCAGGTAGTGCGTGGCGCCGTTGAGGGACGGCGTCTCGTCACGGGAGCCGACGTGCGCCCAGATGCCGAAGGTGGCGGAGCGCACCGAGGGCAGCGTCTCGGTGACGATGCGCAGGCCGCCCGGGAGGGTGGTCTTGCGGACCGTGCCGATACCGCCGGTGCCCTTGATCAGGGTTTGGGTACGGGCGACGGCCCGCGTCTCCGTGGAGATGCGGGCCGTCGCCGTGGCGTTACGCGACGTCACTTGTCGGCGTCGTCCTTCTTGTCCGAGCCCGCGGCGGAGCCGTCGGCGGCGGTTTCCTCGCCCTCGATCACGGGGACGAGGGAGAGCTTGCCGCGGGAGTCGATCTCGGCGATCTCGACCTGGACCTTCTGGCCCACGCCGAGGACGTCGTCGACGTTCTCCACGCGCTTGCCGCCGGCCAGCTTGCGGATCTGCGAGATGTGCAGCAGACCGTCCTTGCCGGGCAGCAGGGAGACGAACGCACCGAAGGTGGTCGTCTTCACGACCGTACCGAGGTAGCGCTCGCCGACCTCGGGCATCGTCGGGTTGGCGATGCCGTTGATGGTGGCGCGGGCGGCCTCGGCGGACGGGCCGTCGGCGGCACCGATGTAGATCGTGCCGTCGTCCTCGATGGTGATCTCGGCGCCCGTGTCCTCCTGGATCTGGTTGATCATCTTGCCCTTGGGGCCGATGACCTCACCGATCTTGTCGACCGGGATCTTGACGGTGATGATCCGCGGGGCGTGCGGGGACATCTCGTCGGGCCGGTCGATGGCCTCCATCATCACGTCGAGGATGTGCAGGCGGGCGTCGCGGGCCTGCTTGAGGGCCGCGGCCAGGACGGAGGCCGGGATGCCGTCCAGCTTGGTGTCGAGCTGGAGGGCGGTCACGAATTCCTTGGTGCCGGCGACCTTGAAGTCCATGTCGCCGAAGGCGTCCTCCGCACCGAGGATGTCGGTGAGGGTGACGTAGTGCGTCTCGCCGTCGATCTCCTGGGAGATCAGGCCCATGGCGATGCCGGCGACCGGGGCCTTCAGCGGCACACCGGCGTTGAGCAGCGACATGGTGGAGGCGCAGACGGAACCCATGGACGTCGAGCCGTTGGAGCCGAGGGCCTCGGACACCTGGCGGATCGCGTACGGGAACTCCTCGCGCGTGGGCAGGACCGGCACGAGGGCGCGCTCGGCGAGCGCGCCGTGACCGATCTCGCGGCGCTTCGGGGAGCCGACGCGGCCGGTCTCACCGGTGGAGTACGGCGGGAAGTTGTAGTTGTGCATGTAGCGCTTGCGGGTCACCGGGGAGAGGGTGTCCAGCTGCTGCTCCATGCGGAGCATGTTGAGGGTGGTGACGCCCAGGATCTGCGTCTCGCCACGCTCGAACAGCGCGGAACCGTGCACCCGCGGGATGGCCTCGACCTCGGCGGCGAGCGTACGGATGTCCGTCACGCCACGGCCGTCGATGCGCTTCTTCTCCTTGATGACGCGCTCACGGACCAGGCTCTTGGTCAGCGAGCGGTACGCGGCGGAGATCTCCTTCTCGCGGCCCTCGAACTCGGGGAGCAGCTTCTCGGCGGCGAGCTGCTTGACGCGGTCCAGCTCCGCCTCGCGCTCCAGCTTGCCGGCGATGGTGAGCGCCTGGGCCAGCTCGGGGCGGACCGCGCCGGTCAGGGCCTCCAGGACGTCGTCCTGGTAGTCGAGGAAGATCGGGAACTCGCCGACCGGCTTGGCGGCCTTGGCGGCGAGGTCGGCCTGGGCCTTGCACAGGACCTTGATGAACGGCTTCGCGGCCTCAAGACCGGCGGCGACGACGTCCTCGGTGGGCGCCTCGGAACCGCCGGCGACCAGCTTGATGGTCTCCTCGGTGGCCTCGGCCTCGACCATCATGATCGCGACATCGCCGTCCTCCAGGGCGCGACCGGCGACCACCATGTCGAAGACGGCGTCCGCCAGCTCGGTGTGGGTGGGGAACGCCACCCACTGGCCGCGGATCAGCGCGACGCGGACGCCGCCGATCGGGCCGGAGAAGGGCAGACCGGCGAGCTGGGTGGAGGCGGACGCGGCGTTGATCGCGACGACGTCGTACAGGTGGTCGGGGTTGAGGGCCATGATCGTGGCGACGACCTGGATCTCGTTGCGCAGGCCCTTCTTGAAGGAGGGGCGCAGCGGCCGGTCGATGAGCCGGCAGGTGAGGATCGCGTCCTCGGAGGGGCGGCCCTCACGGCGGAAGAAGCTGCCGGGGATCTTCCCGGCCGCGTACATCCGCTCCTCGACGTCCACCGTCAGCGGGAAGAAGTCGAGCTGGTCCTTGGGGTTCTTGGAGGCGGTGGTGGCCGACAGCACCATGGTGTCGTCGTCCAGGTAGGCCACGGCGGAACCGGCGGCCTGCTTGGCCAGCCGGCCCGTCTCGAAGCGGATGGTGCGGGTGCCGAAGGGTCCGTTGTCGATGACGGCCTCGGCGTAGTGGGTCTCGTTCTCCACTAGCGTTTTCTCCGTTACTTGTCGTCTTCGTCCCGCGGCTGCCCGTGTGGCAGGGGGACGGTTGCGGAGAAGCGCTCCATCTGGTGCGGGCCGGTCTTCGATCGAAGCACCCGGGGCTCGCTCCCCCGGGGGCCACTACCGAGGACCGGCGGCGGCGAGGTGCGCTTCTCCTTCTTCGTTGTCGTGCTCTGTCGTCCGTATTGCGTTGTGCCACCACACTACAAAGCGTGCGTGACACTCCGCACGTTTCCGCACGTACACCAAAGGGAGCGGCCCCCGATCGTCCCGGGAACCGCTCCCTTCGCGGCGTCTTACTTGGCGCCCGCCGCACCGCGGCGGATGCCGAGGCGGTCGACCAGGGCGCGGAAGCGCTGGATGTCCTTCTTCGCCAGGTACTGCAGCAGGCGACGGCGCTGACCGACGAGGATCAGCAGACCGCGGCGGGAGTGGTGGTCGTGCTTGTGGGTCTTGAGGTGCTCGGTCAGGTCGGAGATCCGACGGGACAGCATGGCAACCTGGACCTCGGGGGAGCCGGTGTCGCCCTCCTTGGTACCGAACTCGGTGATGATCTGCTTCTTCGTAGCGGCGTCGAGCGGCACGCGTACTCCAATTGTCTGTATGTGCCCGCGAGTGCCCCCGGTCTTAGTCTCGGGGAAGCTTCCACAACTCGGAGGCGGGATCCGTCCGGCGCGGCCTCCAGGGTCCATGAAGGGCTCCGGGGGTGCGTACACAGACGGCCGTCACTCAGGGTACCAGGCACGTACGGGCACCCGTGCCCCGGTCCTCGAAGGCTCCGCGGACGCCCGAGGGGGCCACTAGGGTGAACGCCCGGATCACCGGGTCACCGGACCGCTTGGAGCACCGATCGATGGAGCAGAGATCAGGGTGTACCCGGGCGTCCATGGTGCACCCGGATCAATGACGGACGTCGGGAAGGGGTCGCTGCGGCATGGCGGAGACGGCGGAGGAGATCAAGGCGCGCAAGGAACGGGAGCGCGACGAGTTGTACGCGCTCGACATCTCGGACGTCGAGTGGCTCAGCGCGCCCGGCACGGAGGAACACGAGGAGCGGGTCGAGATCGCGTACCTGCCCGAAGGCGCGGTGGCCATGCGGTCGTCCCTCGACCCGGACACCGTGCTGCGGTACACAGAGGCGGAGTGGCGCGCGTTCGTGCTCGGCGCGCGGGACGGGGAGTTCGACCTGGATCCGGCGCCGCAGGACGGGGCGCCCACGGCGGAGTGAGCCGGGCACGCGCGCGTAGGGGCACGTAGGGGCACGTAGGGGGGCGGTACGCCGCGTAGGTCCCCGCGCTGCGTTTCCCCTACGTGCGCGGTTCGCCCCCGTAGGGGTCAGGCCGCTCACGCCTCGTCACCTCCCGTCGTACCGCGGTACTGCGCCTTGTCGCCTCGTGCCGCCGGTGGCGACCGCCCCACCCGCACCGCCTGACGATCGGCCCACTCGGCCCACTCGGCCCACTCGGTCCACTCGGTCCGCTCATCGGGTCCGCTCATCGGGTGCGCCCGCCGGGTCCGCCCACCGGATGCCGTCTCTGCCGCCGGCCGGGCCGTCGGCGGAGCCGCCCATGTGCCGGGCGTGCGGCCGGGGTTCGTCCCGTTGGACTCGGGCACGGAGACAGCGGTTTGGACCCGTGGGCGGCGGCGGGGCGTCCTTCTCATCTCGTCCGGCTCGCCCCGCGCGGTTCGTCAATCCCCTTGCGGGGCACGTCGATTCAGGTCCGCGAATATCACTCCGCACGCCGTTCCGTCGCGCTTGTTCATGTTTGTCGCCCGGATTGTTCACTGATACGCGGACTGTGTACGGCACTTCAGGGCAGGGTGTGACGGAGTGGGCGCAGGCTCAGGGGTGGACGGGCCTGCCGGGGTGGGGGCGTCGGTGATTAGGCTGGGAGTGGGCGTGATGCCGGTACCCGTGGACGGGACGTCGGCGCCTCAGGGGGAGGGCCGGTGGATCGGACTACCTCGAACGACAACGGACGACTGAGAACGACACGAGATGGTCGCCCACGGCACGGCGCGAGGGTGCTCGACCAAGCAGGAGGAACTGTGAGCAGCGATCGGGACGGGATCCGCGGGGGCTGGGCCACACCCGGCGATGACCAGCCCGACGTGGAATCGGCCTTCGAGACGACCGGCGAATTCACCATCGACTACGCACCGCCCGCCTGGTACACGCAGAACGCGGCGGAAACGGGCGGACCGTCCGGGTCCGGGGAGCCCGAGTCCTTCGGCTCGCCCAGGTCGCCCGGGGCGTCCAGTTCGTCGGAGGTGTCAGGGAGTTCGGAGCAGGCGGGTGGGGCTCCGGGACCCGGCGCCGCTCCTTCCTCGTTCCCGAGGCATGCGCCGTTCCCGCCCGGTGCGCCGATTCCGGGTCTGGCTCCGCCGCCGCACGCGCGGCCCGCCGGCGCCTCGACTCCCGGCACTCCCGCGCCCGGAGCGCCCTTCACGCCGCCTCCGCCCGCGCCCGGAGCACCGTTCACCCCGCCTCCGGCTCCGCCCGCGCCCGGTGCGCCGTACACGCCGCCGGCCCCGGCGCCCGGTGCGCCGTACACGCCGCCCGCTCCGACGACCGGACCGGGGGCACCGTTCACGCCGCCCGCGGCTCCCGCCGGGAGTCCCGTCGCGGTGCCGAAACTGCCCGTGGGCAGCGGGTTCGAGCCGCAGCAGCAACCACAGGCGCAGCCGGAGAACGATCCCGCGTCGCCCACGGCCGTGCCGAACATTCCCGCCGGGGGATTCCAGCAGTGGTCGGCGTCCACGACCGCGGCCCCCGCCGACGCCCCCGCCGACGCCGACGCCGACGAGGAACAGGGGGACAACGGCGACTTGGAGAGCGGCGACACCGTGCGGTTCTCCTCGGTCGCGCTGCGGCGTGAGATCGCGGAGATCGCCGAGGACGCGAGGCGGCTGGCCGCGGTCGGCCGGGCGGAGCCCGCGCCGGACGAGGCCGTCGAGCCCGCGCCGGGTGCCGGTGCGGGGGCGCCGGCGGCCACCAGGGCGATGACCGACGAGGACGAGCCGACCGAGGGTGCGCCGGACGAGGCCGCGGCAGCCGTGCAGGCGACCTCCGCACCGGATGCCGACGCCGAGGCCACGTACGACGACTACGGCGACTACGACGACGATGACCACGACGCCGATCACGACTCCGTGACCGGTGACGTCGGCCCCGACGACGACCCCCAGGACCCGTGGTCCGAGAACGACTCGGTGACCGGGGCCGGGGCCGAAGCCCCGGCCGGCGAAGAGAAGCCGGGTTCGCGTGTCGCGTTCGCCGCGGCGGACACGGACGCGGACGAGGACGCGAGCACGGACACCGACGCCGTCGCGGAGTCGGACACCGGTCCGCATACGGACACGGACGGTACGGATACAGACGGTACGGATACAGACGGTACGGACGACACGGACGACACGGACGACACGGACGCTGACGACACGGACGCGGAGGACGTCGGCGCCGGACCCGCGGGCGCGGTCAATGCCACGGACAAGAACGGGAGCGGGGAGGCCGGTACGACTCCGGACGCCGACTCGGACCCGGACCTCGTGCAGGACGCGGCGCCCCAGGACGTCGTACCCACCGCTCCCCCGGCACCGCAGGACGCCCCGCCCGCCTGGCCGCCCGTGCCGGGGCCGCAGGGCGGGCTGCCGCCCCTGCCGCCCTCGTACCAGCCCGCCGCGCCCGCGCCCGCCACCCAGTGGCCGGTGCAGCCCGCGCCCGGCCAGGCGCCCCCGCAGCCGCCCGCCGCCGGGGCCCCGGCGGACCAGCCGCCGGCCTTCCAGCCGCAGGCTCCGCAGCCCGCGCCCGCCGCCTGGAACCAGCCCCCGCAGCCCGGCCGGCCATACGCGGCCGGCGCTCCGGCGGCCCCCCAGCCCCCGGCACCCAACCCGCCACAGGGTGGCTACGGCTTCCCGCAGCCCGGAGTCCCGGCGCCCCAGGCTCCGTACGGTCCGACGCCCGCCGATCCCGCGGCGCACACCGGGCAGCCCCAGGCCGCAGGGATCCCCGAACAGCCCCAGGCCGGGCAGCCCCAGGCCGGCTACGGCTTCCCGCACCCGTCCGCCGACCCCAACCCACCTGCCCAGTCCGGCGGTTACGGCTTCCCGCAGCCCCCTGCGCACCCCGGGCAGGCAGGCCGGCAGCCCGTCGATCCGCGGACCGGCGCCGCCTGGCCGCAGCCGGTGCAGCACGACCAGCGGCAGCCCACCAACCCCGGTGCCGCGCCGCTCGGTTACACCGCGGCCGTGGAACTCTCCTCCGACCGGCTGCTCAACAACAAGCGGCAGAAGGCCAAGAGCGGCCGGACGGCCGCCGCGCCCGGCCGGTTCAAGATCGGCGGGAAGAAGGAGGAAGCGGAGCGGCAGCGGAAGTTGCAGCTGATCCGCACCCCCGTGCTGTCCTGCTACCGGATCGCGGTGATCAGCCTCAAGGGCGGCGTGGGCAAGACGACCACGACGACCGCGCTCGGCGCCACCCTCGCCAGCGAGCGGCAGGACAAGATCCTCGCGATCGACGCCAACCCGGACGCCGGTACGCTCGGCCGCCGGGTCCGCCGCGAGACCGGGGCGACCATCCGCGACCTCGTCCAGGCGATCCCGTACCTCAACTCGTACATGGACATCCGGCGCTTCACCTCGCAGGCGCCGTCCGGCCTGGAGATCATCGCCAACGACGTCGACCCGGCGGTCTCCACGACCTTCAACGACGACGACTACCGGCGCGCGATCGACGTGCTCGGCAGGCAGTACCCGGTCATCCTCACCGACTCGGGCACCGGGCTGCTGTACAGCGCGATGCGTGGGGTGCTCGACCTCGCCGACCAGCTCATCATCGTCTCCACGCCCTCCGTGGACGGTGCGAGCAGCGCCAGCACCACCCTGGACTGGCTCTCTGCGCACGGGTACTCGGACCTGGTCGCACGGTCCATCACGGTGATCTCCGGAGTGCGCGAGACCGGAAAGATGATCAAGGTCGAGGACATCGTGGCGCACTTCGAGACCCGGTGCCGCGGCGTGATCGTGGTGCCCTTCGACGAGCACCTGGCCGCCGGTGCGGAGGTCGACCTCGACATGATGCGGCCGAAGGTGCGCGAGGCGTACTTCAATCTCGCCGCCACGGTGGCCGAGGACTTCACCCGGCACCAGCAGGCGCACGGCCTGTGGACCAGCGACGGCAACCCGCCGCCGGTGGCCGCCCCGCCCATGCCGGGCCAGCCGGTTCCCGGCCAGCCCTACCAGCAGGCCCCCGGGCAGTACCCGTACCCGCAGCAGGGGCAGCCCTACGCCCAGCCCACCGCGGCCCAGCCGCCCTATCCGCAGCAGCCGGGACAGCAGTCGTACCCGCAGCCCGGACACCCGCAAGCCGGGTACCCGCAGTCGGGTCAGCAGCAGGCGCAGCCCCCGCAGGCACCGCCCCAGCAGTAGGGCCGGAAGCGGCAGTACGAGGAAGACGCGCAGTACAGGAACGCCGAAGGGCGGCCGGTGCCTCACCGCACCGGCCGCCCTTCGGCGTCGTCATCGCTTCGTGGCCGCTTCCAGCCGCTCCTTGGTCGCTTCCTTCGCTTCCTGGTCGCTTCCCGGTCGCTTCCCGGTCGCTTCCTGGTGGCCGCGGTCCTCGCGCACGGCCCACGGCGGGCCACGGGGGGCCACGGGGGGCCACGGGGCAGCTGCGGGCCGACGGGCGGCTACTCGTCCGCCGCGATCAGTTCCCGGCAGCGCTTCACGTCGTCGGCCATCTGCTCCAGCAGGGCCTCAAGCGAGTCGAACTTCGCCTGCCCGCGCACATACGCCAGGAAGTCCACCGCGACGTGCAGCCCGTACAGGTCGAGGCCCACGCGGTCGATGGCGTACGCCTCCACCGTGCGCTCCGTGCCGTCGAACTGCGGGTTGGTGCCGACGGAGACGGCCGCCGGCATGATCTCGCCCTGGGCGTGCAGATAACCGGCGTACACACCGTCGGCCGGGATCGCGGTGTGCGGCAGGGTCTCGACGTTGGCGGTCGGGTAGCCCAGCTCGCGACCGCGCTGGGCGCCGCGGACCACCACGCCCTCGACGCGGTGCGGGCGGCCCAGGATCTCGCGCGCGCCCGCCACGTCGCCCTCGGCGACCAGGCGCCGGGTGAGGGTCGAGGAGAACGGCTCGCCGCCGCCCGCCGCACCGGTCACGTACAGGTCGACGACCTCGACGTCGAAGTCGTAGACCGCACCCTGCTCGGCGAGGAACTCGACGTTGCCGGCCGCGCGGTGGCCGAAGCGGAAGTTCGGGCCCTCGACGACCGCCCTGGCGTGCAACTTGTCGACCAGGACCTTCACGACGAACTCGGCGGGCGAGAGCTTGGAGAACTCGGTGGTGAAGGGCAGGATCAGGACCGCGTCCACGCCCAGCTCCGTCATCAGCTCGGCCCGGCGGTGGTGCGGGGCGAGCAGCGGGGGGTGGCTGCCCGGACGGACCACCTCGCTGGGGTGCGGGTCGAAGGTCACCACGACGGAGGGGACGCCCAGCTGGCGGGCGCGGTCCACGGCGTGCCTGATGATCAGCTGGTGGCCGCGGTGGACTCCGTCGTAGGAACCGATGGTGACGACGCTGCGCCCCCAGTCCTCGGGGATGTCCTCCAAGCCACGCCAGCGCTGCACTGTGACCGCTCCTCGAACCCGTGTCCGTATCTACCTGACCTCTTGCGCAGGTCTAAGGGTGCCATGCCGGGTGCCCCCGGCCCGCATCGGTGGGGGTGCTGTGACCGGGCGCACGTGCGGACCGTTCACCCGGAGCGGGGACCCCGACCACCGAGGGTACGGAATCCGTCCCGCCGGGGGACGCGCACGCCCGCCGGACTGCCGAGCATCCGGCGCGTGCTCGGCCCACCGGGGCGGCCCGTTCCTCCGGGGTCCCGGCGGGCCGACGGGCCATCACCGCGGGGCGGCCGGGACCCCGCCGGCCCGGGTCGAGCGGGCCGCGGTCGAAGCGGGCCGCCCCGTCGAGGGTGCGGATCAGGAGCCGGCCGCAGCGGCACCGCGCGGCCGGCGGCGCGGTGGCCGACGCCGTCCGGGACGCGCCCGTGTGCCGAAAGCGCCCCCGTCCGCTCCCCTGGTCACTCCGTGCGCCTGCCCGGCCGGGTGAATGGGCGGGGGCGGCTGGACAACCCTAGGGGTGGGGGAACC
This sequence comes from Streptomyces sp. NPDC056161, assembly GCF_042268025.1. Classification (NCBI taxonomy): domain Bacteria; kingdom Bacillati; phylum Actinomycetota; class Actinomycetes; order Kitasatosporales; family Streptomycetaceae; genus Streptomyces; species Streptomyces sp. NPDC056161. The sequence goes on from NZ_JBHJUV010000083.1 coordinate 18,316, forward strand.
GAGGGGGGACCGTGGAGCGGCGGCAGTCGAACACCCCGTGCTCCGCCGCTCCACGGGACAGCACAGGCCGGTCAGCCGAACACGGCCAGGCTCTTCGCCTTCCCCTGCTGGTTCTCGACGAGCGCGAGGAAACGGCCCTCGGGATCGAAGACCGCGACGGGGCCGGTGGCCGCGTACACGTCGGGCATCTCCAGCCGTACGCCGTTGAGGAGCAGCCGGGCCCGCTTGGCGTCCACGTCCCAGCGGGTGAAGGCGGCGGCGGCCGCCTCGGCGACCGGCATCACGGTCAGTTCCTGCTGGAGCTGGTCCAGGGTCCGTGCCGCGTCCAGTTTGTACGGTCCGACACGGGTGCGGCGCAGCGCGGTGAGGTGGCCGCCGACGCCGAGGTCGGCGCCCAGGTCGCGGGCGAGGGCACGGATGTAGGTGCCGGAGGAGCAGACGACCGAGACCACGAGGTCGCGCACCGGGGTGCCGTCCGCGGCGGCGGCCTCCCGGACGTCGTACACCGTGAAGGAGGAGACGGTGACCGGCCGGGCGGGGATCTCGAAGTCCTCGCCCTCCCGGGCCCGTTTGTAGGACCGCACTCCGTCGATCTTGATGGCGCTGACCTTGGACGGCACCTGCATGATGTCGCCGGTCAGTTTGGCGATGCCGGCGTCGATGGCGTCGCGGGTGACGGCGGCGGCGCTGGTGGCGGCGGTGATCTCGCCCTCGGCGTCGTCGGTGAGGGTGCTCTGGCCGAGCCGGATGGTGCCCAGGTACTCCTTCTCCGTCAGGGCGAGGTGCCCGAGGAGCTTTGTCGCCTTCTCGACGCCGAGGACGAGGACACCGGTCGCCATCGGGTCGAGGGTGCCGGCGTGCCCGACGCGGCGCGTGCGCGCGATGCCGCGCATCTTGGCGACCACGTCGTGCGAAGTGAAGCCCGACGGCTTGTCGACGATGACGAGGCCGTCGGGCGTGGTGTGCTTGCTGGTCATGCTCCGGCGTCGTCCGTTTCGTCGTCCGATCCGGGCTTGCGGTACGGGTCCGCTTCACCGGCGTAGGCCGCGCCCGCGGACGCCTCGCGCACCTGCGCGTCGGAGGCGCGCGCCCGGTCGAGGAGATCCTCGATGTTCCGGGCGTTGTCCGGCAGGGCGTCCGCGACGAAGGTGAGGGTCGGCGTGAACTTCACGCCGGCGGCGCGGCCGACCTCGGAGCGCAGGATGCCCTTGGCGCTCTCCAGTCCGGCCGCGGCGGACTTCCGCTCCTCCTCGTCGCCGTACACCGTGTAGAAGACGGTCGCCTCCCGCAGGTCCCCGGTGACCCGGGTGTCCGTGATGGTGACATGTGTGCCGAGCCGCGGGTCCTTGATCCCGCGCTGCAGCTTCTGGGCCACCACCTCTCGGATGAGGTCCGCCAGCCTTTTCGCCCGCGCGTTGTCGGCCACTGCTCCGTCTCCCGTTCTTTCTTCTTCTGCGTTCTGTGGTCAGTCGTCGTCGCCGTGGAACTGCCGCCGGACGGACAGCAGTTCCACTTCGGGGCGGCCGGCGACCAGCCGTTCGCACCGGTCGAGTACGTCGCTCAGGTGCCCCGCGTCGCCGGAGACCAGCGCGAGGCCGATCCCGGCCCGGCGGTGGAGGTCCTGGTGGTCCACCTCGGCCGCGCTCACCGCGTACTTCCGCTGTAGTTCGGCGACGATCGGGCGGACGACGGAGCGCTTCTCCTTCAGCGACCGTACGTCGCCGAGGAGGAGGTCGAAGGACAACGTCCCCACGTACATGTGTGTGTCCGGATGACCCGCCGGTACGGGATCGATGGCCCTGCCATCGGGATCGGCAGGGACATCAAGAACGGTACCGCGTGCCTGCCGGTGGCTCGACGGGGTTTCCGGGGCACCGTGTGCTGCGGGCAGGCCCGAGGCTCCGCCCCCGGCCCCGGTCCGCCGGAAAAGGGGCACTGACCGGCGGGACCAGAGTCCCGCCGGTCAGTTTCAGAACCTGTCGGTCCTTACACCCGCGGCTTCTCCCGCATCTCGTACGTCGCGATGACGTCGTCGATCTTGATGTCGTTGAAGTTGCCGAGGTTGATACCGCCCTCGAACCCTTCGCGGATCTCGGTGACGTCGTCCTTGAAGCGGCGCAGGCCGTCGATGGTGAGGTTCTCCGCGACGACCTTGCCGTCGCGCAGCAGGCGGGCCTTGGTGTTCCGCCTGACCTCGCCGGACCTGATGAGCACACCGGCGATGTTGCCCAGCTTGGACGACTTGAAGACCTCGCGGATCTCCGCCGTGCCCAGCTCGACCTCTTCGAACTCCGGCTTGAGCATGCCCTTGAGGGCCGCCTCGATCTCCTCGATCGCCTGGTAGATGACCGAGTAGTACCGGACGTCCACGCCTTCGCGCTCGGCCATCTGCTGCGCGCGGCCTGCCGCGCGCACGTTGAAGCCGATCACGATGGCGTCGGAGCCCATCGCCAGGTCGATGTCGGACTCCGTGACCGCACCGACACCGCGGTGCAGGACGCGGATGTCGACCTCTTCGCCGACGTCCAGCTGGAGCAGCGAGGACTCCAGTGCCTCGACGGAGCCGGACGCGTCGCCCTTGATGATCAGGTTCAGCTGCTGGACCTCGCCGGCCTTCAGCACCTTGTCCAGATCCTCCAGGGACACGCGGCGCGTGCGCTTCGCGAAGGCCGCGTTGCGCTCGCGAGCGGCGCGCTTCTCCGCGATCTGGCGGGCCGTACGGTCCTCCTCGACCACGATGAAGTTGTCACCGGCACCCGGCACGTTGGTCAGACCGAGCACCTGGACCGGCGTGGACGGACCCGCCTCGGCGACGTTGTTGCCGTTGTCGTCGAGCATGGCCCGCACGCGGCCGTAGGCGTCGCCGACGACCATCGTGTCGCCGACCCGCAGGGTGCCGCGCTGGACCAGGACCGTGGCGACGGCGCCACGGCCGCGGTCCAGCCGCGACTCGATCGAGATGCCCTGCGCGTCCTGGTGCGGGTTGGCCCGCAGGTCCAGGGCGGCGTCGGCGGTCAGGACGACCGCTTCCAGCAGGCTGTCGATGTGCAGGCCCTGCTTGGCGGAGATGTCGACGAACATGGTGTCGCCGCCGTACTCCTCGGCCACCAGGCCGTACTCGGTCAGCTGACCGCGCACCTTGGTCGGGTCCGCGCCCTCGACGTCGATCTTGTTGACCGCGACCACGATCGGCACGTCGGCCGCCTTGGCGTGGTTCAGGGCCTCGACGGTCTGCGGCATCACACCGTCGTTGGCCGCGACCACGAGGATCGCGATGTCCGTCGACTTCGCACCGCGGGCACGCATGGCGGTGAACGCCTCGTGACCCGGGGTGTCGATGAAGGTGATCGCCCGCTCGTCGCCGTTGACCTCGGTCGCGACCTGGTAGGCACCGATGTGCTGGGTGATGCCGCCGGCCTCGCCCGCGATGACGTTCGTCTTGCGGATGGCGTCGAGGAGGCGGGTCTTGCCGTGGTCGACGTGACCCATGACGGTGACGACCGGCGGACGGACGACCAGGTCGTCCTCCGAGCCCTCGTCCTCGCCGAACTCGATGTCGAAGGACTCCAGGAGCTCGCGGTCCTCCTCCTCGGGGCTGACGATCTGAACCGTGTAGTTCATCTCGCCGGCGAGGAGGTGCAGGGTCTCGTCGGAGACGGACTGGGTCGCGGTGACCATCTCGCCGAGGTTCATCATGACCGCGACGAGCGACGCCGGGTTGGCGTTGATCTTCTCCGCGAAGTCGGTGAGCGACGCGCCACGGGAGAGACGGATGGTCTCGCCGCCGCCGCGCGGCAGCATCACGCCGCCGACGCTCGGGGCCTGCATCGCCTCGTACTCCTGGCGCCGCTGCCGCTTCGACTTGCGACCACGACGCGCCGGACCGCCGGGACGACCGAAGGCGCCCTGCGTGCCACCACGGCCACCGGGACCACCCGGACGACCGCCGAAGCCGGGACGACCGCCACCGCCGCCACCGAAGCCGCCACCGCCGCCGCCACCACCGGGACGACCGGCGAAACCGCCGCCGCCACCGCCGGGACGACCGCCGCCGCCACCGCCGCCGGGACGGCCGGCGAAGCCGCCGCCACCGCCGGGACGACCGCCGCCGCCACCGGGTCGGCCGGCACCGGCCGGACCGCGACCACCGGGACCGCCGCCACCCGGACGCGGACCGGCAGCGGGACGCTGCGGCATCATGCCGGGGTTCGGACGCGGACCGCCGGGACCGCCGCCGCCGGGACGCGGACCGCCCTGCGGGCGCGGCATGCCGGACGGGGAGGGGCGGCCGGAGGAACCGGAGTGGCCACCGGGAGCCTGCGGACGCGGACCGCCGCCCTGGGCGCCGGGCGCCTGCGGGCGGGGGGAACCGCCGGGACCGCCGGGACCCGGGCGCGAGCCCTGCGGCCGGGGCGCCTGCGGGCGCGCCATGCCGGTGGAACCGCCGGACGTGAAGGGGTTGTTGCCCGGTCGCGGACCGGCCGGACGGGCACCGGGACGCGGACCCTGGCCACCGGGGCGCGGAGCGCCCTGGCCCGGACGGGACTGGCCCTGGCCGGACGCACCCGGGCGACCGCCGGGCTTGGGGCCACCGGGACGGGCGCCGGGACGCGGTCCCTGGGCGGCCGGGGACGGCGCCGGGGCCGACGGCGGAGCGGTGAACTCCGGCGTGGTGGGTGCCGTCGGGGCCGGACGGGGCGCGGGCTTGGGGCCCGGCCGCGGGCCGGAGGCCGGCGTGGTGGGTGCCGCCGGGGCCGCAGGCGCCGCGGAGGCCGCGGGCTGCTGGGCCACGGGAGGCCGGGGGGCGCCCGGCTTCGGGGCAGCCGGGCGCTCTCCCACTGCCTTGGTGGCGGGGGAGGCACCGGCGGCCTGTGCCGGGGCCGGCGCTGCGGGCTTGGGGGCCGCCTTGCGCGGGGCGGGCTTGGCGGCGGACCTGCCGTTGCCGCCGCCCTGGAAGGCGTCTGTCAGCTTGCGTACTACGGGCGCCTCGATCGTCGAGGACGCCGAACGGACGAATTCACCGAGTTCCTGGAGCTTGGCCATGACGACCTTGCTCTCGACGCCGAACTCCTTGGCGAGTTCGTAGACCCGGACCTTAGCCACTTCGCTCCTTTGAGGTCCGGGTTGCGGCCGGACCGTCGCTAGTTCATGGGCGTACTCATCGCGTACTCATCGAGTGCTCATCGCAATCTCGACCTACTTCCGACTCGCGAGGTACCTGACCGCACGGGGCTCCGTGCAGCGCGTCTTTCCCTACCGTGTTGCCTCAGCAACTGTGTGTCTGCTCGACGTACCGGCGCAACGCCATTACGTCGAGCGGTCCCGGGACGCGCAACGCCCGTGGGAACGCCCGACGGCGCACCGCCTGATCGAGACAGACCGGGACAGGGTGTACATAAGCACCCCGGCCGGGCAGCGTACCGCGAGGGTCGGGGACACACGCGTCCCCAGCCACCACGATGCGCAACAGTTCGATCTTGGCCGCTCGCTGCCTGCACCCCACACAGGTGCGCTCAGGGCATGCGCGGGCTCGCGTCCGGCCAGACACTGCTAAGTCTACCTCCCCGCACCGACCTCACCCCTTCGAGGGGAAGATCGAACGGTTGTTGTCGTGATCCAAGCCGCCAGTGACTCGGATCTATTCCCTCCGTCCGGGTGACTGCCGCCCGGACGGAGGCCCTCGCGGCTACTCGGACGGCTGCTCGGTGTCCGGCCGGATGTCGATCCGCCAGCCCGTGAGCCGGGCGGCGAGCCGGGCGTTCTGGCCCTCCTTGCCGATCGCCAGCGACAGCTGGTAGTCGGGCACGGTCACCCGGGCGGACCGGGCCGCCAGGTCCACGACCTCCACCTTGGACACCCGCGCGGGCGACAGCGCGTTCGCCACCATCTCCGCCGGGTCGTCCGACCAGTCGACGATGTCGATCTTCTCGCCGTTCAGCTCGCCCATCACATTGCGCACCCGGCCGCCCATCGGGCCGATGCAGGCCCCCTTGGCGTTCAGGCCCGAACGGGTGGAGCGGACCGCGATCTTGGTGCGGTGACCGGCCTCCCGGGCGATCGCGGCGATCTCCACGGAGCCGTCGGCGATCTCCGGCACCTCCAGCGCGAAGAGTTTCTTCACCAGATTGGGATGTGTGCGCGAGAGGGTGACCGACGGGCCCCGCACGCCCTTCGCCACCCGGACGACGTACGAGCGCAGCCGCATGCCGTGCGGATACGTCTCGCCGGGCACCTGCTCCTGCACCGGCAGGATGGCCTCCAGCCGGCCGATGTCGACGAGCACGTTCTTCGGGTCGCGGCCCTGCTGCACCACGCCGGTGACGATGTCGCCCTCACGGCCGACGTACTCGCCGAGCGTCGCGTCGTCCTCGGCGTCGCGCAGCCGTTGCAGGATGACCTGCTTGGCGGTGGTGGCGGCGATACGGCCGAACCCGGACGGGGTGTCGTCGAACTCCCGGGGTTCCTGGCCCTCTTCCAGGTCCTCGGGGTCCTCCTTCGCCCACACGGTCACGTGCCCGGTCTGCCGGTTGAGCTCCACACGCGCGTGCCGGCGGCTTCCCTCGGTCCGGTGGTAGGCGATGAGGAGGGCCGACTCGATCGCCTCGACCAGCAGGTCGAAGGAGATCTCCTTCTCCCGTACCAAGCCCCGCAGGGCGCTCATGTCGATGTCCACGGCTACGCCTCCTCTTCCTTCTTGTCGTTCGTGTGGTCCGTGTCGGCCAAGTCGTCCAGGTCGTCCGCGTCGTCCAGGCCGTTGGCGTCGTGCCCGGCGGGCTTCGCCCGGGACGCGTCGCTGTCCTTGCGGTTGAACTCGACCTGCACGCGCGCCTTGGCGATGTCCGGGAAGGCCAGCTTGCGCGTGGTGGCCTTGCGGCCCTTCACGCCGGGCACTTCGAGGTCGAGGCCCGCCTCGTCCACGGCGCGGATCCGCGCCAGCAGGTCGCCGCCCTCGTGGAGCTGGAACTTCACCAGCCGGTCGGTGGCCCGTACGAAGTGGCGGTACTCGGTCAGGGCACGCTCCGCTCCCGGGGTGCCCACCTCCAGGTCATAGGCGCCCGCGCCCATCGCGTCCGTCTCGTCGAGCTTCGCCGAGAGCGCGCGGCTCACATCGGCGATCCGGTCCAGATCGGCACCGGTGTCGGAATCGACGACGACACGCAGCACCCGCTTGCGTCCCACGGTGTCCACCGCGACCTCTTCGAGATCGAGTCCCTGTGAGGCGACGAGCGGTTCCAGCAGTTCCCGCAGCCTCTCGCTCTGGGTGGTGCTCATCCGGGTGACTCCTCGGCCGCGTGTGCTGTTGTGGGATGGGTCGCGCGTCTGGTCAAAGGGTATCCGGTCGCAGGGGGTGTTGCCGTCCACCTGCGCACGAGCGGTGCCGATGGCCGGTGCCCGGCGGACACGCGGGTACGGTGATCACGAGCGTGCCCCCTTCTCGTCGTACGAGTTCCCCGAGGACGTCTGCCGTGCCCCTCTCCCCGCCGTCGCGCGCCCTTTGGGGGCCGCGGAGAAGAACCCTGCTCGCCTCGGCTGCCGGAACGGTCCTGCTCGTGGGCTGCTCCGGCGGGAACGGGGATTCCGGCACCGCCGGCGGCGGCAGCCGGTCGGCCGACGAACGGTCGCGCGCGCGTGCCGCCCGGGACAGCCGGGAGCTGGCCGCGCGGTACGACGCCGTGCTCGCCGCCCATCCGGACCTCGCGCGGCGGCTGCGGCCGCTGCGGGCGGAGGTGGCGGCGCACGCGAAGGCGTTCGAGGCGGGGGCGACGGACCCGTCGCCGTCCGCGGCCCCGGCCGCCGCGGTCCCGGCCGCCGCGGTCCCGACGGACCCTGCGAAGGCGCTGGCGGCGCTCGCCACCGCCGAACGCGACCTCGCCGACCGGCGCGCCAAGGCCCTGCTGGAGGTCCCGGGCGAGCTGGCGCGGCTGCTGGCCTCGGTGGCGGCGGCCGGGGCGGCGCACGCGTATCTGCTGACGGACGGCGGCAAGTGAGCGGGACGGCCGACCGGGACGACCGAACGGACGCGCCCGGCTCCCCGGGCAGCGCGGGAGGAGGGCGCCGAGTGAGCGAGGCGAAGGACGGCGGGCTGCCGGCGTTGCAGGCGGCGCTGGCCGCCGAACACGCGGCCGTGTACGGGTACGGGGTGGTCGGCGGGCGGATCGCCACGGGGCGGCGTGCGGAGGCGCAGGCGGCGTACGACGCGCACCGGGCACGGCGGGACGCGCTGGAGCGCGAGGTGCGTGACCGGGGCGCCCAGCCGGTCGCGGCGAGCGCCGCCTACGCGCTGCCGTTCCCGGTGCCGGACTCGGCTGCGGCGATACGGCTCGCCGCCGAGTTGGAGGAGCGGGTCGCCGGGGTCTACTCGGACCTCGTGCGGGCGGTCTCGGGCGAGCGGCGCGGCACGGCCGCGCTGGCGCTGCGGGAGGCCGCGGTGCGGGCGGTGCGCTGGCGCGGGGAGAGCGTAGCCTTCCCTGGTCTCGCCGAACGGGCCGACACGAGCGCGCCGACCGGGACGGACCCGGCGCCGGCATCGGATTCGGCATCGGCATCGGCATCGGCACGGGCATCGGCGACGCGGACGCCGTAGCCCCCGGAGCCGATGGACGGCGATACGTACGGGCGATCGTACGGGTGTACGGACCGATGGACGGACGGACCGTGCGGATGGGCGGACGGTCCGTACGGCCGTACGTACGGACCGAGTGCGGCGCAGGCTCGTACAGCAGGAAAGGAACGACTCGCGCATGGCTTTCGAATCGCCGCGGCGCCTGGCGCGTGCGCTCGGTGAGACGGCACCGGACGGTGGCGACTGGCTGGAGAAGCTGCCCGAGACGGTCCGGCAGGCGGTCGCGCTGCGCGAGTTGACCGTGGAACGGGTACAGGTGCCGGGCGGGCGCAGCAGCCTGGTCGTGCTGGTGCGGCGGGCCGACGGGTCACCGGCGGTGCTGAAACTGGCGCCGCGCCGGGCCCGGCCGGAGAGCGAGCGAGCGGCGCTCACACACTGGGACGGTCGGGGTGCCGTCCAGCTCCTTGAGCCCTTTCTGGCCGAGGGCGAGCTGCTGCTGGAGCGGCTGCACCCGGACCTGTCGGTGCGTTCGCTGCCGGAGGCGAGAGCGTTGCTTGAGGCGGCGGGGACGCTGCGCCGGCTGTGGGTGGAGCCGCCCGGCGGGGACGCGGCGCATCCGTTCGAGACGGTGGCCGAGCGGACCGGTCGGCAGGCGGCGGCGATGCGGGCCGGGGCCGACGCGGACACCGAGCTGGCGCCGCTGGTCGACGCGGCACTCGCGGTCCGCGAGGAGTTGCTCGCCGCGCCGCCCGAGCACCGGCTGCTGCACGGCACGTTCCGGCAGAGCAAGGTGCTGGCCGGGGAGCGGATGCCGTGGCTCGCGGTCGGGCCGGACCCGGTGGTCGGCGAGTGCGCCTTCGACCTGGCCCGGCTGGTCCGGGACCGGGTGGAGGACCTGATCGCGTCGTCCTCGGGCTCGGCGACCACCCGGCGCCGGGTGAAGCGGCTCGCCGAGGCACTGGACGTGGACCAGGAGCGCCTGCGCGGCTGGACGCTGTTCCGGGCGGTGGAGTCCGGGGTACGGGCGCACCGCGTCGGCCGCGGCCAGGACGCCGAACTGCTCCTGGAGTTCGCCGGCTGGCTCTAGGGGCGTACGGGTTCCGCCGGTCCCGGGCGGTCCGCCGATCGGCCCATGTCATGGCGTCGGACACGACGCCACGGCGCGGGTCCGGTGCCACGGCGCGGGTCCGGTGCCACCGGGGCCATCGGGTGCCACCACAGTGGTGGAGTGGCCGGTGCCTGCGGCGGTCGGTGACCGGCGCCTCCGAGGGGTCGCGATCGGCCCGTTGACCCACCCGCCCGTCGGCCGCTCGGCCCATCGGTCGTGCAACGCCGTCCGGGCCGGTCGCTGCCTATGGCCGACCGTCGCTCAGGCCGGCCACCGCCGGGTCGGCCCGATCGCCGCCGCCCAGGGCGTCGCCGTCACCCAGGCCGATCGCCGCCCCGGCCGACCGTCGCTAAGGCCGGCCCGGTGACAGGTGATGTCCGCTGCGCGGGCGCGGCGCCCGGTGGGTGTGACATGCCGCCGTGGGTGGGGCATGCCCCACCCACGGCGGGCGGCGGCGCCTCGCTGCCCCGCCGGTGGTGGGCTCAGCGGGAGGTCAGCCGGGTGATCGCTTCGTCGATCGTCAGTTCCTCGCGCTCTCCGGTCCTGCGGTCCTTGAGTTCCAGGACGCCGTCGCCCGCGCGGCGGCCCGCCACCAGGATCTTCGGCACGCCGATCAGCTCGGAGTCCGTGAACTTCACGCCCGGGGAGACCCCGGCCCGGTCGTCGACCAGGACCCGCAGGCCCGCGGCGGCCAGCCGCTCGGAGACGTCGAGGGCCACTTCGGTCTGCAGGGCCTTGCCCGCGGCCACCACGTGCACATCGGCCGGGGCGACCTCCGCGGGCCAGCACAGGCCCTGCTCGTCGGCGCTCTGCTCGGCGAGGGCGGCGACCGCGCGGGAGACGCCGATGCCGTAGGAGCCCATGGTCACCCGGACCGGCTTGCCGTTCTGGCCGAGGACGTCGAGCTTGAGGGCGTCGGCGTACTTGCGGCCGAGCTGGAAGATGTGGCCGATCTCGATGGCGCGGTCCAGCTTGAGGCCGGTGCCGCAGTTCGGGCAGGGGTCTCCCTCGCGCACCACCACGACGTCGACGTACTGGTCCACTTCGAAGTCACGGCCGGCGACCACGTTCCTGGCGTGCGTGTGCTCCTTGTTGGCGCCCGTGATCCACGCCGTGCCCGGCGCCACGCGCGGGTCGGCGAGGTAGCTGACCTTCTCCAGGCCCTGCGGCCCGACGTAGCCGCGCACCAGGTCGGGGCGGTCCGCGAAGTCCTCGGCGGTGACCAACTCGACCGCGGCCGGGGCGAAGTGCGCCTCGACCTTGTCCATGTCGACCTCGCGGTCGCCCGGGACGCCCACGGCGACGATCTCGCCGTCCACCTTCACCAGGAGGTTCTTCAGGGTGGCCGAGGCCGGGACGCCCAGGGAGGCGGCCAGGGTCTCGATGGTCGGGGTGTCCGGGGTGGGGATCTCCTCCAGCGCGGGCACCAAGGAGCCGTCCACCGGCCCCAGTTCGTAGGTGATCGCCTCGGTGTTGGCGGCGAAGTCGCAGTTCGGGCAGTCCGCGAAGGTGTCCTCGCCGGCCTCGGCCGGGGCCAGGAACTCCTCCGACTTGGAGCCGCCCATGGCACCGGCGGTGGCCGCGCAGATCCGGTAGTCGAGGCCGAGGCGCTCGAAGATCCGCTGGTACGCCTGCCGGTGCAGGGCGTAGGACCGGCCGAGGCCCTCGTCCTCCAGGTCGAAGGAGTACGAGTCCTTCATCAGGAACTCGCGGCCGCGCAGGATGCCCGCGCGGGGCCGGGCCTCGTCCCGGTACTTGCTCTGGATCTGGTAGAGGATGACCGGCAGGTCCTTGTAGGAGGACACCTGGTCCTTCACCAGCAGGGTGAAGATCTCCTCGTGGGTCGGGCCGAGCAGGTAGTCGCCGCCCTTGCGGTCCTGGAGGCGGAACAGCTCGGGGCCGTACTCCTCCCAGCGGCCGGTCGCCTCGTACGGCTCCCGGGGCAGCAGCGCGGGCAGCAGCACCTCCTGGGCGCCGATCGCGTCCATCTCCTCGCGGACGATGCGCTCCACGTTGGCGAGCACCCGCCTGCCGAGCGGCAGCCAGGACCACACGCCGGCGGCGGTGCGGCGCACGTAGCCGGCGCGGACGAGCAGCTTGTGGCTGAGGACCTCGGCGTCCGCCGGGTCGTCGCGCAGCGTCTTGGCCATCAACTGCGACATGCGCTGGACCGGTGCGTTCGCCATCTTCTCGTACTCCTGCCGGATAAGGGTGATGGCTAGGAGGTTAGCCGGGCGGTCGCCGCGGCCGGAAATCCATTCGCGGACGGCGGCGGCGCAGCGGCAGCGGGGCGCCCATGACCGCGTACGGCCGGGGGGCGCTGGGGAACATGACCTGGCGGGCCAGATCCTGGTAGCCGAGGGAGTGGTAGAGGCCGCGGGCCGGACTGTCGGTGTCGATCGCGGAGAGGATCGACCGGGGTTCGGCGGCCGTGTCGGTGATGCCGGTGATCAGGGCGCGGCCGATGCCCCGGTTCTGGTGGTACGGGTGGACGTGCAGCTCGGTGATCACGAAGGAGCCGTCGAGCCAGCCGTCGTGGCCCTGGGCCCGCAGGTACGGCTCCACGACGGTGGACCACCAGTGGGTGCGGTCGTTGGGCATGCCGTACACGAACCCGACGAGCGCGCCGGCCGCGGTCGCGCCGAGCGCCCTCGCCCCGGGGTAGGTCATGTGGCGCAGGACGATGTGGCGGCGTACGGCGACCTCGTCGGCGTCGAGCCCGAAGGCGAGGGCCTGGACGGCTAGGGCCTCGTCGACGCGTGCGGAGAGGTCCAGGGGGCCGATCACGAGGTCCATGGCCGGAGCCTACAGGGGGGTTTCGGTTGTCCGTGGGGCGTGGGATCGGTATGTGGTCACGCGCGCCACGGCCCGCACACGACGGCTTGGCACCCCGGCCCGCGCGTGATCCGCCGTCCGGCCACCCGTGTGTGATCCTGCGCGCACCGTCCGCGTCCGGCGGACCCGTCGCGCAGCGGGCGGCCCGCACCCACCCGACGGGTTGACGGCACTCGCCGGCCAGGCGGCCCCGGCCGCCCCGTCCCCGTCTGCGGCCCCGGCCCCGTCCCGGCCTCGGTCCCGGTCAGAAGAGGACGCTCATGAACTCCCCGGTCTCCTGGAAGCCCACCCGGAGGTAGGTCCGCCTGGCCGGAGTGTTGAAGTCGTTGACGTACAGGCTCACCACGGGGGCCACGTCCGCCAGCGCATAGCGCAGGACCGCCGCCATGCCGGGGGCAGCGAGGCCCCGCCCCCGGTATTCGGGGGCCACCCACACGCCCTGGATCTGGCAGGCCCGGTCGGTGGCCGCGCCGATCTCCGCCTTGAACACGACCCTGCCGTCGTCGATCCGGGCGAAGGACCGGCCGGAGGCGACGAGTTCGGCGACCCGGGCCTGGTAGAGCAGTCCGCCGTCGCCCGCCAGCGGGGAGACGCCGACCTCCTCGGTGAACATCGCCACGCAGGCCGGCATGATCGTCTCCATCTCGTCCCTGCGGATGCGGCGGACCGCGGGATCCGGGGCGATGGCGACGGGCATGCGGTCGGTGACCATGAGCGGCTGGCGAGGGCGGACCTCGCGGGCCGGCCCCCAGTGCGGTTCGAGCAGGCGCCACAGCTGGGCGGTGGGTCCGGCGGGGCCGACGATGGAGGAGCAGCGGCGGCCGGCCCGGCGGGCGCGGTCGGCGAAGGCGCGCACGGCCCGCGGGGTGGCGCAGATGGGGACCAGGTTGGCGCCCGCGTAGCACAGGGACGTCAGCATGCCGTCCTCGTACCAGCCCCACATCTCCCCGCCGAGCCGCCACGGGTCGAGGCCGGCCACCTGTACGCGCGACGTCACGAAGGCGTTCGCGACGGGCTCGCGGTCGAGGACGGCGAGCGCGGCGTCCAGGTCGCTCGGTTCGAGCACCCGTGAGGTGGTCTGGGTCAACACGTGCGGGGCCTCACCCTGGGGGTTCTGCTGATCTCCGCACTGTACCCGCCGATTTTGTGCCGCGCCGCCCCACGGGGGCGACGCGGTTCAGCGGCCGGTCAGCCGTGGCCGGTGGGGTGGCCGTGGCCGACCTGGATCTCGTCGATGCGCAGTTGCCGGTAGTACGCGGGCACGGTCTCGGCGGACCAGGTGGTGGCGACGTCGAGGGTGAGGTAGCGGGCGCGCAGGCCGTCCGGGAGGTCGATGAAGCGGATTCCGCGGGCGCTCTCCAGCACCCCGGCCCGTACTTCACGCCAGGTGCCGCCGTCGTCACTCACGGACACCGTGTAGTCCTTGATCCGCGCGGAGTCCTCCTTGCGGCCGAAGGTCTCCCGGTTGTAGGTGGGTGACCACTCGCGCTGCTGGACGCCCAGGAAACCGACCGGGCGGACCCGGCCGAGGTCGAGGGTGTAACGCGCGGGCAGTACGCCCTTGTTGTCGGTGTAGGTGGTGAAGTCGCCGTCGGTGAGGGTGGGTTCGCTCGCCCGTACGCTGCCGGCCGGGTAGCCGCCCTCGCGGTGCGGCGCCGTGCGCACCTTGAAGACGGTGTCGTACGGGTCCCAGTCGGTGATCCCCCGCACGGTGAGGGTGCCGTCGCGCTGGTCGAAGTGGAGGCGTTCACCGGTGCGCAGGTCGGTGACGCCTTCGACGCGGTAGCCGTTGTCGCGGATGCGGACCTGGTCACCGGTGGTGGGACGGGTGGTGACGTGGACGTACTGGGTGGTGTCGGGGTGGTCGCGGCTGACGGTGAGGTAGCCGTACGCGCCGTCGTTCCAACTGCCCGGCTGCATGCCGCCGTACATGAAGCCGCCGCCCTGGACGTCGTGCAGGGACTCCCAGATGGGCGGGAGGTAGTCCTTCATGAGGTCGAGGAACTTCTCCTGCTGTGCGGGGAAGCGGCCGTCGACCATGGCGGTGAAGTCCATGAGGGAGCGGACGGAGTTGCCCGCGTTCGCGATGTAGCGGTCGACGTTGAGGCCGGTCGAGACGGGGCGGTCCTGGCCGTCGTACCACCAGCTTCCGGTGTCGGGGACCTTGTAGCAGGACTCGGTCAGGCGCGGCATCGGGGTCCAGATCGCCGACGGCTGGTCGTAGGGCGGGGTCATCCCGGTCTTCTGCTCGTGGGACACCATGTCCATGATCGGGGTGTCCTCGTTGTTGTTGCTCAGCGTCATGTCGGGTCGCAGTCGGCGGATCTGCCCGTAGAGGTCGTGCTGCTCCCAGTACTCGTTGTCGTTGTCGATCCAGAACCCGGCCAGCTTCGGGTAGTTCCGCATGACCTCGAAGAAGTTGTCGTACGAGAACTCGCCGAAGCCGGCGCGGGTGGTGAGGTCGACGTCGTGGCCCTTGTGCGCGGAGTAGGCGGCCGAGTCGAGGCTCTCGACGCCCTTCTCGTCGTGCCACTGCGGGTCGTCGGTCATGTAGAGGATGACCTTGAGCCCCTTGGCGGCGGCCGCGTCGACGAGTTCCCCGAGGATGTCCCGTTTCGTCGAGCAGGAGCCCGGGATGGCCGAGGGCCAGGGGCGGGCGTAGCCGAGCCGGGAGTGGAAGGTGGCGAGCACGATGTAGCTCGCGCGGATCTTGCGGGCCTCGTCCACCCAGTGGTCGGGGTCCCAGCCGCCGTCGGTGACGGCCTGCTCCCAGGAGGCGCAGTCGTAGTGCGCGGGGGCGGTGAACATGCCCCAGTGCAGGAAGAGGCCCGCGGTGGCGTTGCGCAGCATGGTCTGGCGGGGCGGATCGGCGGCGGACGTGGTGAGCGGGGGCGGGGGCGGGGCGACCGTGGCCGCCTGGCCGGCGGGTGCCGTGAACAGGCCGCAGAGCAGGGCGAGTACGGCCACCCACAGCAGCTGGACGGCGTGCCTTCTTGGCCTCATGGGTGTGTGACCTCGTTTCCGTCGACGAAGACCTTTTCCAGGGCGAGATCCGGTGCGGACCCGATGACGTCGGGGCTCGGCGGTACGCCGGGAGACGTGCGGGGCAACGGGATCACCTGTCCTGCCTGCGGGGTGCGGGAGCGGCGGCGGGTGCGTCTACGCGGGTGCTGCCGTGGGCGCGCATGTGCGGGGTGCCGATGCCGCGCCGTCCGTGGACGCCGACCGCACTCTCGGTCATCGGATGAATCAGCGTCAAGGGTGCGGACGGAGGCCGTCAGGGACGACACCGGCGACGCCACCCAGGGGCGGCCTCCCGGACCTGTGGTGGACATACGGCCTGGCCCTGAGCTCTGGTCCGAACACGGCGACTCCTGCGGGGCGTCGGCCGGGGCACACCCGGCAGTGGGACAGCGCTTCCTCGGTCCGTGCGCTCGGACAAAGTCCTGCGATACATCGGAGCTGTCAAGGGATCACGCTCACACGGCGCGGGGGTAATCGCGAACCCGCAGTTCAACCGGGAGCGGCGGTCACGGCGTGCCGGGGATGGGGCGGGCTGCGGCATGTCGGCCGGTCGGTGTGAAGCTCGACCGGAAGCGAAGACGTGAGAGGGCTACCGGACCCGCCCCCGGAACGGCCGGTCACGTGGCTGCGGACCGGCCGGGAGAGTCCTCCCGGCCGGTCCGTACGGGCAGCACACGCCCGCGACCACCTTCATCACGGCGGACGGTGGACGGCGGGCGGACGGCGGCGGAGAGCCGGCCGCGGACAACCGCCGACCGCCCACAGCGGAGAGCGGAGAGCGGAGAGCCGGCGGCGGAACGCTCGGCGGCGGACAGCGGCGCGCGGAAAGCCGACGGCAGTCGGCGGAGGGCCGACGGCCAGCGGGTCCGCGGTGGTCACCCGGAGGGCCGGATCCTCGTCCGGCTCCCGGGCGTTGCGGTCGTGGTCAGCCGGCGACCGACACCGACGGCTCGCCGGAGGCCGCGCCCTCGGCCTCCATCTGCTCGGCGAGCTTCATCGCCTCTTCGATCAACGTCTCCACGATCTTCGACTCGGGAACCGTCTTGATCACCTCACC
>NZ_JBHJUV010000084.1:0-32920 GCF_042268025.1 Streptomyces sp. NPDC056161
GGGGCGACCCGGCCGACGGAGCCGGCGGCGTTGTGCGTCGGCGCCCGGATCCTTCCTCGGGAGGGGTCCCGCGCCCGGCGGGTTAGGAAAGACGAGCCAGAATCCGCCTTTGAAACAGGAGGTCCAACAGATGACTACCGGTATGCGCCGGCGGGCCGCGACGACAACCGCCGTGACGCTGACCATGGCGGGCGCACTCGGGTTCGCTCTGCTGACGCCGGCCGCGTCTGCCGCCAACGGGCCCTGCTACGACGGGCGATGCAAGATCACTGTGTCGGCGCCCAAAACCATCACGGTCGACCGCCGCAAGTTCGGGTTCGGGGATGTGAAGATCACGAGCGTGAGCTCCCGATCCGTGAGGATGTCGGCCGCCGGTGGGAGCCTGGGCGGCAGCACCAGCCCGGGTGGCACCGTCAAGTTCAACAACCTGAAGATCTGGGTGAAGTCGGTCTCCGGCAGGAAGGCCAACCTCCGACTGTTCCCCACACGGCACTGAGCCTGTCGTGGAACCCCGGCGCGTTCGACTCGCGTCGGGGTTCACCGTTGCGAGCAAGGTAGTTCGGCGAACGGCGTCAGCCTTGGCGGCCGGGGAGCATGGCCAGGGCCTTGGCGCGCTGGGCGACGAGGTCGGCGTAGGTGCCGTCGCGCTCGGCCCAGCGGTGCATGAGGACCTGCTCGACGAGGATCTCGTCAGGGGTCGGGTCCTGTGCGAGGAGCTGTGTGACCTCGGTGGCGAAATCGTCGAGCGGCAGTGCGTGCGGGTTCACCTTCTCCTGTCCTGCCGTGGCGACGGCCGGGGGGACGAGTTCGACGACATGGACACCGGTGCCGTCGAGCTGCGCGCGCAGTGCCTCGGAGTAGGCGTGCACCGCGGCTTTCGAGGCGGCGTAGGTGGGCATGGGCGGGAACGGCAGGAAGGCGATGCCCGAGGTGACGGTGATGAAGGTGCCCGCGCCGCGTTCGATCAGGTGCGGGGTGAAGGCGTCGACGACCCTGATGGTGCCGACCAGGTTGGTGTCGATCGTCGTCCGTGCCGCCTCGAAGTGCGCGGGGTCGCGCAGGTCCTCCAGCAGCATGACGCCGGACATCGTCACCACGGTGTCCAGGCCGGGGTACTGGGCGAGCACGGCGTCGCGGGCACGTGTGACGGAGACACCGTCGGTGACGTCGATGGCGAACGTGCCGAAACCTTCTCCGGCGAGTTCCGAGAGCGCCTTTGGGCTGCGACCGCCGACGGCCACGGTGCTGCCCGCCGCGGCGAACCGGCGGGCCAGCTCTCGCCCGATGCCCGAGGTCCCGCCGACGATGAGAACGGTGCGGTTGGAGAGATCCACGAGATCTTCCCTTCAGTCCAGGGCGCCGACGGCGTTCAGGTCGGCGGCCCTTCCAGTGATCTTCGCCGTCCTTCTCGAACAGCGAAGCTCGCCGTCCCTCTCGAACAGCGATGCCGCGAGTCTTGACGGTATTCGCCGGGTGTGGCAGGGCTCCCGTCTTCCCTGGTCCTGCCAGGGCCCCCGCTGAGACGTGTGCACCGCATTACGGTGTCGCTATGAAGGATGAGGAATCGGACAACCGGCTCGGCAGCTACCTTCGCGCCCGACGTGAGCTGGTCTCCCCGGCACAGGCAGGTATCCCGCCCGGCGGCATCCGCCGCGTTCCCGGCCTGCGCCGTGAGGAGGTCGCCCTGCTCGCCGGAATCAGCGCGGACTACTATCTGCGCCTGGAGCGGGGCCGCGACAAGAACCCCTCGCCCCAGGTCCTCGAATCTCTCGCGCGTGTCCTGCGTCTCGACGACATCGAGCGGACGTATCTGCTCGGCCTCGCGGCAGTCCGCCCGAGGACTCCACGCCGCAGGCGGCCCGAGCACGTACCGGCACGGGTGCACCAGCTCCTCGCCCACCTCCAGATCCCAGCGTTCGTCGAAGGACGCGCCTTCGACGTGCTGGCGTCCAACCCGATGGCCGTCGCGCTCTCCCCTCGTCTGCGGCCCGGCCAGAACCGGCTGCGTTCCCTCCTCCTCGATCCCGAGGAACAGGTCTTCCAGCAGGACTGGACGAAAGCCACCGCCGACTTCGTCGCCGCCCTGCGCACCAGCATCGGAGACGACACCGACAATCCCCGGTTCGTCGAACTCGTCGGGGAGCTCGCACTGTCCAGCCAACGGTTCCGCACCCTGTGGGCCCGGCACGACGTCCGCAACCTCGACGGAGGCACCACCACCGTCCGCCACCCCGTCGTCGGCGAGCTGCGGCTGCACCGCGACAAACTCCCGATCGACGATGTCATCCTCGTCGTCTACTACCCCGACAAGGACGGCGACAGCGACGAGAAACTGCACCTCCTCGCCGCACTCTCGCACCCCGAACCCACCGAACCGACTGAACCCACCGAACCGACTGAGCCCACCGAACCGACTGAGCCCACTGAGCCCACCGAATCCACAGAGCCTCGCGGGCGGAACCTACGGCGTTGAACGGCACGCCTGCTCCTCGCCTCGCGCCAGATCCAATACTTATACCGGTATTAGTATCACAGTCATGGTGAGGACTCCTTTGACTCCATGGGAACGGGAACGCGGCGAGCGGTTCGGCTCGCTGCTACGTCAGGCACGGGGCGGCCGGAGCATGGCGGAGGTGGCCGTCGCGGCAGGAGTGTCCGCCGAGACCCTGCGCAAGATCGAAACCGGCAGGGCCCCGACCCCGTCCTTCTTCACCATCGCGGCCCTGGCCTCGGCGCTGCACGTGTCTTTGGACGAGTTGGCGGCCGCGTGCGCGCACGACCCGGATCGGCAGGAACCGGCGCTCTCGGCCTGAGCAGCGGCCCCGCCGCCGGCCGGGCGTCGAATGCCGCTCGGCGCGAACAGGCCCGATGTCCGGGCGGACGCTATCCGAGCGGACGATGTCCGGACGGGGGTGGCATCCGAGCGGGTGGCGTTCGGGCGGGCGTCGTTGGGGCAGGCTGGTGCAGCCTTATCCGCGCTCGCGGAGATACGCCTCCAGTTCGGCGGCCCCGGTCAGCATCGCCCGTCCACGGGCGGACAACCGAGCGCGCCAGTCGTACAGCGCGGCCTCCAGCGGCTCCAGCCCGCCCGCCGCCCGCACCTGGGCGATCAGCGGCGCGATCTGCTCCAGCGGCTGGCCGCCCCGCCTGAGCTGGTGGGTCAGCCGGGCGTCCCGTACGTCGGCCTCGTCGTAGACGCGGTATCCGGTCCGTGGGTCGCGGCGCGGGCTCACCAGCCCGGCGCGTTCCCATTTGCGCAGCGTCGCGGGCCGGATGCCGAGCTTCCCCGCCAGCGGCCCGATGAACGTGCCGTCGGGCCCGGACTCCACACTCGGCTCGGCCGCCGTGGCGGGTTCCAGGTCGCGCAGGGCGCTCTCCACGGCCTGGAGGGTCCGGCGGTCGTCGAGCAGTTGGGCGTGGCTCTCGTCGATGAGGTGGAACGCCTCGTCGACCGCGCCCCGGTGCACGGCGCGCATGATCTCCGTCGCCGTCCGGTGGCCGTGGCCGGGCACCAGCGCGAGAAACGCGCTCAGGGCCTTTGCGTGCAGCGGGGTGTAGGTGCGGTAGCCGTGCTGCGTGCGACCGGCGGACGGAAGGATGCCGGCCTCCTCGTAGTTCCTGACCGCCTGGGTGGACAGACCGTGCCCGCGCGCGAGATCGACCGGCCTGAGCCGCTCACCACTTTGAAGGTTTCGCCCCATGAAAACGACAATATTGCAGCTACATCGCGCCGAAGTTTCCACCGAAGGTTCAACGATACCGTTGAAGGCATGGCTACTGACATCGAGGACTTCGCCCATCCTGTCGAGGCTGCCGCCGTCATGGGGCTGCTCCCGGCCCGGCCACGCCTGCTCGCCCTGGGCGAGCCCACCCACGGCGAGGACACCCTGCTCGACCTGCGCAACGAACTGTTCCGGCAACTCGTCGAGCAGGAGGGCTACCGCACGATCGCGATCGAGAGCGACTGCATGACGGGCCTGGTCGTGGACGACCACGTCACCTCGGGCACGGGCACCCTCGACGAGGTCATGGAGCACGGATTCAGCCACGGCTGGGGCACCTTCCCGGCCAACCGTGAACTCGTGCGCTGGATGCGCGCCCACAACGAGGGCCGGCCCGCATCCGAATGGGTCCGCTTCGCCGGTTTCGACGGTCCACTGGAGATCACCGGCGCCGCGAGCCCCCGGCAGTCCCTCACCGCACTCCACGGCTACCTCTCGGCCCGGGTGGACGCGGACCTGCTCCCCTGCACCGCGGAAACACTCGACCGCCTGCTCGACACCGACGACCGGTGGACCGACCCCGCCGCGATGTCGGACCCGGCCCAGTCCGCGGGGCGGTCGGCCGAGGCCAGGGAGCTGCGGCTGCTCGCCGACGATCTGGTGGCGCTGCTCGACGGGCAGACGCCCCACCTGCTCGCGGCGACCTCACGGGACGACCTGGACCGGGCGCACCTGTACGGACGTACCGCCACCGGGCTGCTGCGCTACCACTACTGGATGGCCGACACCTCACCGGCCCGCATGACACGGCTGTGCGCGCTGCGGGACCAGATGATGGCCCACAACCTCCTCGCCGTCGCCGCTCGGGGCCCGGCGCTCGTCCACGCCCACAACTCCCACCTCCAACGGGGGAAGAGCACGATGCGGATGTGGCAGGGACCGGTGGAGTGGTGGAGCGCCGGTGCGCTGGCGAGCACCCGACTCGGCACGGAGTACGCCTTCGTGGCCACGGCCCTCGGCACGATCCGGCACCAGGGGGTGGACACTCCGCCCCCGGACACCGTCGAAGGACTGCTGTACGCGCTCCCGGAGAACCGCTGCGTCATCGACGCCCAGCGGCTGGCCACCGCCCTCGGCGACACGCCGCCCGCGGCCCGCGTATCCCCCTGGTTCGGCTACTCCCCGCTCGACCCGGCCCACCTGGCGGACAGCGACGGCATCGTGTTCGTCAAGGACGTCGCGAAGCATCAGTAGTGCCCGGTCGGGCTCGCTCTCCGGTGGAGTGTCTCCTTGCGGTCGTCACGGAGACACGGCAGCGATCCGACTGGGCCCGGAAGGACGCGGCGGACTCGACTACGTGCCGACACGGCAACGGCCGCCTTCGCGCGCACCGCGAAACCGCGCCGGCGTATCGAGCACGACCCAGGCCCTACTGGATCTGTCCGTACTGTCAGCCGAGCGCGAGGGCAGCAGCTGCGTCGATGAGGGCGAGTTGGCCCGGACCGGTTCTGCGGGTCCGGGCCTGTGCCACGAAACGGCCCAGCTCCGCGCGGACGGTGGCCGAGTCGATGCGCTTGATCACGGGCAGCGTGGCCTCGACGATCTGACAGGCGTCGTCGAGGCGGCCGACACCGGCCAGGGCCGTCGCCTGCCGAACCGCGAAGCGGGCCTGGGAGTTGCTGTCCGCCGGGACGGCCGGCCGGCGCCGGCGCTCGGCCGCGAAAAGGTCGGCGGCCGGCTCGAAGCGACGGAGGCTGAGCATGCAGGACGCCTCGATGAGCCGAGGGTTGCCGTTCTCGATGCGTGGGCCCCAGTGAGGGGTCCGGTCGCCGATGACCTCGGCAGCATGGCTGCTGAACCGCTCCAGCGCCTCCCGGCAGGCCCCGGCGTCGCCACGGCGCGCATACCCCTGGGCCGCGCGCCGCGCGGCGTGCGCGCGGATCACCGGATTGGCCGCCGGGTGCCCGGCCGCCTGGTCGGCGAATCCGATCGCCGCATCGGTGTCGCCGCGGTGCTGGGCGATGAACGCCTTGCGGACCAGGGCATACGCGGCCACCGTCTCGTCCCCGCCGTGTGCGCCCCAGCGGACCGCGAGATGCGTCCAGCGCAACGCCTCCGCGGGATTTCCCGCCTCTTGTGCCATCCACCCCGTGTACTCGGCGAACCTGGAGGCCAGCAGCCAGATCTCGGCACGCTGCTCGCCCACGGCGTGCGGACCGGCGTCCGTCAGGATCCGCGTGATCGACTTCATCGACGCGGTGACGAACCTCGGTCCGGTGGATCTGCCGATGTCCTTCAGCTCCCGCAGGACCCGCTCGTATCCGGCGACCACGGGGCCGGCCTCGACGACGGCCTCGGCCCGAGCGCCGCGGCGGCCGGCCCCGGCCAGCTCGACGAGTTGCCCGCCGGTGCCGAAGGCCGCGTCGCACGCCGCCGCCACAGCGGGCGTCGGGTTGCGCACCCCGCTCTCCAGGTTGCAGATCTGCCCTTCGGACACGTTCGCACGCCGGGCGAACTCGCGCACGCTCCACCCCCGACGCGCCCGGAGTGTCGCCAGGACGACGCCGAAGTCGCCCGGCGGCAGATGCGTGCTGGTCGATCTCCCTGCCGCGACTGTCCCTGACGCGCTGTCCGCTGGGTCCATACCGGCCAGCGTACGGAGCCTTGCGGCCGCTATTCAATCCCCGGCGAATAGCCACCGAGCGTGTACTCCGCCCCTAGGGTGAGCACGATCCCTGACGTCAAGGCTTGCCAGAGAGGGGGCAATTGTGCCGCGCATCTTCCTCAGCTTTCGCAAACCGGACTCCCGGTGGATGCGGGACCGCGTCTACCGCGCGCTGTCCGACCGCTTGGGTGCCGACGAGATCTTCAAGTCGGGCCAGTCGATACCGCCCGGGGCTGATTTCGCCGAGATCCTGCGGCGGCAGGCCGCCGAGTGCGAGCTCATGTGCGTACTGATCGGGCCAGGGTGGCTCGACACGCGGGGCGAGGACGGTGTGCGGCTCCTGGACCGGGCTCACGACTGGGTCCGCCTGGAGATCGCGACAGCGCTGCGGGCGGGAAACCGGGTCGTCCCGGTCCTTCTGGGTGACGCGACGATGCTGCCCGACGCCGCGGCACTGCCGGCCGAGATCGCGCAGCTGGCGCGCCTCCAGTTCCTCCGCGTTCCGGAGACCCATCTGCCGGACGGGCTGGAGCACTTGGGCGACGCGGTGGCCGCTCTCCTGTCCGATACCGATCCCGACCCCGCTGTCGAACCCGGGCACGGCACGGTGCCGGCCGCCGATCCGGAGCCGTCGGTGACCATGACGGCCCATGTGTCCGGCGGCGGCAGCGCCTACCAGGCGGCCCGTGACCAGACGATCAGGCTGGCGTGAGGGGCGGACGATGGATCATCCCGGAGCAGACGGTGCTCATCGGATCGGGCCGTATGCGCTGCTCGGAAAGCAGAGCACGGTCGGCGCGGGCGAAGTCTTCGCGGCCCGCACGGACGAGGGGCGACTCGTCACGGTCACGGTCGTGGGGCCCGAACTCGCCGCGGACCCGGGGTTCCGGGACCGGTTCCGGGCCGCCGTCGAGGCGGCACGGACGCTGACCGGTGCCTTCCTCGTACCGGTGGTGGACGCCGACGCCGACGCGCCGGTTCCTTGGCTGGCGACCGAGTTCACCGCCGGACTGCTGCTCCGGCAGGCGGTGGACCGGCACGGCCCGCTGTCCGAACCGGCTCTGCGGGTGCTCGCCGACGGCCTCGCCCAGGCGCTGGCCGCACTCCACGCGGCCGGGACGGTCCACGGCGAGGTGAGCCCGGACTCGGTGCTGCTGACCATGGACGGGCCCCGCATCACCGCCCTGGGGATCGCGGGAGCCACCGGCAGCCCGGCACCCTCACCGACGGACGACATGGTCGACCTCGGGTCGACCGTGCTGTTCGCGGCTTCCGGAGGCGAGCCGGACACGGACGCCCTCCCCGTGTCGCTGCGCGAGGTGATCGGCGGCTGCCTGTACCCGGAACCGCGGGACCGCCCCACCGCGGAGCAACTCGTCGACTACCTGAGGCGTCAGGACCTGCCGGCCCCAAGGGGCAGTTGGCTGCCGCCGGCGGTGACCGCCGACATGGCCGCCGCGGCCGCGGCGATGGGATCGGTGTCCGCCGGGGGCGGCGGCCGGGGCCCGTTCCGTCCGCCGCCGGTGATCGCTGCCGGCCCGGGTGTCAGCCGCCGGAAGCTGATCCTCGGTCTGGCCGGGGGTGTGGCCGTACTCGGCGGAGCCGCGGCGGCACTCGCGTTTTCCGGCGACTCGTCGCCGGCACCCGACGGCCGGGCCGGCGGGCCCGGGTCCACTGCGCGGCCGGCCTCTCCGTCAGGCGCGCGCTCCACGTCGGCCTCCTCCGCGTCGCCGTCCTCGACGGACGGGCCGGAATCGATCGTGCTGGCCGGCCCCGACGCCGCCAAGGCGTGGTCAGGTGCCGGAAAGCACGCCCCCACCTGCCTGGAAGCGTCCGACAAGGTGGTCATGGTGGTCACGGACACTGCCACGTCCTTCCTGGACGCCGCGACCGGAAAATCCGTGTTCCCCCAGCTGAACACGCGCAACAGCTTCGGCACGACCAGCGACAAGTACCCGACGGCGTACGCGGACGGAGTGTTCTACCTGCTCTGCGACACACCGAGTCAGTCAGGCCTGCTGGCGGCGTTCGACGCCGCCAGCGGGAAGGTGAAGTGGGCGACCAAGATGGCCGACGTCGAGCCCGGCGGCGGCACGCATGCGGCGATGTACCTGAGCAACTATGTGGCCGTCGCCGGGAACACGGTGTACGTGTGCGGGCAGTTGCTCCAGACGTCCGGGTCGTTCTCGGCCAAGTCTCCGACCACCGGCTACATCCGTGCGTTCGACGCCGCGACCGGCAAGGGACTCTGGCGGGTCAAGGGCACGGACATCAACAACGTGCTCGTGCCGCCCTCCGGTTCGAACCTGCTGGCCACCTCGGCCGTTCCGGGCAGGAAACCCGGCCGCGTCCAGATGATCGACGCCGGCAGGAGAGGCGCCCGCGGCTGGAAGGTATCCGTCCCGCACGCCGCGTACTACTTCACCTCCGGCTGGCCGCTGACGTGCTACGCCGCCGGGCTGTTCCTGTTCGCCGGCGGCAACGGCGACACGCTGTTCGCCGTCGACGCGGCCACCGGCAGCGAGAAGTGGCATCAGCGCTTCGACGCGAAGAACGGGGACCAGGTCGAGATCGGCGCCCCGTTCTCCAGTCTGGACGGCGCGACCGTCTACGTACCGGTCGGCAGCGACCTGGCCGCCCTGGCCGCGGCCGACGGCACGCTCCAGTGGGTCGCGACGCTCGACGGGGCGAACGACACGGGTGGTTCCAACATGTTCAACGCCTCTCTCAGGATCTCCGGCAAGAGCGCGCAGTGTTCGGCCGACACCGTCTTCGCCACCGACAGCGCCAAGACGCTGTGGGCGATCGACGCGGCCACCGGCAGGGCCCGGTGGAAATACAGCGACCCCGGACAGCCGGACGTGGGGTTCCTGTGGACGGTGGGCGGCGACCACGTGTTCATCGCCTCCCACCTGACAGTGACCGCGATCGCGGCCCACGGGCGGTAAGGGACAAGGAGAAGACATGGAGACGAGTGTGGAACTCGCCGGCCTGGCATCGGCGGCCGCGGCGCGCCTGATCGATCTGCTGGCGACGGACGGCTGGGCCGCGGTCAAGTCCTCGGTCCTGTCGCTGTGGCGGTCCGCGCACCCGGAGCGCGTCGAGGAGGAACTCACCGATGCGCGCGGCGAGTTGCTCCAGGCCCAGCAGACGGGCGACGACCAGGAACTCCAGGCGCTGCTGGTCGCCGAGTGGCAGGCCCGCATCATCCGGCTGATGGCCACGCGACCGGACGCCGTCGACGAGCTGCGCGCGCTGTTCGGCGAGGAACCGCGCGCTGCCGGGGCCCCAGAACAGCAGATCACGGGCTCGATGACGCTGGAGGCACACGTATCCGGCGGTGACGCGTTCCTGGCCGGCCGGGACATGACCGTGACCAGAGGCGGACAGGAGTGACGGAACGCAGTACCGGTGCCTCGTCCCCCGACGGGCTGTCCCCCGACGAGCCGCCACCCAACGAGCCGCCCCCCGACGGGCCGCCCCGCTGGCAGCCCAAACGACAGGAGGCGAGCGCGACCGGCGGCGGCAGCGTCTTCCAGGCCGGGCGCGACCTCCACGTTCGCCTCGGCGACGAGGGGCGCAGAACCGTGCCCGGCCCCGGCGCCGACCAAGTGCTGTGCCCGTACCCGGGCTTGGCCCCGTTCGGCGCGCGGCACAAGCAGTGGTTCTACGGCCGTGAGCGCATGGTGCACCTCGTGTGCGAGCGGATGGACGCCCGGATGCGTGAGGGCGGCCCGCTGGTGCTGATCGGCCCCTCGGGGGCCGGGAAGTCGTCCCTGCTCGCGGCCGGGGTACTGCCCGCCCTGGACGACGGCCGGCTTCCGGTGGCGGGGTCGAGCACCTGGCCGCGCCTGCTGCTGACCCCGACGGCATCCCCGGCCCTGGCACTGGCGGCCGCCGCCGGGCTCGACGCCGAGACCGCCCGGCGCACGGCACCGGCGTGGCGGGCCGATCCCGCACGGTGCCTCGCCGAGCTGCGCGAGATCACCGGAGCCGGCGATCCGGCGCCCACCGGGGAGTCCCCGTCCGCGGGCCTGGTCGTCGTGGTCGACCAGTTCGAGGAGACCTTCACGGCCTGCGGCGACGAGACCGAACGGCAGTGGCTCATCGACGTGCTCGACCGTCTGGCCCGGCCCACGGGCGGCGCGGTCGTGGTGCTGGGAGTGCGCGCGGACTTCTATGCCGCGTGCGCGGCCCATCCGCAGCTCCGGGCGGCGCTCCGGGCCGGGCCGGTCCTGCTGGAGCCGATGACGGAGGACGAACTCAAGGACGCGATCCGCCGCCCGGCCGGCAACGTGGGACTCGACGTCGAGGACGGCCTGGTCGAGCTGCTGCTGACGGACCTGGGCGCGGTCGGGGGACCGGTCGGTACGAGCACCACCGGCCGGCTGCCGCTGCTCGCACACGCGCTGCGGGCCACCTGGCAGCAGCGCCACGGCCACACGCTCACCGTGGACGGATACCGCGTCACCGGCGGCATCCAGGGCGCCATCGCCACCACGGCGAACAGGCTCTACGACACCCTGCCGCCGCCCTGCCACGAGGCCGCGCGGTGGGTGTTCCTGCGGCTCGTCATCGTGGGACGCGACGCCGACGACAGCCGCAGGCGCGTCCGGTACGACGAACTGCTGCGGCACGCGCCGGACCGGGAAGCGGCCGTCAGAGTCCTGGACGCCTTCACCCGTGGCCGGCTGCTGACCCGGGACCAGGACACGGTGGTGATGACACATGAGGTGCTCATCCGCGCCTGGCCCCGGCTGCGGAACTGGATCGAGCACGACCGCAACGGGAACCTCGTACGACAGGATCTGGAAGAGGCGGCCGCGCTCTGGGAGCAGGCCGACCGGGAGGCAGCGGCGCTGTACCGCGGCAACCGCCTGGAGGCCGCCCTCGCCTGGGCCGAGACGCACGGGCCGGAACTCAGCGGCGCCGCTCGGGCATTCCTGGCAGCCGCCCGCCACCACCAGCGGCGCGGGCAACGGCTGCGGCGCGGCGCGGTCGCCGCCATCACCGCCCTGGCCGTGGTCGCCTCGCTGGCCGCGGTGTTCGCCTTCCGGCAGGAGGCCAACGCCCGGGACGCCACCACCGATGCCCTGCACGCCCGCGACCAGGCCATCAATGCCGCCGTCACCTCCGCGTCCGTGCAACTGGCGCCGACCGATCCCTCACTGTCCGCTCAACTCGCGCTGACCGCCTACCGCATGGACCCGACCGAGGAGGCGGCGTCCCGGCTCATCTCGACCGAGAACACGCCGCTGGACACCCGGCTGCCCGGTCCGCGCGACTGGGTGTCCACCGTGGCCTACAGCCCCGACGGGCACATGCTGGCGGCCGGGAACCTCAGCCAGAACCTCGTCCGGCTCTGGGACGTCTCCGATCCCGGCCGTCCGGTGGCGCTGGGCCGACCCGTGCCGGTGGACCGTTCCGTCAACTCGATCCGGTCGCTCGCCTTCAGCCCGGACGGCCGGGTGCTGGCCGTCGGCGGCCACACCAGCCACAACGGCGACGCCGGTTCCGGCGGATTCGTCGATCTGTGGAGCCTGACCAGTCCCAGCCACCCGGTCCTGCTCGGCCGGCTGAAGAGTCCCGCTGTTCAGGGCTTGGACGCCGCGAACGCCATCGAATCGCTGGCGTTCAGTCCCGACGGCCGTACCCTGGCCGCCGGCTGGCACGCCGGACTCGTCAGTCTGTGGAACGTCAGCCGCCCCGACGACGTCGACCCCGCGGGAGCGCCCCTGGACCTCGACTGCCCCGACACCTTCTCCCAGCGCATCGCGTTCAGCCCCACCGGGCACACCCTGGCCGCCGCATGCGCCGACGACGCCGGCACCATCAGCCTGTGGGACACGACCGACCCGGGCCACCCCGGCCGCGGCCGTTCCCTGAAGGCCGGGCATCTCGTCAACGTCCTGGCGTTCAGCCCCGACAGCCGTACCCTGGCCGCCGGATCCGAAGACAGCAAGGTCCACCTGTGGAAGGTCGCGGACCCCGGCCGCCCCGCCCCCCTGGGCAAACCGCTGACGGGTGCCGCCCAGCCCGTGATGTCGGTGGCGTTCAGCCCGGACGGGCACACCCTGGCGGCCGGCAGCGCCGACCACACCATCCAGCTGTGGAACGTCACCCGCCCCGGGGCCATCGTCCCGCTGGGCCGGCCGCTGACCGGTCCCGGCGACGCGGTGACCGCCGTGGTGTTCAGCCCCGACAGCCGCACTCTCGCGGCCGGGAACACCGACGGCAACGTCGATCTGTGGAACCTGCCGCCGACCCGGATCACCGGCGCCGGCGGCAATGTGGCATCCGTGGCGTTCAGCCCCGACGGGCGCACCCTGGCCGCCGGAAACCAGAACAACACCGTCTCGCTGTGGAACACCGCCGACCCCGACCACCCCGCTCCCCGCGGTGATCCGCTCACCGGCCCGAAGGACCCGGTCGACGCCGTGGTGTTCAGCCCGGACGGGCGCACCCTGGCCGCAGGCGACAGCGGCGGCAAGGTCACGTTGTGGAACACCGCCGACCCCAGCCATCCCGTTCGCCTCCCTGAGACCCTCACCGGGGCGAACGGGCTGATCTTCTCCCTGGCGTTCAGCCCCGACGGCCACACCCTGGCCGCGGCCGGCGACGACGGGCTGGGCAGCATCGCCCTCTGGGACGTCAGGGATCCCGCGCACCCCGTCGCCCAGCCCGGCATCTCCAATGACCACACGAGGTCCGTCGAGTCCCTGGCGTTCAGCCGCGACGGATCGATGCTGGCTGCCGGCGGCGACAGCAGCAACGGCGAGGTCGGCCTGTGGAGTACGACGGACCCCGGGGTCCGCGTCGGGGAGCCGATCGACCAGCCGACGGCCACCAGCACCTGGGTGGCGTTCAGCCCGGACGGCCGCACGCTCGCCACCGGGAACAGCCGCGGCACCGTCACCCTCTGGAATGCCACCGACCCCAACCACCTCACGCGCAGGGGCAGTCCCCTGACCGTTCCCGGCGGCAGCCTGTGGTCGGTGGCGTTCAGCCCGGACGGGCACACCCTCGCGGCGGCCGGCCACACCGACAACGGCACCATCAACCTGTGGAACGTCACCGATCCCGACCACCCCACCGCCATCGGCCGCCCATTGACCGTGGAGACCGGATTCGTCGCCGTTCTGGCGTTCAGCCCGGACGGTCACACCCTGGCCGCCACCACCGACGACGGCGTGGCCACGCTCTGGGACCTGGACGTCGAGTCCGCCATCAGCCGTATCTGCGCCGGGAGCTCCGGCGCCCTGAGCCGGCAGCAATGGAGCCGGTACGTTCTCCGACTGCCGTACGACCCGCCCTGTGTGACCACCTAGTGTCCTGCCGGGGCCGGTCGTGTTCGCGGCTATTTCGGGTCGCGGGTGAAGAGTGACTTGGACCAGGTGTAGCCGAGGGCGGTCAGGCCGACGCACCAGGCGATGGTGAGCCAGCCGTTGTTGCCGATGGGGGTGGAGAGGAGGAGCCCGCGGAGGGTTTCGATGGCGGGGGTGAACGGCTGGTACTCGGCGATCGGCTGGAACCAGCCCGGCATCGCGTCGACCGGTACGAACGCGCTGGACAGGAGGGGCAGGACCATCAGCGGCAGGGCGTTGTTGCTGGCGGCCTCGGGGTTGGGGCTGGACAGGCCCAGTCCGACCGCGGTCCAGGTGAGTGCGAGGGAGACCACGGCGACCAGAGCGAGGGCGGCCAGCCATTCCAGGGGGGTGGCGTCGGTGGCCCGGAAGCCGATGGCCACCGCGACGGCGCCGACGAGGACCACGCTCATCATGCACTGGAGCACGCTGCCGACGACATGCCCGATCAGTACGGACCCACGGTGGATCGCCATCGTGCGGAAGCGGGCGATGATGCCCTCGGTCATGTCCATCGCGACGGAGACGGCGCTGCCGATCGCGGAGAAGGCGATGGTGAGCATCAGGATGCCGGGCACGAGGTAGGCGAGGTAGGCGGAGCGGTCCGCTGTGCCGTGCCCGATACCGGCGCTCATCACGTCGCCGAAGACGTAGACGAACAGCAGGAGGAGCATGACGGGGGTGAGCAGCAGGTTCAGTGTCAAGGAGGGGTAGCGGCGCGCATGCAGCAGGTTGCGGCGCAGCATGGTGGCCGAGTCGCGGACGGCGAGGGCGGGGGTGCTCATCGGGCATTCTCCTGGGGCTGGTGGGGGATGGGGGTGGTGGTGTTGGTGGTGGTGGTGGTGAGGGCGAAGAAGACGTCGTCGAGGTCGGGGGTGTGGACGGTGAGTTCGTCGGCTTCGATGCCGGCTGTGTCGAGTTGGTCGAGGATGGTGCGCAGTTGGCGTTGGCTGCCGTCGCTGGGGATCTGGAGGGTCAGTGCGTCGTTGTTGCTGGTGGCGTCGGGGAGTGCGGTGGCGGCGTTGTGGTGGGTGGTGGGGTGGGTGAAGCGGAGTCGTATGTGTCCGCCGGGGATGAGGCGTTTGAGTTGGTCGGGGGTGCCTTCGGCGGCGATTCGGCCGTTGTTCAGTACGGCGATGCGGTCGGCGAGTTCGTCGGCTTCGTCGAGGTATTGGGTGGTGAGGAGGATGGTGGCGCCGTCGGAGACGAGTTGGCGGATGATCTGCCACATGGTGTGGCGGGAGCGGGGGTCGAGGCCGGTGGTGGGTTCGTCGAGGAAGATGATGCGGGGGCTGTTGACGAGGGTCATGGCGAGGTCGAGGCGGCGTTTCATGCCGCCGGAGTAGGTGGAGGCGGGTTTCTTCGCGGCTTCCGTCAGGTCGAAGCGTTGTAGGAGTTCGGTGGTGATCCGTCGTCCCTCGGCTTTGGGGAGGTGGTGCAGGTCGGCCATGAGGAGCATGTTCTCTTCGCCGGTGATGAGGCCGTCGACGGCGGAGAACTGTCCGGTGACGCCGATGGCGGCTCGTGCGGCCTGGGGTTCGGTGGTGAGGTTGTGGCCGGCGACCTGGGCCTGGCCGTCGTCGGCGGTGATGAGTGTGGAGAGGATCTTGATGGTGGTGGTCTTGCCGGCGCCGTTGGGTCCGAGCAGTGCGCATACGGACCCGGCCGGGATGCGCAGGTCGATGCCGTCGAGGACGGTCTTGTCGCCGTACGACTTGCGCAGGGCGACGGCGGAGACGGCGGCCGGTGACGGGTGACCGTCGCGCTGCCTGGATGTGGGCATGACAGAAGAAGGCATGGAACCCTCCCATTCGAAGACTGAAGCAACTGAGTTACTGAAGTGGCGCAAATAGCCTGGGGGTCAAGCGAGTTGGGGTCGGTTCTTCCGGCGAGGGACCTTGGCGCGGCGGATGTCGATGGTGCCGTGCGGGGGTACGGGCGCGGAGATGGACGGTGTCCTGGATCTTCCCGTGGATCCCGGCGGCGACCGGCCTGTCGCACACCTGCCCCGAGTCTGGACCGACGTCGAGCCGCAGGTGTGTCGACGTCGAGCCGCAGGTGTGGCGTCCTCGCCCATGCCGCGCCCCCCGGCTCGCCGCGCGTGGTGGCGAGGGCGATGACCGGGCCGCGGGGCACCGGGCCGTAGGGCACCGGGCCGAGGTGGAAGCTGCCGTGGGACGTCGAAGTCCAGATCGGGCAACTGGCCGGCCTTGGCACGGGCGCAGGTATCCGCCGTATCGGCGGCTATCCGGCACCCGGCGCGACGAGTTGGACGCCCGCGGCCGTCAACCGGCCCGTCAACCGGCCCGTCGGCGGTCCGACCCGTGGTCCGACCCCGTGGTCCGGGCGGGGGTCCGGGCGGGGGTCCGGGGCCGGGGCGGTGTCATTCGCAGAAGACCTGCACCTTGGCGTCGGGGTCGTCGACGTCGATGTCGACTTCGTCGAGCTGGTCGATCAGATCCTCAAGATGCTGCGGCTTGAGCTGGGCGAGGTCGATCGGCACCCCGGACTTGGCCAGCTCCGCGTTGACCTTGGTGATCGCCTGCGGAGGGATCAGACTCGTGAGCCGGACCCCGGCGCGCAGTAGCTGGAGCGGGACCCGGATGTTGATCCGGCTCGACCCGTCGCCGCCGGAGTCGTCCGTGGCGTTCACCACCACACGCAGGTACTTGGGCCGGGATTTCGGACGGGCCGCGGCTCCGGGCGGCGACTCGGGCTGTTGCCGTTCGAGGGCGTCGATCAGCCGCTCGGCCTCATCCGCGGTGATCTTGCCCTCGCCCAGCATCTGTAGGATCTGGCGGCGCTGCTCGTTCACTGTTGTTCCTCGCTCCTCTGATTCATCTGACGCTTACCAGTACGGCCGTACGGCCCTGCTCGATCTCGAACCGGGTGCCGGGCAGCGCCCACAGCAACTGCCCGGCGCCGCGCAGCGCACCCACCGGCCTCACCCCGGTGATGAAGCACGCGACCAGTCCGGCCGCCACGGCGAGCAGCAGCAGCGGTGACAGCACCAGCAGGACCAGCAGGACAGGGACGTACAGCCGCAGTCGACGGCCGTTGGCACGGCGAACGCGTACCGTCACCAACTGGGGGATCACCGGGACTTCTCCAGCTCGGCCAGTGCCTCCTGAGCGCTGATCTCACCCCGGCGCAGGCGGTCGACGACGTCGGCGCCGGTGGGTGCCGGGTCGGTGTCGACGAAGTCGAGGCGCTCGGCGATCCGGTTCAGCCGGGACTTGATCGTCGGGTAGCTCACCCCGAAGATCCGCTCCATCTCCTTGATCGAACCGTGCGACCGTACGAACGCGGCGACGAAGACCTGGTCGTCGATGCCGAGCTGGGCCAGCGGCGGCGGCTCGAACTGCCCCTCGATCGCGACGCCGTTGCCGACGAGGCGGACCCGTTCGACCACGAACGGCTGCCCGTGCGTCAGGTCCGTCAGTTCCTGCCAGTCCACCCTCGGCTCCCTTGCTCTAGACGTCGAGCCTGCCATGCATTTGTACCTTGAGATTTTTAAGATCGCAACGCACAGATCTTAATTTTCTCAATCTGATCTTGAATGTGGTCGGGCGGAGCCCGTCGCGTTCCGTCTCGGGGTACGCAGAGCCCGTTGCGGACGTCGGCTTCGACGGCCCGGAGCGGTCAGTCGTCGATGGTGCGGCTTCACCGTCCATGCCGACTGCTCAGGCGGTCAGGCCGGCGGCGATCAGCCAGATGTGTTCGCAGGTCGAGGAGGCCGTTTGCAACTCCTCGCGGGACTCCTGCGAGGCGTGGTAGAAGGTGCGCTCGATCATCCAGCACAGGGCGCGTGCCATCGCCGATGCCTGTTCCGGCCCGTTGCCGGACTGAACGCCGGCCCGTTCCAGGACGGCGGTGATGGCCCTGATGAACAAGTCAGCCGTGTGGCTCCACAGCTCGCCGATCTCCGGCACCGTCAACGACAGGTCGATCGCCGTGCGCATGACCAGGCCGTGTTCGTTCCACAGGTCGACCGTGCGCTGCATCGCGGCTGCGACGGCCTGGCGCGGCTCGTCGCTCTCCGCGGTCGCCAGGGACCGTTCCCACAGGTGCTCGACGGTGCGGGCCACG
Organism: Streptomyces sp. NPDC056161; assembly: GCF_042268025.1. NCBI lineage: Bacteria > Bacillati > Actinomycetota > Actinomycetes > Kitasatosporales > Streptomycetaceae > Streptomyces > Streptomyces sp. NPDC056161. The sequence goes on from NZ_JBHJUV010000084.1 coordinate 17,841, forward strand.
AGTGCCGTGACCACTTCTTGCTTGGAGCCGAAGTAGAAGTACAGGGAGCCGCGGGTGATGCCGGCGCCCTGGGCGATGTCGCCGACGGTCATGGCGTCGTAGCCCTTGTCCGCCAGCAGGGCTTCGCAGGTGTCGAGGATGGCCCGCTCCCGGACATCGCCCTTGCGTTCGGTGGTGCGCCGGCTCCGCGCTGGGTGGTGACGGGGCATCAGAGCTGAGCACCCTCGGCGAAGTCGGTCGTACGGGAGAGTGTCTCCCATGCGCGGATGTCCTCGTCCACGGCCGTGCGCGCGGCGGTGACCAGTCGCAGCGCGTCCGAGCCCAGGACGAGGTGGGCCGGCGGCCGGTCGACCGACGCGATGTGCACGACGGCGTCCCCGGCCTTGGCCGGATTGCCCAGTTGGTTCCCGCTCGCCTTCTGCCGCGTTGCGCGGATGGGGCCGAACAGTTCGTCGTAGTCGTCGATGGACCGCGCGGCGCGTGTCATGGACCGTCCGGCCCAGTCGGTACGGAAGGAGCCGGGCTCGATCGCCGTCACGTGGACCCCGAGCTGTGCGACCTCCTTGCCCAGCGCCTCCAGGATGCCTTCCAGGGCGAACTTGCTGCCGCAGTAGGCGGACATACCGGGCACGGCCATGAGCCCGCCCATGGAGGTGACCGCCATCAGGTGTCCGCGGCGGCGCCGGCGCATGTGCGGCAGCGCTGCCTGGAGGGTGGCCACCGCCCCGAACACGTTGACCTCGAACTGCCGCCGCACCTCGGCCAGCGGGGTCTCCTCGAAGGTGCCCTCCAGGCCGTAACCGGCGTTGGCGACGACGACGTCCAAGGCGCCGACGCTCTGCTCCACCTCCGCGACCACGCTCAGCACGGCGTCACCGTCCGTCACGTCCAGAATGCGGCCGTGCGCGTATCCGGGTCGGAGCTGTTCGTGGGCCCGCAGGTCCTCCTCGGTGCGGACCGTGCCGACGACGGTGTGCCCGGCGGCCAGGGCGGCCTGGGCGAAGGCACGCCCAAGGCCGGTACTGACGCCGGTGATGAGCCACTTCTGCTTCTGCACTGCTCCTCCAGAGAGAGTCGAAAGGAGCCGGACTGCTCCCCTGCCACTAAATCTACACCGTGTCGATTTTTATCGTTGCTGTGTCGATTTCCGTGACGTCGGGGGTTCTGACACCTGTGGGGTGTTGTGCGGCCGAGGGCGAGGGCGAGGGCGAGGGCGAGGGCGAGAGCGAGGCCAGGCGGCGGCTCGGCCCGGCCGCTCAGGGCCGTAGCCGCGGGCCGGTGACCGTCACCCGCCGTGGGCCCCGTCCGCCGCCGGACGGTCGGCGGCCGGTGCGGTGCGGGAAGCGAGGATGCGCAGCCGGTCGTGGCTGGGTGTGCCCGGTTCGGCGGTCAGGGTGATGAGCTGCTGGTCGGGGTCGTCGGAGCAGGTGAGGAAGGACCAGTCGAGCAGGAGTCTGCCGACGACCGGATGGTTCAGGGTCTTCGTGCCGGTGCCCTGGACGGCGACGTGGTGTGCGCCCCACCAGCGCCGGAAGTCGGGATCCTGCAACGACAGCTCACCGACCAGTTCGGCCAGCCGTGGGTCCTTCGGGTCCCGGGCGGCCTCCATGCGCAGCTGCGCCAGGCTGACCTGCGCCACCCACTCCCAGTCCGGGTACAGCGCCCTGATGGCCGGTTCGCGGAACACCAGTCGTACGAAGTTGCGCTTCCGCTCCGGGATCTGCGCGAAGTCCGTGAACAGTGCGGCGGCCATGGAGTTCCAGGCGAGGATGTCCGTGCGCCGGCCCAGGACCACGGCAGGCGTGGTGGGAAGGTCGTCCAGCAGCCGCCGCAGCTGTGGCCGGACCTTCTGCGCGGTGCGCCGACGAGGCCGGCCGGCGTCCTTGCCGGACAGATCGAACAGGTAGGCACGTTCGCCGTCGTCGAGCCGGAGAACACGCGCGAGGGTGTCCAGCACGGGGATGGACGCCTGCCGGCGGCCCTGCTCCAGGCGCGTGTAGTAGTCGGGGCTGATCGACGCCAGCAGGGCCACTTCCTCCCGGCGCAGCCCCTTGACCCTGCGCCTGCCCGTCGCGTCCGGCAGTCCGACCTGGGCCGGGCTCAGCTCCATGCGCCGCGCTTTGAGGAAGGCACCCAGCTCGCCGGGGTGTGCGCTACTGCTCATGGGGCCAGTCTCGCAGTCGGCCGTCCCTGGTACAGGGGGCCTGTCGTGTCCCAGGACAGGGGTGTCCGGGGACACGAGACGCCTCTTATCCCGCCGCACATCGCGTGTGAGAGTCGGTGGACGTGACCCGTGATGTGACCAATGGATGTGACCGGTGGATGTCCGGTGGACGAGCCGCCTGCGAGGCGGAAGGTCCGGCGGAAGCCGTCGCATCGTCCGGGAGGTCGTCGCATGCCCGGTCACGGCACGTGTGCACGCTCAGCCCCGCCCTCACTCAGGAGATCCCGAGACATGAAGTCCCGCGTCACCTTTCCCAGCAACAACCTCGCCCTCGCCGGGATCCTCTTCACTCCCGACCTCACTCCCGACCTCACTCCCGACCTCACTCCCGACTTCAATCCCGACGCTCATCCCGGCGGCAGGCTGCCGGCCGTCGTCATCTCCCACCCGGGAGGCGGGGTGAAGGAGCAGAGCCCGAGCGTCTACGCCGAGCGCCTGGCCCGAGCCGGATTCGCGGCACTCGTCTTCGACGCCGCCCACCAGGGGGAGAGCGAGGGCGAGCCGCGCGGCATGGAGAACCCCTTCCAACGGGCCGAGGACATCAAGTCCGCCGTGACCTACCTGACCACTCGGGACGACATCCACCCGGACCGCATCGGGGCCCTGGGTATCTGTGCCTCCGGCGGTTACGTCCCGTACGCCGCGCAGACCGACCACCGCGTCAGGGCCGTCGCCACGGTCAGCGCCGTGGACCTCGGCTCGGTGTTCCGCGAGGGACTGGGCCGTGGGCAGGACCCGGCGGTCCTCCAGGCCGTGCTCGACCAGGCCGGCGCACTGCGCACCGCGGAAGCGCGCGGCGCGGCCCCGCAGTTGGAGGCATGGATTCCCGACCACGCGGAGGAGCTGCTGGAGACCGCCGGCCGGCAGTTCCGGGAGACGTTCGAGTACTACTGCACCCCGCGCGGCCACCATCCCCGCGCGGTCCAGGGGTGGGTGCTGCGCAGCGTCGACCAGCTCGCGCAGTACGACTCGTACGCGATGATCCGGCTGATCTCCCCCCGCCCCCTGCTGATGATCGCCGGTTCGGAGGCGGAGACCGCCTATTTCAGCCGGGAAGCGATCGAGAGGGCGGCCGAGCCCAAGGAACTGGTCGTCATCGACGGCGCCACCCACATCGACCTGTACGACAAGGACGAATACGTCACTCCCGCCGTCGCCGCGCTCACCGAATTCTTCGGCGAGCACCTGGCCGGCTGATCGGCTTTACCGGTGGTGAGCCGCGGGTCGGCCGATCAGCCGGGTCCGTCCGTCGCGTCGGCCAGTCGGTTGAGCCATTCGAGGAGCAGGGTGCGTTCGGCGGGGCTGAGGGACGCGGTGTCGTCCTGGCCGAGGGCGACGAGCAGGGCCATCGCACTGCTCGCCACGGTGCTGCCGGAGGGCTCGTCGCCGTCGCCCGCGGGCGGGAGTGTGAGGGTGCTGATCACCATGTCGCGGGCCACGTCGGAGGTCCGCGGGTCGCGCTCCGCCTTGGGACGGCCGACCAGGGTGAGGATTGTGCCCACGCCGGCGGAGTGCATGACCTCGGCGGCGCGGTCGACGCTCATCCGCAGCCGCCCGGCGGCGGCGACCTGGGTGATCATGTGGCGCAGGTCCGCGACGGCCCGCCGTCCGGCCCGCGGCAGGTGGCCGGGGCGGACCTGTCCGTAGACGAGCGCGTAGTACGCCGGGTGTTCGAGTCCGAAGCGGATGTGCAGGTCCCAGGCGTCCCGGAGCACCTGGACCGGGTCGCCGCCGCCGAGCAGTTCGGCCTTCACCGCGAGGTAGCGGCGGAAGCCGTGCTCCGCCACCTCTTCGAGGAGTCCGTCCTTGTCTCCGAAGATCCGGAAGATCGACGGCGTCGGCACACCCGCGCGAGCGGCGACGGCACGCGTCGACACCGCCTCCAGGCCCCCGTCCTCCAGCAGTTCGGCCGCGGCCATGACGATCTTCTGCCGCAGCGTCGGCTCCGCCTGTTGTTCCGCCTGTTCGGCCTGCTCCAGCTGTTCCGGCTGTTCCGGCTGTTCCGGCGCGGTCTCCCTGGTCATGAATCGACGATATCAGATTTACGGATCACTGATACGATCGGTGATATCTTCAATCACGGATCATTGATTCACAGTGATTCGAGGTGATTTCAAGTTGATTCAAGGCAAGGAATGCGAAGCCATGAACCGTCAGTACTCAGCGAGTTCGAAGCCCGCCGCGGACCCGGAGGGCGCCGGGCACCAGGTGTACGACGTCATCGTCGTCGGGGGCGGCTCGGCCGGCTGCGTCCTCGCCGCCCGGCTCAGTGAGGATGCCGACGTCCGCGTACTGCTCCTGGAGGCGGGCACCGCCACGGCGGACCTGCCGGCGGCCGTGCCCCACCCACCGGCCTGGCCCACCCTGGCCGAGACCCCGGCCAACTGGGGTGACACGACCGTCGCCCAGGACGCCGGCTCGACCCCGGCCGGAGACGGCCCCCACGTCCTGCTGCCGCGCGGCCGGGGCCTGGGCGGCTCGTCCGCCATCAACGCCATGGTCTTCGCCCGCGGCCACCGCACCAGCTACGACAGATGGAGCGAACTCGGCGCCAAGGGCTGGACCTTCGACGACCTGCTGCCCTACTTCCAGCGCACCGAGACCGCCGTCAGCGGCGCCGCCGGCCGCGGTACCGCCGGCCCGCTCACCGTCGCCCCGACGGCCGAGCCCAACGAGGTCCTACGGGCCTGCCTCGACAGCGCGGTCGAGACCGGACTCCCCCGGGCCTTCGACATCAGCGGCGGTCTGGAGGAGGGTTTCGCCCCGGTCGACCTCAACATCGTCGACGGACACCGGCAGAGCGCCGCCGACGCCTATCTCACCCCGGCGCTGGACCGCCCCAACCTCGATGTGGTCACGGGGGCGACGGCGCACCGGCTGCTGTTCGCGGGGCGGCGCTGCACGGGAGTCGAGTACGGCGTCGACGGGCGCGTGCACACCGTACGGGCCGCGCGCGAGGTCGTCCTGACGGCCGGCGCCATCGGCTCCGCGCAGATCCTGCTGCGCTCCGGGATCGGACCGGAGCGGGAACTGCGCGCGGCCGGCGTGGAGGTCTTCCACCAGTTGGCCGGAGTGGGCCGCAACCTGCACGACCACCCGCTCGTGACCCTCGTCCACCGCACCCGCCGCACGGTGCCCCCGGCCCGCGGCAACCACGGCGAGATCATCGGGCTGCTGCGCAGCGAGCCCGGACTCGTCGGCCCCGACCTACAGATCATCTTCGTCGACATCCCGTTCCCGAACCCGGTCGCCCCGGTGGAGAACGGCTTCACCATCGGCGTCTCGCCCATGCAGCCGTACAGCCGCGGCGCCCTGCGGATCACCTCGGCCGACCCGTACGTGCCGCCGGTGCTCGATCCGGCCTACTTCTCGGACGAGCGGGACGTCCGCGCCGTCCTGTCCGGCATCGACTCGGCACGCGCGATCGCCCACTCCTCGCCTCTCGCCCCCTGGGAAGTCGAGGAGGTCGCCCCGGGGCCGGACGTCACGGACGCGGAGTCGCTCGGCCGGTACGCGCGTACGGCGTTCACGTCGTACTGCCACCCCGTCGGCACCTGTGCGCTGGGCGAGGACGAGAGCTGCGTGGTGGACTCCGCGCTGCGGGTGCGCGGGCTGGAGGGGCTGCGGGTCGCCGACGGCTCCGTCATCCCCTCGATCCCGTCCAACAACACCAACGCGACCGTCTACGCCCTCGCGGAACGCGCCGCGCAACTCGTGCGCGAAGCCGCCTGAGCACGCTGCGGCCGCCCGTCCCCGTCCCCGTCCGCGGTGCCGCGGACGGGCGCCGGGGACGGGTGGCCCGACGGCACCCCGGACATCCATGGCGACGGCACCCCGGACATCCATGGCGACGGCGGGCCGGACATCCATGCCGACGGCGGCGGGCCGGCCCGGCTCGCCGGGCGACGCGGGTCGGCCCGCCCTGCCCGTCAGCCCAGGCTCAGCAGTCCGGTGACGGCGATGTGCAGGGAGCGGCCGAGCCGGTCGGCGAAGTCGACCCTGGTGTCCGCGAGTTCCGGTTGCCGCTGGGCTTCGGCGACGGCCGCCGAGGGGTGGGCGAACGGCCAGAGCCCGGCCGTGCACACGACGGTCAGGGAGACCAGTTCGCGGGCGGCGGACGAGGTCAGCGCGGTGATGTGGCACCGCAGCAGATCGGCCAGCGCACCCAGCAGCCGACCGTGGGCGAGCTTGAACTCGCGTGCCGACTCGGCGGAGATGTTCCGTTCGAGTTCGGACCCCAGCGCGCTGAGCAGGTCGCACAGCAGGGACCGGCGGGCGAGGGAGCGGGCCAGCTCCTTCACCACGGCCTCGGCCGATACCGGGCCGGCCGCGTCGGCGGCTGCCAGGTCGGCGGACAGCTCCTCGATCCACCGCGCGAGCGACCGGTTGAGCAGTTCGAAGAAGACCGCTTCCCTGGTCTCGAAGTAGCGCACGACATTGGTCTTGGACAGCCCGACCCGTCGGCTGAGTTCCCGCAGGCTGATCTCACTGACCGGCATCTCGCCCAGGAGCTGTGTCGCGGCATCGAGGATGGCCTGCTTGCGGATCTCACGCTGCTCGGCGCTGCGCGCACGCTGAAAGCCGGTCGACCGGTCGTCTGTCATCGTCGCTTCCCCAGGGGCCTTCCGCGCGGCCCGCGTCCGGCGCCGCCTGCGGCAACCCTGAGCCCCGCCGGTGCCGCCCCGGGGGACGGCACCGGCGGAGTCCGGACCGGTGCGCGGGTCCGGTGACGCGGTTCCGTGACGCGGGTCCGGTGACGCGGGTCATACGGACTCGCTCACGTGGCGCCACTTGGCGTCCCCGGCGGCGAGGGTCTCGGCCACGAACTGACCGACCCGGACGGCGTCCTTGCCGAGCAGCAGGCGCAGCGGCGGCTCCTCGGCCTCCGTGACGTCCAGGAGGATCCGCGCGACGCGCGCGGGGTCGCCCGTCTGGTTGCCGTCCGCCGCCCGCTGACGGGCGATGGCGGGTTCGACGACCTGCCTGTAGGGCTCGCTGACCGGCGGGGTGGCCATCGAGGAGCCGGCCCAGTCGGTGCGCATGGCGCCCGGTTCGGCGACGGTGATCTTGATGCCGAGGTGGACCACTTCCTTGGCCAGGACCTCGGAGAAGCCGCCGACCGCCCACTTGGCCGCCTGGTAGGCGCCCAGACCGGGGCCGCCCACGCGTCCGCCGACGGAGGAGATCTGGATGATGTGCCCCGAACCCTGCTCACGCATCACGGGGAGGGCGGCCCGGGTGACGTTCACGACACCGAAGAGGTTGGCGTCGATCTGGTCGCGGAAAGCCTGGTCGGACATGTCCTCGATGGCGGCCATGTCGGCGTAGCCGGCGTTGTTCACGACCACGTCCAGGCGGCCGAACGCCTCGACGGCGGCCCGCACGGCCCGCCGCGCGGCCTCGGCGTCGGTCACGTCCAGGGTGACCAGCCGGATCCGGTCACCGTACCGCTCGGCGAGGTCGTTCAGGGGTGCGGTGCGCCGGGCGGTGGCGACCAGGTTGTGGCCGCCCGCCAGGACGGCCTCGGCGATGGCGCGGCCCAGTCCGCGGGAGCTTCCGGTGACCAGCCAGGTCTTGTTCATGATGCTGCCTCGGTTTCTCTGCGAGTTTGGGTCGACGGCGCCGCCGCCGGCCTCCCGGATCGCCGGGATCTGGTACTTCATCCCGTAGAAGACAGGCCGGCGACCTGGTCGTCGTAGTTCATCAGGCGTGTTCCTCTCTCTGGGTTGTCCGGAGGAGGCGGCGCCTCAGGCCCCTGAGTGGGGGATCGCCGAGGTAAGCCCAAAAGGGGCCACGGGATGATCTTGGTTCGTTGAGGCCGTAACCCGTCACCTGTTCGGCTCTGCCTCGTTGGTGTGATGTTGGGCTTGTCGTCTGGGGTCGGGGCGGGACTTGTGACATCGATCGAGCGGACCGCGTATCCGCGGTTCAAGCGGCTGATCACCGCGCATGAGCTGCATCTGTTCTTCTCGCCGACACGCGATGAGGTCGCGTGGGCGTCCGGGGTCACGGATGGCGATGAGCATCTGCTGGCGCTGTTGCTGATGCTGAAGTCCTACCAGCGGATGGGGTGTTTCCCCAGGCTGGAGGACGTCCCGGAGATGGTGGTGGACTTCGTACGGCGGGCGGTGGAGCTGCCGGAGGGCACGCTGCCGCTGTACCAGGCGGTGAAGACCGCGAAGAACCACCGGGGCCTGGTGCGGCAGCGGGTGTGCGTGGTCTACGACCAGGCCGAGGCCCGGAGGATCGCCGAGGCGTCGATCCGCAGCGAGGCCGCGGCGAAGAACCGCCCGGCGGATCTGATCAACATCGCGCTGGAGAAGGTCGTGGGGGCCGGGCTGGAGCTGCCGGCGTTCTCCACCCTGGACGCGATGGCCTCGACCGTCCGCAAGGAGGTCAACGCGTCGATCTGCGCGGGCATCCACGACCGGATGAGCGCGGTGGAGAGGGCGGGGCTGCTGCGGCTCCTGGAGGAGCGCGACGCGGACGGCACCACGCAGTACAGCCGGCTGAAGAAGTTCGCGCAGTCTCCGACGTGGTCGCACTTCAAGCGGCTGATCGCTCAGCTGGAATGGCTGGACGGGCTGGGCGATTCCGGGGTGTGGACGGACGGCGTCGCGCCGCGGAAGGTCACGGACTTCGCCGGGGAGGCGGATGCGGCGGACGCGTCCGAGCTGAAGGCGTACACGCCCATCAAGCGGGTCGCGTTGGTGGCGTGCCTGGTGCACAAGGCACGGATGCGGGTGCGGGACGAGCTGGCGCTGATGTTCTGCAAGCGGGTCGGGTCGAAGACGAAGAGGGCGAAGGAGGAGCTGGAGGCGCTGCGGCTCGCTGAGCGGGAGATGACCGAGACTCTGATCGGCAACTACCGCACGGTGCTCAAGCACCTCGACGACGGCGGCCCGGCCCAGGAGGCGCTGGCGAAGGCCGCCGCGATGACCGCAGAGGCGGCCGACGCCCTTCAGGGCCTGGACGAACAGGCGCCGGCCGACGAGGTCGCGCGGCGGCTGGAGGGGAAGGTCTCCCCGGCGGTGCTCGCCTTCCTGAAGGCCATGACGGTGCAGGCCGGAGGGCTGGGCACGGTGACCCGGGCGGTGGAGGGGTTCGGCGGGTTCGCCAGGGAGTACGAGCAGATCGAGAAGGTCTCCGCCCACCACGGCAACTTCTGGGAGGTGCTGCTGTACGGGCAGATCGGCCGGGACCGGGCCCTGATGTTCGATCTGGCCGGGAAGCTGGAGTTCGCCGCGACCTCGGAGGACCGCACGGTGCTGGCCGCGCTCGCGCACGCCCGCCGCAACCAGGCGGCCCGCGGCGAGTACATCAGCGCGCTCGGTGAGGACGGCCGTCCGGTCGACATCTCCTTCGCCACGCAGAACTGGCAGAAGGCCGTTCTCGATCGGACGCGGCCGGGGCAGTTCGTGCGCTGGCACTTCGAGGCGATGGTGTTCACCTACCTCGCCGAGGAACTGCGCACCGGGGATGTGGCGGTGGCCGGATCGGAGGAGTACGGCGACTGGTCCAAGCAGCTGCTCGCGTGGGAGGTCGTCGAGGAGAAGCTGCCCGCCTACCTGGTGGAGATCGGGCTCGCCGAGGACGAGGGCGAGGCCGCCGGCTTCGACGCCGGGGTCTTCCGCCGCCAGCTGGAGGACCGGCTGCGGGCCGCCGCCGCGGCGGCCGATGCCGGGTACCCGGACAACGAGAGCCTGGTGATCGACCCGTCCACCGGCATCCCGTCGCTCAAGGCGCACCGCTCGGAGGGGCAGCGGCCGTCGGCGAAGCGGCTGGAGCAGGAGGTCAAGGCGCGGATGCCGGAGCGCACGCTGATCGGGATCTGTGCGCGGACTGCGTACTGGGTGGAGTGGTGGCGCCGCTTCGGCCCGCCCTCGGGCCACGACCCGAAGCTCGCCGACCCGTTCGGCCGGTACGTGCTCACCACCTTCGTCAAGGGCACCAACATGGGCCCGTACGAGGCGGCCCGCCACATCCCCGGCGTGAGCGGGCACGAGCTGGCGTACACGGCGAACCGGCACTTCTCCCTCGTGCTGCTCAACGAGGCCATCGCCGACCTGGTCAACGCGCACGCCCGCCTGGACATCTCCCAGGCGTGGGGCGACGGCACCGCGGTGGCCGCCGACGGCACGCACATGGACACCTACCTCGACAACCTGCTCGCCGAGACGTCCGTCAGGTACGGCAAGCCTGGCGGGATCGCCTACCACCACATCTCAGACACCTACATCGCGCTGTTCACGCACTTCATCCCGTGCGGGGTGTGGGAGGCCGTCTACATCATCGAGGGCCTCCTCAAGAACGCCTCGGAGGTCAAGCCCACCACCGTGCACGCCGACACCCAAGGCCAGTCGCTCCCTGTCTTCACCCTCGCCCACCTGCTGGGCTTCGACCTGATGCCCAGGATCAGGAACTGGAAGGGCCTGGTCTTCTACCGGCCGTCCAAGCAGACCGAGTACGTGCACATCGACGCCCTGTTCGGCGAGGCCGGGAAGAACACCATCGACTTCGACCTGATCGAGTCCCAGTTCCGGCACCTGATGCGGGTGGCCGTGTCCATCCGCGAGGGCGTCATCTCCTCCGCGACGCTGCTCAAGCGGCTGCGTTCCGGCTCCCACAAGAACGCCACCTACACCGCGTTCCGCGAGGTCGGGCGCGTGATCCGTACGGTGCAGCTGCTGCGCTATCTGACGGACGCGCCGCTGCGCCGGCGGGTGACGGCGGCGACGAACAAGGTGGAGTCGTTCAACCGGTTCTCCCAGTGGGTCGGCTTCGGCAACCGCGGCGTCCTCGCCGACAACGACCCCGTCGAGCAGGAGAAGGCGATGAAGTTCAACGCCTTGTTGACCAACGCCGTCATCTTCCACAACGCCCTGGACATTGCCGAGATCGTCCGCCAGCTGCTGGAGGAGGGATGGGAGATCGACCCCGAGGACCTGGCGCACATCTCGCCGTACCTGACCGAGCACATCCGCCGCTTCGGCGAGTACTCCACCCACGAACTCGGCATCCAGCCCGAGGCGTACGACCCACACCTGAACGTCGACTTCAGCCCACTGCGCGGCGACGACCCGCCCGCCAGCCACGGCTACGGCCAGGCGGCCTGAAGGGACCTCGACCCGTGATCCCGTCCCTGCGGCGCGACCCGGCCGACCACAGTGCTCTCGACATGCTCGTGCCCAAGGCCCGCGCCTGGGCCACCGTGCTGACCTCGCCCCGGTGAAGCCTGCCCAGGCAAGACCGCGGGCCGCACCGCTCCGGCGTCGAACTCGGCCTCTGGACCAGCCGCCACGTCCGCAAGAGCGGCCTGTGCACATCGTGCTGGTTCGGCGAGAGCGAGCCCGACATCCGGTTCTGCGACGGCGGCGACTGCCGCAACTTCACCCGGCTCCTGTACATCCTCACTGAGGCACAGGGCCCGGAGTAGATCGCCGGGTGTGTGCCCCCGGTCGGCCCGAGCATGTCCTCGACACGGGTGAAAGACCAGCAGCCCAGCCCGCCGCGCAGGGTCAGCGCGCCGGGCCAGGTGAGGACCTCGCACCAGTCCCCGCTCAGTGCTGGGAGAGCATGGTCTGGGTGATGTTCGCCAACCGTCGCGCGGCGGCGGGATCGAAGGGCGCGCCGCCCACGTCGATCTTGGTGTGCTGCATGTAGGCACTCAACGGTTCTGGGTCGGGGTTGTCGAGGTGGCGTCGCAGCATGTCCACGGCCGCGTCGACCGGCTGGCCGCGGTCGTGCATTCCGGCGACCAGCGAAGCGTCGGCCTCGTTGTAGTCACCGGTGAATCCGGTGGCGGTCAGGCCGGGATGTGCCAGGACGTAACGGATCCGGGTGCTGGGGTGTGCGGCGGTGAATCCGACGCCGGCCAAATCGCTGAGTTTGCCGCATTGCGCCATGATCCGGTCCGGCCGGTAGTCGCGGGTGAACTGGAGGTCGTCCCAGTTCATCGCTGACAGGTCACCGCCCGGTCCGGCCAGGTTGAGGATCACTGGCTGTTCCCCTGCCTCCAGCCGGTCGGCCAGGCCGTGGCTGAACAGATACCGGCTGAGGTAGAACAGCGCGAAGTTTTGCTCAATGCCCTCGGCGGTCTCGCTGCGGGTCGAGCGGTAGTAGCGCGCGGCCAGCACCAGAGCGTTCACGACCGGGTGGCTCTGCGCGATTTCGGCGATGACCCGCCGGTTCTCGGCCACCAGGCTCAGATCGGCCTGAATGTATGCGGCGCGCTCGCCCGAGCCGGTGGCCTGGGCCTCCTCCAGGAACCGGCGGCCCTTGTCGGGGTCGTTGCCGACGACCACCACCCGGTTACCGTGGCCCAGGTAGTGCAGGCCCAATCCCTTGCCGATGCCGTCGGTGCCCCCGGTGATCACGATGGTCCTCAATGACGCCCCCTCGAATAGACTCGTGAGTCTAATTTAACAGTCTTGCCAGTACAGTCTCGGCCGTGGGGTCCATTAGCCTGGAGAGGCTAGTTCGGTGAACGGCCCGGTACGCTCAGAACATGAGCCAACAGCTGAACAGGGGCCGCATCGACAAGCGGAAGGACATCCTGGACGCCGCGTTCAGCGCGTTCGCGCGCGAGGGCTACCCGCAGGCCCGTGTCGACCAGATCGCCGCGGAGGCGGGAGTTGCCAAGGCCACCGTCTACAACCACTTCGGTGACAAGGAGAACCTGTTCCGCGAGACCATCGCCGCGCTGTCCGAGCGGGCGCTGGCTCGCAATCTGGCCGCGGTGGCAGTGCTGGCCGAGGCGAGTGACGACATGCCCGCCGCGCTGACCAACGTCGGGATCCGCCTCGTCGACTGCTACTGCGACCCGCAGTCCTGGGCGCTAAGGCGCCTGCTATACGCCGAGACTCCGCAGTTTCCCGATCTGCTGGAACTGACGCAGGTCGGCGTCGCCGAGCCGGTCGCCCGAGCGCTCGCCGACCGGCTCGCCCGACTGGCCTTGGAAGGCCACATCGCCATCTCCGACCCGGTGTTGGCTGCCGAACACCTCACGGCGCTGCTGACCGGGTCGCTGGAGGCGCGGTCACGCTTCGGCACCCGCCGCATCCCCCGCCTCGAACGCAAGGCCATCACCGAATCCGCGGTGGCAACATTCCTCAGCGCCTTCGCACCCCGGCCTTGAGCCGCGATGCGACGGGCTTACTGGGCCCATTGCGCCTGCCCCCAAGTCTGCTGCCAACAGGCATCGGTCGTGCGGTGATGCCCCTCGCCCTATCACTTCAAGGGGTCCGGGGCCGTCCACCTCATGACTCCCCTGGTCGGGAGAACTGGAACCAGGTGGCTGAAAAGGATCACTCTCGCCTGGGCTGGCAGGCGGCTGCGCCTCTCCGTAGCTGTCGTCAATCGATCGTTTGACGACAGGCGGCCGAGGCGTCCAATGAACCCGTGCAATCCGGGGGTTCGCGGCGGCGCGAATCCAATCAGATCCGATGGCAATTGCTGACAGGGTTTGGCGACAGATAGGGTCCGATCCTCCGCACGGAAGGGGCCCTCGGTGGCGAATCTGGTCTACAAGCGGGTCTCGACCGATCAGCAGTCCACCGCCCGGCAGAACCTCGTCCTGGACGAAGCCGGGATCGAGGACCCGGTCGTCTTCGAGGAAGACCCGGGCACCTCCAGCCGCCTCCACCCCCTCCAACGGCCGAAGTTCCGCGCGCTCCTCGACTACGCCCGGCCCGGCGACACCGTGCACATCTCTGAGATGTTCCGTCTCGTACGCGGCACCGGCCACATCCTCGACGTGCTCGACGTCCTCCACCGCGACCGCCTCGCGCTGCGCATCCACGACGGCGCGTTCTCCGCCATGGACCTCACCGCCCGCCACCCGCGTACTGGCGAGCTGCTGTCCACCGTGAAGTTCATGGTGCAGACCCTCGCCGCCGCCGGCGAACTCCAGCGCGACCTCCAACGCGAGCTGACGTACGACGGGCTGCGGGCCGCCGAGGCCAAGGGCAGCAAGGGCGGGCGCCGGCCCGCCCTGGCGGTTGCGAAGACCGCCGATGTGCGCGCTGCGTACCTGGAAGGCCGCTCCATCGCCGCCCTCGCCCGGGACCACGGCGTCAGCCGCGGCGCCATCCGCACGGCCGTCGCCGACCTCCTGCCCGACCCTGCCGCCATCGAGGAGGACTCCCCGGCGCCGGAACTGCCGGTCACCCTCGACATGCCGGGCAAGGTCACCGACTTCCTCCGCACCACTGACCTGGAGCCCGCCGAGCGCGCCGCGCTCGACCAGGGGGTGACCGTACGGCGCGGACAGGGCTACACCCTGCGCGTCACCGCCGCCCCCGCCCTCCACCGCCAGCTCCTCAACCGCTACCAGCCGCTCGACGGCGGACAAGATGCCCCTCCGGTCCCGGCCCAGCGCAAGGCCCGCCGTGAGTACGAGAACCGCGTCAGCGCGCTCGCACCGATCTGACCATTTGGCGGGGCTGCTGGAACCCAGTCCCAAGCGGTGCCGAAGGCCAGCGCCCTACGAGACGTTGGTGCCGTCCTTGTAGCCGATGACGGCAGCCAGCTCCTCGTACTGAAACCACTGCGGATCCAACGCGAGCTCTCGCACTCGCTTGACGAACGCCGTCCACGCTGGATGGGACTGGAGGTGGGTGGCTTGCGTCCAGAAGGTGACCGCGAGGTCGGTCATCCCTGACGCCTCTCGGCATTGTGGGTTCTCGGCCCATGCAGTCAGGATGCTGGCCAGCTGCTCGGGCGGGATCAGGTGTGCGCACGGGATCACCGTCATCGTGGTGGGGACCTGTCCCCGAGGGGTGGACACCTCTGAGCCCGGCCCCGCCAGGGGCCGGGTAGGAGGCATCTTTTATGGTGATGAAGGTCTACTCGCCCG
>NZ_JBHJUV010000085.1:0-30990 GCF_042268025.1 Streptomyces sp. NPDC056161
AAGTCGGCGGTGTGGTAGTCGATAACCTCATCCGCCCCCAGCCCCCGCACAAAAGCATGCTTAGCAGCGGAAGCCGTACCGATGACGTACGCACCCCGTGCCTTGGCGATCTGTACGGCGACATGTCCCACGCCGCCGGCCGCCGCATGCACCAGGACCCGTTGCCCCGGCTGCACCCGGGCAGTGTCGACGAGAGTCTGCCAGGCGGTAAGCGCCACCAGCGGAAGCGCGCCCGCCTCAATGTGGTTCAGTGCTGCGGGCTTGGGCGCGAAGGCACGGGCGGGACCGGTGACGTACTCGGCGTGCGAACCGCCCCCATACGGGTAGGGCAGCATACCGAACACCTCGTCGCCCGGTTCGAAGAGCGAGACGCCGACGCCCACCGCTTCGACAACACCGGACACGTCCCAGCCGAGCGTGAACGGGGGCTTTCCGAGAAAGATGCCGTATCTGCGGTGCTTCCAGTCGGTGGGGTTGACCCCGGCAGCATGGACGGCTACCAGGATCTGACCGACGCCGGGTTCCGGACGTTCGAGTTCGACCTCTTGGAGGACGTCCGGCTCCCCCAAGGCGTCCTGGGTGATGGCTCGCATCGTGTTCCTGCTCATGGTTACTCGAAATAACGAATCGGGTTCTTGACGAGGATCGTGTCTATGTCGTCCTCGGAAACGCCCGCCGCGCGCAGTGCGGGGAGAACGTCCTCACTGATGTGCCGATAGTTCCACCTGTCTCCGAAGTCACCGGCCTCGAAGAAGTCGATGTAGCAGGATGCGTCGTGCGAGACGACGACGCTCTCGGCATACCCTCGGCGAACAAGTTCCACGATGGTCGATACGCGCTGCTCAAATGGCAGGAATGCATCGACCCCGAATCGGTCCATACTCCGAGCTAGGAGGAGTCGATACTCCCCGCCGCCGTAGGAATCTTAGCCATGCCTTCTCCATATACGGAACTGCGTCTTGTGCGTGCTCGTTCGGGGAGGCGTCCAGGCTGTCGTCCACCGACGACGCCGGAGTGCCTCACCTCGGTGACCTGCGAGTTCCAATTGACCACTCCAGAGGCCAGGGAGCCATGACTGTTTCGAACAGGATCGTTACCCTGAAGGTATGGATCGGTTGGAACCCGCGAGCTGGACAACTTCGTGAATTTGCGCGACTCGCGCCCGGCCTCCCGTTCCGCTGCGGTTCCATCACCGGTGACCGCCCTCGGGGCCCAGCGCATAGGTGAGGATGTCCAGCCCTAGGGTCAGCTTCCGCAGATCCAGGACACCGACATCGGCTCGTACCGCCATCTCGACCTGTACGCCGGGCCCGCCCGCGACGTCCTCGGCGTGCGGCTGCAGGTCTCCATCGTCGAGCTACTCTTCCCGCTCCCCGCAGCTGAGGGCCATACACGAGCGTCTGGTCGCCGAGTACGGCGGCTGCTTCGACGGGACTCGCTTCTCCATCACCACACCGCTGGGTTCGTCACGTCGACGCCCCCGCAAGAGGTGCTGTGCGGGCGGTCGGCGAGACGTCCGCTGCCAGCACGATCCGGCCGTCCGACGCCCTCGGCAACGGCACCGAGACGAGTGCGCGACGCAGCCGGGGCACCACCGTTCCCGAGCCGTCGGCGCCTCGGCCGCCGGACCTGGTCGACCGCGACTTCACCGCCTCCCGGCCGGACCAACTGCGGGTGGCGGACATGACTTGTGTCCGCACCCTGGTCCGGCTGGGCGTACGTGGCGTTCGTCCTGGACGTGTACTCGCGGATGATCGTCGGCTGGCAGGCCGCGAACCACATGCGCACTGAACTCCCCCTGGCCGCACCGGAGATGGCGCTGTGGAGACGGAGGATCAAGAAGAACTCCGGCCTCTTTCAGCACAGCGACCGCGGGTCGCAATAGGTGTCAATTCGGCATAGTCGACCGGCTCACCGGCATCGGTGCCTGCGCGTCCGGCGGCTCGGTCGCGGTCGCGGACAGCTATGACAACGCCATGGCCGAGGCTCTGAACGGCACCTTCAAGGCCGAGCTGATCGAGATGCAAGGTCCCTGGAAGGACGTCGACCAGGTCGAACGGGTGATCTTCCAGTGGATCACGTGGTACAACGAAGAACGCCTCCACTCCGCACCCGACCACGTACCGCCCGGCGAATACGAACACGACTTCTGGCGGAGCCAGGAGCAAGTCCCGCAGTCCGCCTGAACCACCAAGATCGGACTCTACGAAACTCGGGGCAGCTCAGTCGTGCGGGTGGTGGGGATCAGTGGGCCTTGTCAGCCACCCGATGGGGTGAGGCTGGTGCGGTCGAACGGGCCACCGTGCGCGGCGGCGTACGCGATGGCGTCGTTGACAGCACCGAGGCCCAACGACCGGACTCGTTCGGGGGCGAGATCCAGAGTGCCCGAGGCGAGGAGCCGGATGATGCCGACATTGGCTGTGCGCGGGTACATCCACTGCCCGCGCACGGTGATCGAGTTGCGCATGATCCATGGGTACGGGAGTGCGAGGTCGTCGCCACCGAGCATGCCGACGCCGCCCATGAGGACGACGCGACCGTACTCGCGCACGGTCATGGCCCCCGCGCGCGACGCCGAGCTGGGTGCGCTCGGCGGGAGCAAGTCGATCACCATGTCGATCGGGCCGTCGGCCGCCGCGGACATCGTCGCGCGGTCGGTGGCCTCGTCTCCGGTCAGCGGGACCGGGCGCAGCCGCGGCCCGAACCGGTCGGCGAGGAGGTCGAGCGCGGCCTGGTTACGGCCCGGGGCGACCACGCGGCCCGCTCCCATCGCGAGCGCGACCGCGACCGCGCTGCTGCCGAGTTGCCGGTGGCCCCGCTGACGAGCAGCGTCTCGCCGGCTGCGAGCCCGCCTGCCAGCAGCCCGCCGTAGGAGATGGCGTGCACGGTGAGTGCGGCCCAGCGGGCCGGATCGTCCCCTGCCACGGTGGGCAGCGGGAAGACGTTCTCCGTCGGGACCCGCATGAACTCGGCGAACGAACCGTCGGGCAGGTACCGGGCGAGCCGCGCGCCGCCCTCGCCGCGCGAGCTCCAGCCCTGGAGCGTGATGTCGGGCGTCAGGGCGTCGTCCCGCGAGCGCACCGTCGAGTCGCACCACACCAGGTCGCCGATGCGCAGCCGGGTGGCGTCCGGGCCGACGTGGATGATCCGCCCCACGCCGCCGACACCGGGCACGACAGGAGGGACAAGGGGGTAGTTCCGCTTGCCATCGAAGACTTCGGCCGCGTAGGGCGCCACGCTGGCGGCGAGGACCTCGACCACCACCTCACCGCCTCCGGCCTCGGGGTCGGGCACCTCCCGCACCGTGAGCGGGGCGCCGAACTGCGTCAGAACTGCTGCTCGCACGTGATGACCTCCGTGTTCGTCCGTGCTCGTGGGATCGACGCTAGGAGCTGCACGGGCATTCGGGAAGCGATGATCTAGCATTTGTGGTATGCGTACACCGCATGGACATCTCCAGCACGGGACTGCGGGTCCTGCGGCAGATCGCTGAGTCCGGCAGCTTCACCGCGGCAGCTGCCCGACTCGGCTACACGCAGTCGGCCGTCTCACGCCAGGCCGCCGCCCTCGAACGCAGCGCCGAGACCCCTCTGTTCGAACGCCGCCCAGACGGGGTACGGCTCACTCCTTCCGGCTTGACCCTGCTGCGGCACGCCCACACAATCCTGGCCTCGCTCGCAGCGGCCGAGCGTGAGCTCGCCGGCACCGTCCCGCGGACCGAACTGGTGCGGCTCGGAGTAGTCCCGAGCGCGGGTGTGGTGATCCTGCCCGCCGCACTCGCACACCTCGCGGCGGCCGACCCGCAGATCACGGTCACCACCAGCGAGGGCACCACGCCCACCTTGATCCGGGCGCTGCGCGCGGGCTCGCTCGACCTCGCCGTGCTGACGTCCCGCCCACCCCACCGGCCCTTCGACGGTGACTCGCCGCGCCTGCACGTCGAGACCGCCGCGGACACCGAACTGGTCGTGGCAGTGCCCTCGACCGGAGAGTTCGCCGGACGCGCCACGGTGCACGTCGACGAACTGGTCGACGCCGCGTGGATCGCCACCCCGTCATCCAGCTCTGAGCCACTGCTCGGCGTCTGGCCCGGCCTGCCCGGACGGCCTCGCATCATCCATTCCGCGCGTGACTGGTTGACGAAGCTCCAGCTGGTCGCCGGCGGCTTCGGCGTGACGACGGTGCCGTCCCGGCTCTCACCGGTGCTACCGCCCGGGGTGAGCTTGCTACGCGTCGACGGCGCGCCCCCCGAGATCCGCCGGGTGCTCGTGGCACGCCTCCCCGGCCACCCCGCCCCGGCGATCACGGCCGTCACCCGAGCGATCACTTCGACCGCCTGAACCGCGGCCAAGGCCGCGCACGACGGCTCACCGACCTCGCCCTGTCCCGTGAACGGCTCATCG
The DNA here is from genome assembly GCF_042268025.1 of Streptomyces sp. NPDC056161. Taxonomy (NCBI): domain Bacteria; kingdom Bacillati; phylum Actinomycetota; class Actinomycetes; order Kitasatosporales; family Streptomycetaceae; genus Streptomyces; species Streptomyces sp. NPDC056161. The sequence continues at coordinate 4,404 of NZ_JBHJUV010000085.1, forward strand.
TCCGGCGTCCCGGCAAACAGCACATCGTCTACCTGGACGAACTCACCTACCGCTGCGACTCCGCATGGCTCCGTGAACGTCACCGCCGCTGGCCGTAGCGGAGGTGGAGGGTGACTCCGATGGAGACCCCTGCCGGCAGATCGAGACGGCTGACCGATCGCAGGGACCAGCGGAAGAGGACCGCGCCGAGCAGTGCGGCCGTGCGGAAGCGCAGGCCGACGAAGAAGCCCGCGACGAATCGGCCCGATTGGGCCGCCCTCATGGCCAAGCGGCGCCGCAAGACCCTTGTGGCCTGCGAAGCCTGCCATGCGGACATCCACAGCCGTCCTCAATGATCACGGAGCAGTCACTGGAAAGCGACGTGCGGTGAAAGTCGCATGCGTCGTTTGGGCTGGGGGCCGTCGGAGAAGGACCTGCGCAGCAGACACCTCGCCGACAGCCCACCAGTACCAGTCTCGCGCATCGGGGAGCGCGGCCCTGGTGGCCGCTGACGGAACGGTGCCGGTTCTTCCAGGCCGTGAGCACCGGCTCGATCAACGCCTACTGCTCGTCCGTCAAGTTGCCCTGGTACGGCTTGCGTTCACTCACCCCACCGATCCCAGCAGGCCACCGGCAACGCACCGCCACGTTCCGCCTCCGTCCACACCATCAGGCGACGCCGAAATGCCCTATATGGCTACGAACCACCCACTCATGGCTCTGCCCGGAGGACAGGCACATCACCAACACGAAGTAGACCACCAGCCGGGACGGCAGCAGCCGGTTCCGCTGCTGCCCTCGACCCGTCTCCGCCAACACCTCGTCCACAAGCGACCGAGGTAAGCACCGGCGGTGGGTGGCCGAGCTTGGTAAGTGGTGACGGTCGACCGGCTTGGTTTGCGGTCCGGAATCGCGGTTGCCGACCAGATCACTCCGTTATGGGCAGGCACTCGGCAAGCAGGTCGACGACGTCACGCCAAGCTCGCTGCGCGTGCCATGGGTGGTAGCCGACGCCGGGGAGCACAGTGTGGCCGACCGGTGGGTGGTGGAAGGCGTGCAAGGCGCCGCCGTAGACCACGAGGCGCCAGTCGACGCCTGCGGCCTGCATCTCGGCGGTGAACGCGTCCCGTTGCGCGGGCGGCATGATCGGGTCTTCCGACCCGACCCCGGCCCACACCGGGCAGCGAATGCGCGCCGTCTCGCCCGGTCGGCCCGTGGTCAGTGCGTTGACTGTCCCGATCGCGCGCAGGTTGACGCCGTCGCGCCCGAGTTCCAGCGCGATTGCGCCCCCAGTGCCGTAGCCGACGGCGGCGATCCGGTTGGGGTCGGTCCGCGGTTCGCCGCGGAGCACGTCGAGCGCCGCGTGGCCGATGCCTCGCATCCGGTCCGGGTCGGCGAGCAGCGGCATGCAACGGGCCAGCATCTCCTCGGGGTCGCCCAAATAGCGCCCTCCGTGGAGGTCGAAGGCCAGCGCCACGTAGCCCAGCTCGGCGAGCGCATCGGCCCGGCGGCGCTCGACGTCGCTGAGCCCCATCCCCTCGGGCCCGACCAGGACCGCGGGCCGGCGGTCGACACCGGCCGGGAGCGCGAGGTGCCCGATCATCGTCAGGCCGTCGGCCGCATATTCGACCGTGCGCGTTGTAACCGTCGTCATGAACCTGGACTGTAGTGATCGCCGAGCCCGGTCGGGCCGGTGTTCTGCCGCTGGCAGAAGGCAGGTCTCTGGCATGCGTATTCCGGAACCACCCCGTCAGCGGTTCAGCTGAGCCATCAAGTCCCGGTTCGCGGCGCGTGCGGCGGCGAGGTCCTCGTCGCGCCGGCGAGTTCGGAGCGGAGTTCGAGGATCCGCTGCTCCAACTCGCCGATCCGGCGGGTAAGTTTTTCGACATCGGCGGGGGCACTGAGCCCGAAGGCTTCCCAGACGGCCTGTCCGAGCGCTTCGGACAGGCGTCGTTCGAGCCGGGTGATGTGCGCGGAGAGACGGCCGTTGCGGGCCGTGCGGTTCGCGACGTCGGCCGGCAGCGACTGGCGGCTGACCTGGGCCCGGTGGTAGCGCCGGGCGGCGGTTCGGCTGCGCGGGCCAGGACGGCCGCGTGCAGGTCGCCGTGGCGGTGAATCGGGCTGCGGTGGACGCCGGCCGCGCGGGCGACCGCGGAGACGGTGACCTCCTCGCCGTTGGCGGCGAGCTGGTCGAGGGCCTTGAAGACTCGGGCCCGGCGGCTCATGAACCACGCGCCTTCGACGACAACTACGACGTGCACGACAGGGCGACGAGAAGCGTCGTACACCGCTCCCCACCTCCGGGTGATGCGACAGTGCACGACGCCGTCACGAACCAGAGAGACCGTCGCGAGCTACCTGCTGCGCATCGCCGACACCACCGCCACCGCCCAGCGCGGGGCGACGCGCCCGCGGCGCTGCGGGTGCTGCCACAGGTGGCGACCCTGCGGCAGGTGTGGGTACAGCACTTCCATCTGGTGGAGGGCGAGGTGGAGCGGCGGGACCCAAAAGACCGCCCACCGGGGGCGAAGCGCCTGGTCACCCCGTATGACGCCGAGGCTCGCCGCAGCGTCAAACGCGACACGATGTGGAACGGCTACAAGGTCCATCTCACCGAGACCCGCAAGGCCGACACGGTGCATCTGATCACGAACGTGACCACGAGCGTCGCCACCCTTGGGCGGAGGCCACGAGACGCCCCAGGCGGCGAGCTGGTCGCGCTTCCAGCCGCCGACGCGCGTGCGGGCGGCTTCGACCTCTTCGGACGAGGGCAGGTCGGGCGTGGTCAGCGACCGCCCATGAGTGACGGCAGCCATGACAAGCTCCCCACTACGGGGAGAACCAAATGGCCGTTGGCAGATGTTTCGGCGGCATTGCTGCGCATGTCTGTGGCCCATTCGAGGGTTCTTTGACGGAGACTCTTTTCCCGAGAGGCGGTCGGACTGGTGCGGTGGGCTAGCGTGACTCACAACCGCCCAGGCACTGGACCATCCCGCGGAACGGCCGTGACGCTCTGGCGGTCCCTCAGCGAGCGAGCAGAGGAGTCGCCCGACATGTCCAACCATTTCACCGGCCTCAGCCTTGGACCGCCGCTCGGCGACCAGCGCCTCGATCTCTGCGATCTTTACGCCTTCCAGGCCCCTGGCGATCCGAGCAGGACCGTCCTCATCCTCAACGCCAACCCGAACGCCGATGCCCTCCACCCCGACGCCGTATACCGGCTCAACATCGACAACGACGGCGACTACCTGACCGACATCGCCTTCAGTTGGGTCTTCAGCCCGCCGGAAGCCGACGGCTCGCAGACCTACAACGTCTTCAAGGCAACCGGTGCTGATTCCCGCACGCCCGAGGCAGTCGGCACCAAGATCGTGTCGGACGCAGCCGTCTCCTTCGGCCCGCAGGCCAACGTGGTCGGCAGCGGCGACTGCAAGGTGGCGGCTGGCAGCCGCAGTGATGCCTTCTTCTTCGACTTCGACGGCATCAAGAACCTGTTCGACACCAGCGGCAAACGGAATTTCACCGCACCGCATCTGGGCGGAAAGTCCCCGTGGACCGGGGTCGATTCCAACACCACGGCCAACGTCTTCTCCATGGCCATCGAACTGCCGACCGCGGAGCTGGCCCCCAGGCCCGAGCTCCACATCTGGGGCCGGTGCAGCGTCCTGCGCGACGGCGAACTCATCCACGCGGACCGGGCCGGGCACCCATCGGTGAGCAGCTTCTTCAACACCGATGACACAAAGGAGGAGTACAACGCCAGCGAGCCGGTCAACGACCGGGCCAGGTGGACGGACCAGTTCGTCCACCTGCTGGGCCACACCGGCAGCTACACGCGCGAAGAGGCGATCACAGCGCTCGACGAGCACGGCCTCCTGCCGGACGTCCTGCGCTTCGACCCCTCCAAGCCTGCCGCGTACCCCAATGGCCGGACATTCACCGAAGACGTCATCGACATCCGCGTCGCGTTCCTCACCAAGAACGAGGCGCCCCCCACCGGTCTGACCCCGCACACCGACACCCTGGACCGGTTCCCGTACCTGGGCGACCCGCACCCGGCAACCACCTCCTGAGGCCCTGACAATCGCTACCGCGGAGCACGGATCCCGGCTCCGTGGACCATCGACACGGCAGCCGGTACCGGCTGACCGCAGGGCAGGACACGGGTGGAGAGCCGGATCCGCGGAAACACGCACGTCCGGTTCGGGTCGGCAGCTCGGGGAAACGGAACGACGGCGACGCCGTCACCGCGTCCCGAGCCGACCGCACAGGGACACACCGCCGTCACCTTCGCTCCCCGCTCACATGCGACTGCGGCGGCGGCGCCCGTGCCTGTCCCCCACATCGAGGACCCGTACGCCCAGCCCGACCAAGGCAGCGTCGAGGAGCCCAAGCACCGGGTACCCGCAGAGTTTGCCAAAACTGGCAGATCAGCGGCGACGCAGTTCCTCGGACCAGTTCCGGAGCGGGTCGGTGAGAATGAGGTTGTCGCCGCGGCTCACGGTCTGGAGCAGTTGGGTGCATACGGTCGCTTCGGCGGCGAGGCCGGCTGGACTGCCCAGGATGGGGAAGGCGTCGCGGACGCGGGCGGCGGTGTCCGGCTGGAGGAGCGTGTGAGCGTAGAGCGCGGCGGCGTCGAATCCTTGCGAAGCCTAGCCCCAGCCTTCCCAGTCCAGGATGCGCAGGGGTTCGGTGAGGTTCGCCCAGTGCAGGTCGCCGTGGGCGGTGGTCCAGGAGGTCACGGCGGGGGCTGGGATGCCCAGGAACTCGGGGATGGACCGGTCCATGTACTGCGGCCGTACGGCGACGCGGTCGGTGGCGGCCACTGCCGTCTTCTCCAGCGCCCCCGCAAGCGTTGTATGCGATTGCGGTGGATCTGCCGGCGCACGTACTCCGGAGTGAGGCTGTGCCCGGTGACGGCCTGGTCCTCAGTGAGGACACCGGCGTTCACGGCTTCGGCGCCGGTGGCCGCGGTGAAGTAACCGGCCTTCGTGGAGATCCGCAAGGACAGCTGAGCGGCCAAGGCCGGGGTGAGCGGGGTCTGGGCGCGGCCGGTGGCGTAGTTGGGGGCGGTGTCGATCCATTGTGCGCCGGAGGCGGCCGCGCGGGCAGCCGCCTCCGGGATCGCCCGGCACCGGTAGGTGCCCAGCACGAGCTGTGCTGTCACAGCAGGCTCCCCACCACGGCGGCCTGCCCGGCAACGAGCTCCTGAAGAACCAGCCCGACGACGTCCTTCAGAGCGAGGCCGGCCGTGTCGGCGAGCGCGGCCAGGTCCATGGTGCGGCCGTCAACCAGCGGTCGGAGCACCGCCTCCGCCTCGCGCGCAACCTCGTACGCGGTGCTGGCGGCGGACAGCGTCACCATGTCCTCGCCGACGTCCAGCACGGCGCGGGCGGTGGTCAGCCGCGCCCGCAGGCCGCCGTCGACCGGGACGGCGTCGATGAACGGCAGGCTCGGCACCATCCGGCCGACGGCGTCCATCGCCGTCCGGTAACGGGTGAGCAGCTCGGGGTCGTGCAGCTCACGACGTTGAGGAGACCTGTCCACCACTCGGGAACAGGTCCCGTATCTCTGTGTTCCGGGACCGGCCCGGCTCGGACATCAACCGGCGGTTTTGAAGTGAACCGTTGGATCATGTGGCGCGTTGTGTGTGCAGAAAAGAGGCTGTGCTTCTTCGGCTGAGTCCTCGGAGGGAGTGCCGGGGGGTGGTGACGAAGGCTGGGGAAGGCCGGGGCAGTTCTGTGGCCGCTGCCCCTTGCCGGGGCGCCGCCCGCTCTGGTGGCCGTCTTGAAGAGACTTGGTCCCGGTTCGGGTTTACGTGATGGAGGACTTCTTGGATCAGCCCACTGGTACCGGCGACCGCGACCAGTCCGCGGCCTGGATCCAGGCTCTGTACTTCCCGCAGGACGGCTCACTCCCTCTGGTCCCGACCAACGTACTGACAACACTGACGAGGAGAGACGCGCCTGAGCCGGAGGCGAAGGCCCGGCAGCGGATGCACCATCTCCCCAAGCCCAAGTACCGGAACGGTACTGCGGAGGAGAAGGTACTGCGGGATGCGGAGATTCCTTTGCTGCCCCGGGAGAGCGGCGGTTTCCACATCGAACCGGGCGTAACGCGGGAGAACGCTTTGAAGGGGGCGGGTTCTTCTGCCGTGCCGGCTCTGCCGCCCAGGCATCGGCCTCAGATTGCCGCCCCTGCCTCTTCGCCGCCCGTGGCAGAAGTGCCCGCCTGGCCGGCGCGGCTCGCCGCCGGTGCAGCGGGTGTCGCCGGAGACCCGTTCGCAACCGACGGGTATGGGGGAGCCACGGCGGCGGGCCGGGCTCGTGCCAGGCCGACAGCGGTCTGCCACCCGGCACCGGGATGCCGTGGACACAGGACCATATCCCCCTGGGCCAGGGTGACGATCCTGCGCAGCCCGGATCCCCCGAGGCGCACCCAGGGTTCGCGGAGGCGCTGTCCGGCGGCTCCGGGGACGGGTTGAACCCGGTCGTCTACGAGGACGTGGACGTACCGGAAAACCTGTGATGACGGCAAGAACATCCCCACCACGGACGACCTAAACCCGGTGACGCTCCCGCCGAAAGCCTGGCACCCGCACGAGCCGACTAATTCGCCCCTGGATAGTTACCCTCCTACAGCCAAAACCGAAAGTGAGTAATGCGCAGTGAACAAGCGTAGCCAGTTGACGCTGCTGCCGGTGTTGACGGGAATCGCCACCGTCGCGTTGACCGGTTGTGGATCCGGTCTCGGCGGATGGATGAACGAAGGCCCGCACTTGGTCGTCGGCATGTCCGACGACGTCCTGGCCACCGACCCGGCTTCCGGATATGACCCGGGCTCGTGGTTGTTGTTCAACAATGTGTTCCAGTCGCTGCTCAGCTTTCCCAACGGTGCGACCGTCCCGAAGCCAGAGGCGGCCAAGGAGTGTTCCTTCATGGACTCGCAGACCACCGTCTACCAATGCACCCTCAAAGACGACTTGAAGTTCAGCAACGGCGACCAGCTCACCGCGGAAGACGTCAAATTCTCCTTCGACCGGCTGCTTGCGATCGATGACGCGGCCGGCCCGGCGGTGATGTTCTCCACTCTCGGTACAGTCCAGACGCCGAACGACAAGACCGTGGTCTTCCATCTCAAGACCCCCGACGCGACCTTCCCGAGCAAGCTGGCCTCCGGCGCCGGATCCATCGTGGACCGTCAACAGTACAACGGGAACCAGCTGCGCAAGGACGACAGGGCGGTCGGCTCCGGGCCTTACAAGCTCGATTCCTTCGGCAAGGACGAGGCCGTGTTCTCGGTCAACGAGAACTACAAGGGAACCGCCAAGGTCAGGAACTCCGGTGTCACACTGAAATTCTTCCACGGCAACCGGAGCGCGCTGAAGCAGGCCGTGACCGACGGCGGGGTCGACATCGCCTACCGAGGTCTGAGCGTTCACGACATCGCCGACATCCAGCAGCACGGCCAGATGCAGGGCATCGACGTCGTCGAGGGCAGCAGCGCCGAGGTCCAGCACCTGGTCTTCAACATGGATGATCCGGTAGCCGGAAAACTCGGCGTACGCAAGGCGATCGCCTACCTGCTGAACCGGGAGTCGCTCATCAATCAAATCTACCAGGACACCGCGATCCCCCTTTACTCGATCATCCCGGCCGGAATCGTTGGTCACAACACCGCCTTCGCCGACACTTACGGGACCAACCCGTCCAAGGCCAAGGCCGCTGCAGCGCTCAGTGCCGACGGCATCCGGGACAAGGTCAAACTGACGCTCTGGTCGACCCCGACCCGCTACGGCCCCGCCACCGACCAGGAACTCAAGGCGATCGCCGCCCAGCTCAACGCCAGCGGACTCTTCCAGGCCGATGTCCGGTCCGTTTCGTTCTCCCGGTACGAGAAGGACATAGCCGACGGGAAATACGGCGTCTACGTCAAGGGCTGGGTGCCCGACTACCCCGATGCCGACAACTTCACAGCCCCCCTCTTCGGCGACGGCAACGTCCTGAGCAACAACTACTCCAACCACACCATCACCGGCGAACTGCTTCCGGCCACCGCCGCGCAGAGCGACCGCGCGGCCACCGTCCAGGAATTCGGCAGAATTCAGAACCTGGTTGCCGAGCAGGTCCCCGTACTGCCCGTCTGGCAGGGCAAGCAGTACGCGGTACTCCGCGACAATGTTCACGGCATCGAGTATTGCCTGGACGCCTCCACCGTGTTCCGCTTCTGGGAACTCAGCAAGTGAACCGCATCAGGCATGTCGAACTTTACTGAGGTTGAACTCGTGGAGTCCGGTGGCTCGTAACGATTCTTGATCGTTGCGGTACGACATCGTCATGCGATACGTGCACTCAAATCATTCTGAAATGATCAGTTAGAAGATGTCTCACGTGGTGGTGCCGTGATCTGGGGCATCATTGCTGCTTGTGGGTGTCGATCTGTCGCAGCGACTGGTTCCTGACGGTCTGTGGGAACTGGTCGCTCCGTTGCTGCCGTTGTTCAAGTCCCGTCCGTAAGGCGGCGGGACGGCTCCGTGTGATGAGCGAGCCGTGTTCACGGCGGTCGTGTACGTGTTGACCAGTGGGTGTGCCTGGCGGCATCTGCCGGACACGTTCGGCGTCTCACCCGCGACGGCGCATCGCCGGTTCACCGTGTGGAGCCGGGCGGGGCTGTGGCGTCGGCTCCACCGGGCGGTCCTGGACGAACTCGGTGCGCGGGGCGGGCTGGACTGGGCCTCGGCAATTGTCGATGGCGCCTCCGTCCGGGCCAAAAAGGGGGCACGCTGACCGGGCCGAACCCGGTCGATCGCGGCAAGAAGGGCAGCAAGCTGCACGTACTGTCCGAGGCCCAGGGCATCCCTCTGGCCGTCGCGGTGTCCGGTGCGAACACCCATGACAGCCTGGCCCTCAAGCCGCTGATCCGCGGCATACCCGCGGTCCGCTCCCGCCGCGGGCCGCGGCGGCGCCGACCTGTCAAACTCCGTGCGGACAAGGCGTACTTCTCCGCGGAACACCTCACCTGGCTACGAGAGCGAGGACTCGTCCCGCGCATCGCACGTCCCGGGATCGAATCGGGCGAGAGGCTCGGACGGCACCGCTGGAAGATCGAGCGGTCGATCGCCTGGCTGTTCGGCTACCGCCGGCTCACCGTCCGGTACGAGCGAAAAGGCTCCCACTTCCTCGCCTTCCTCGGCCTCGCAGCCGCCCTCACCTGCTACAAGAAGCTCGCGAAACTCACCACATGAGACATCCTCTTAGACAGCGAAGTCAGCCCATACGGCTTTGCCGTTGAACGGCTTGGGGTCGGTTCCGCACCGGTCCGCGATGCGCTGGACGAGCAGAAGACCGCGGCCCGTGACTCCCTCTCCTCCCTTCGGTGTGACATGGGGGCGGTGGGGATCTCGGTCGTGCACCTCAACACGGAGGGTGCTGTGGTGCAGAACTACTCGCACCAAGAACTCCCCGGTATTGGGCTCCGTGTGAAGGCAGGCGTTGGCTGCCAGTTCGGTGGTGCACAAGAGCACATCGTCGGTTCGCTCCGTGATGCCCCAACCTCGTAGCGTCTGCGAGACAAACGTGCGCGCCCTGGGAACGGCTGAGGTCCCGCCTACGAAAAGCTGCGTGGCGGGTGGCTCGGTGGGGCTTACGGGCAGATCGGTGGTACCGCAAAGGGTTGTTCCGGAGCCGGGGGCCTGCCGGATGGTGGATGAGGTGGGTTCGGTGGCCACGGTGTCACCTTCAGATGGCGGGTGTGTCTTGCCCTGTGCAAGCCTGAGTGGTTCCTTGGCCAGGCAGGGCTCGTGGAAGTGCGTGGTTGTGGTCCATGCCTCCGGCTGTGACGGCGATACCGAGGCCGATCAGAGCGAGGACGGCACCGACGAGGGCGGTGGACATCCATCCCCAGCCCGCCGCGACCGCGGCGCCGGCGAGCCAGACGCCGCCGGCGTTGGCGAGGTTGAAGGCGGAGTGGTTGGAGGCGGCGGACAGTGTGGGGGCGTCGCCGGCGGCTCTAATGACCATGGTCTGGATCGGTGCCGTCATGAGGAAGCCCAGGGCGCTGACAACGACGACCATGGGCAGGGCGATCCAGAGGATGTGCGCAGTGAAGTAAAAGGCGATCAGGGCAGCGGCCAGGCCGCCGAGCCCGGCGTAGGCGGTGGGGCGGGCGGCCCGGTCGGTGAGCGGCCCGGCGACGGCCACGCCTATGGTCATGCCGACGCCTGCCAGGGCCAGGACCCACATCACGGAGGATTCGCCCAGTCCCATCACCTGGGTGGTGATCGAGGACAGATACGCATACGTGGCGAAGACAGCACCGAAACCAAAGACCGCTGTGGCCAGGCCCAGTAGGACCTGCTGCTTGCGCAGCGCTCTGAGTTCACGACGCAGGCTTTGTTGGGGTTCGACGGGTTCGTAGGGGACGAGTAGGGCGAGGCTGATGATGGCGAGGACTCCGATGGCGGTCACGAGGAGGAAGGTGGTGCGCCATCCGAGGTCCTGGCCGAGCAGCGTGGAGGCGGGGACCCCAACGACGTTGGCTACGGTCAGGCCGAGCAGAATCGTGGCGATCGCTCTGCCCTCGCGACCCTTGGGAGCAAGGTGGGCTGCGACGACGGAGCCGGCCCCGAAGAACGCGCCGTGAGGCAGGCCGGAGATGAACCGCCCGGCCAAGGCCCAGGGGAAGTTCGGCGACAGTGCGGACAGCAGGTTGCCGGCGACGAAGATGCTCATCAGCAAGATGAGCAGGTGCTTGCGCGGCATGCGGACGCCGATGACGGCAAGCAGCGGGGCTCCGACGACGACGCCGAGGGCGTAAGTGGAGACCAGGTTGCCAGCAGTCGGAATGCTGGTGTGCAGGTCGCTCGCGACGTTCGGCAGCAGACCCATGATGGCGAATTCAGTGGTGCCTATACCGAAGGCGCTGATGGCCAAGGCGAGGAGTGCCAGGGGCACAGTGATGGCCTTCTCTTTGATCGCAGGGGGCGAGGGCGGTAGCCCGGGGCGGGGCGGCGGTTTCCTCATCCCGCCCCGGGCAGAGGGGTTTGGATGGGTCAGCCGCCGATGGCGGGGCGGCCGCCGGCCACCTCCAGGAGGGCGCCGGTGATGTAGCTGGCCCGGTCGGAGGCGAGGAAGACCACCGCTTCGGCGACTTCCTCCGGCTCGGCGATGCGGCGCATGGCCGTGGTGTCGGCGACGGCCTGGAGGGTGGCAGGGTCCATGGCGTCAGTTCCGGGGGTGCGGGTGGGTCCGGGAGCGACGGTGTTGACGCGCACGCCGTCCTTGGCGTACTCGGCTGCCCAGACCTGGGTGAGTTGCTCCAGGGCCGCCTTGGATGCTGCGTACATGCCGGTACCGGCGGTGGGGACCGCGGCGGCGAGAGTGCTGATGTTCACGATGGAGCCGTGGCCACGCTCGGCCATACCGGGCGCAAGCGCCCGGACCAGCAGGTAGGGCGCCTTGGTGTTGAGGTCCATGTGCAGGTCGAACAGGTCGGCGCTCATGTCCTTGGTCGGTAGGAACTTGTAGATGCCGGCGTTGTTGACGAGGACGTCGACGTCGCCTGCCACATCGGCCAGGCGCTGGACGTCCTCGGCATCGGCGAGGTCGGCTTGGACGAACTGAGCGGTGCCGCCGACGGCTTGGATCTCCTTGACGACTGTGGCGCCCCGCTCGGCGTCGCGGCCGTGCACAACGACATGCGCACCCTCACGCGCCAGCTGCATGGCCACAACGCGGCCGATCCCTGCGGTCGCCCCTGTCACAAGGGCCGTGCGTCCGGACATTCCCATGGTGTCTTTCCTTCGTGATGTATGGCGATCGGTGGGTCGGTCAGGTGGCAAGACCTGGGGTGGTCACCTGACCCCCAACCGAGGAACCTCCCTCCATGAAGGTTCCTTCACTGAATATGTGAACGATTCCTAACAAGGACACTATTCCATCGATGAGCCACTCCTTATTGAAGGACCCTAAGTCATCGGCGGCAGCTCCTCAATCGCAACCTCACCTCCGAATGCCTGAGCGACCCGGCCTCGCTACTCATTGCACCTGAATGGTCACCGAAAGTGCCGTCAGGACCTGTGTGGTCGTGTTCGTGGTCCGAACCCGGAACCGCTGCCGGCCGATGACGCTGAGCTGTGATGGAACCCTGGACGCGGCGGGCGAACTCCGCCGAGGCTCTGGCGTTACAGGCACGCACGTCGACAGCTGATCGATGGCATACGGTGACGGACTCGGACCGGCGGGCGCCGTGGCGTGACCTGCCAGAACGGTATGGGCCGCAGGACCATGCCTACGACCTGTTCCGGCGGCGGCAACGTGACGGCACCGGGAAGCGGATCTTCGAGCAACTACAGGCCGGGGCCGATGCGAAAGGCATGATCACGTGGGGCGTGAGCGTGGTCTCCGCCATCGCCCGCGCTCATCAGCACGCGGCCGGGGCGCGCAAAAAAGGGGGATCCCCCAAAGAAGTCTCGCGGAGGCATCGACACCGAGCCGGACGACGGCCCCGGGCGCTCGCGCGGCGGGCTGACCACCAAGCTCTGCCTGACGGTTGAGCAGGGACAGAAGCCGCTGTTCTGCTCGTCGCCGCCGGCCAGAGGCACGACAGTCCCCGGTTCCAGCCGGTCCTCGACGGCATCCGGGTACCGCGAACCGGACCCGGCCGCCCCTGCACGAAGCCGGACAGAGTCCGCGCGGACAGGGCGTACTGTTCCCGTGCGAACCGCATCCGCCTGCGCCGACCGGCGTGAAGTGCACCATTCCGGAGAAGGCGGACCAGCTCCGCAACCGTCAGAAGCTCGGCTCCCGAGGCTGCCGTCCGCCCAAGTTCGACAGGGACGGCCACAAGCAGCGGCAGGCGGTGGAGTGTGGGATCAACCGGCTCAAGCGCCACCGCCCGGTCGCCACGAGGTACGACAAACTCGCCAGCCACTACAAACGCCGAGGCGCTGAGGTCATACCCCATAACTGTGATTGCGGTACCAGAGGTGTGTCAGAGCACCAGCCTCAGGGCGAACCGTGTGTCCGCCAGGTCCTCGGTTCCCGGACAGGGCCCGAGAGTCGATCTCGGCCCTGTCACCGCGTACGCCGCGGCGGCGCGCTACTCGGTGCCGGGGGTCCGGGTTTCCCGTGCAAGGTCCGCAACGCGGCCGAGGAGCTTGACCAGCTGTGTGTAGTCCGACTCAGACATGGCCTCGCGCAAACCGTGCTCGATGCCTTCGGAGAAGCTCTTGGCAGCGGCGGCCCGATCGACGCCGGCCGGAGTGAGGGAGACCAGCATCACACGGCCATGGACCGGCGAGGGGTGCCGTTCGACCAGTCCCTTGGCTTCGAGGTTCTTCACGATGCCGGTCATGGTCTGGGAAGTGACCAGAGCCTCCCGGGAAAGTTGGGTGCAGGACTTGGCTGCGCCGCCGGTGAGGTAGCCAAGAACCTTGCACTGCGGTTCGGTCAGGTCCAGATCACGCACCCCGTGGGCTTTGCGTGTGACGATCGCCTGCTCCGCACGCTTGAGGTGGAAGCTGAGCGTGTTCTCGGGGACAACGCGCGTGCCCTCCGTGGAAGCCTTCCTGATCGATGCCATGACCGTTGGCCTGCCTCTCCGAATCGCCTACCTCAGAGCATAACGCTTCAAGAATGTAGGGGCCTGAGAGGAGCAAGGCTTCTCTTCGGGTGCGGCCGTCTGCACGCCATGAGATCCCACTTGCACCAAATGGGTGCATACCTATGACCTGCGCCTTCAAGTCCTGCCTCCGCCCACAGCGTGCGAGGGGGCCGCGTATCCGACCTCACAACCGTGCACACGAAACAGATGTCACCATTATTGTAGGATCCTGTAATCATGAGCGAGCCTTCGCGCACAGTGCTTGCTTCAACCCATCAGCCCTCTTCCTGGCTGACGCTGATGTTCGTCTGAAGGCTGCTTAGGCCCGTCGACAGAGGAGAGATCAATGGCGGCGCATCAGCACCGCCCCTACCTCGCAGTAACTGCGGCTCTCCTCCCTCGGCGGCGCACCACCCTGTCCTGCCAGGTCCGATAATCACCGTCCTGCGCAGTGCTTTATCCCTCACGGAGGAAACCGTGCTCATCTGCACCTCACGCCACCACCTCGCAAGGGGCGCCCTCGAAGTCCCACCGGCCCCACCCCTATACGCACCGCTCGACGCCGGCCTGCACGAGATGAAAACACCGTCCGCCCCGGCCCTGCTCTATGTCCCCGACCGGCTCCCCCACTGGCCCGTACCCTTGCTGGTCGCCTTCCACGGGGCCGGCGGCGGACCAGGCGACATGCTCTCGTTGCTCCAGCCCGAGGCCCAACAGCGCAAGGTCCTGCTCCTTGCCCCCACCTCATACGGGGCCACCTGGGACGTCCTCCTCGACGGGCACTTCGGCCCCGACGCCATGGGCCTCCAACACGCCATGGCCACCGTCGTCGAACACTTCCGCGTGGACAGGGACCGCATCGCCGTCGCAGGGTTCTCGGACGGCGCCTCCTACGCCCTGGGACTGGGCTTGGCCAACGGCGACCTGTTCACCCGCGTCCTGGCCTACTCCCCCAGCCGCATCCCACCCGGCCGCAAAGACGGCCGCCCCACCGTCTTCGTCTCCCACGGCCAACGCGACCCGATTCTGCCCGTCTCCCACACCAGCCATCGCATCGTCCCCGCCCTCGAAGACGACGGCTATCACGTCGACTACATCGAGCACGGTCACGGCCACGAAGTTCCCCGCCCGGTGGTAACCGCCTCCGCCGAGCTACTCGGCTGAGCAGAAACACCTCGCCGGAATCGACCACGGTCATACAGGCCACGTCGGAAAGCGACCATGCCGAGCCAGTGATGCAGCAGCCATACCCCCACAGACAACGCAGACACCGCAGAATGGTGACCAGATGGACTGCCGGTCCTTGACCGATGCCCCGTCCTCCCGGACATGGGAAGGGGTTGCCCGTGCAAGTTCTACTGTCGAGCACGGCGTACCGGGCCCCGCACATACTGAGAAACACGAGCAGAGCAAGTCGCGACCTTGTGCTTGGGGAACGCCGTGACACAGCCATGGATCGATTACGGAGCCGTCTTCCAAGCGTCGCCCAGTGCGATGCTGGTGCTCTCCCCCGACTTCATCATTCTGGACGCGAACGCCTCCTACCAAGAATTGGTCAGTCGCAGCCGCGGCCAGCTCATCGGCCAGGCCGTCTTCGACGCCTATCCCGACAATCCGAACGACCCCCAGGGCGGAGGTCTGCGAGAGCTGAGAGATTCACTGCAGCGCGTACTGGAAACCCGCACGCAGGACATTGTGAGCCCGCACCGCCATGACGTAGAGGACACGCAACGGTCCGGCGTATTCATGGAGCGGTACTGGAGCCTGATCAACGCCCCCGTCGTAGACATCAACGGAGACGTACGACTCATCCTGCACCGTCTTGAGGAGATCACCGGACTCGTCCATCCTCACGGCCAGTCGACGGCCGCCCACCAACGCCGCCAGATGGAAATCGAACTCTACGCCCGCTCCCGGGAGTTGCAGCAGGTCAACGAACGGCTCCGTCTGGCCAACGCCCGTGAACGCCAAGTAGCCCTCGCTTTGCAGGAAGCAATGCTGCCCGTCCCACAGCCACTGAGCCACCACAAAGCGGCAGTGCGGTACTACCCCGCCGTAGACACACTCAACGTCTGCGGGGACTGGTATGACGTCATAGAACTCCCCAACAGCACCTATGCCGTGGCCGTCGGTGACGTCGTAGGCCACGGCCTGGAAGCAGCCGGTGTCATGGGGCAGTTGCGAAGCGCTCTCACCGCCGTTATGCGCGTGGCAGACGGGCCAGCATCAGCGCTCGACGGCCTGGATCTGTACACACGCTCTCTCAAGGGCGCCCTGTCCACCACCGCAGTGCAAACGGTCATCGCCTGGCGCGAACACCGCATCACCTATAGCAGTGCAGGGCATCCTCCTCCCGCCCTGGTACACCCGAACGGCTTCGTCCAGTTCCTCGATCAGGCAACAGATCCCCCATTGGGCGCCAGCCCGGAACACACCCCGCGCCCCCAAGCCACGATCACATACGAGGAGGGCGCTATTCTCGTCCTCTACACCGACGGCCTGATCGAACGCCGCGGCGAAGACATCGACCAAGGCATCCAACGCCTCTCCGACCATCTAACCCTTCACCACCACAACCAGGCGGAAGACCTCGCTCAAGAACTGAGCGTGCTGAGCATTTCCACCGATGACACAGCCGTGGTCGTGCTTCGCCTCTAACCTGGTCCTCGCGGCCATCCGCCGGCGTCAGCTACCCGAGATCGTTCGCCGCTTTTCTGCAGAGACGATCACATGGCCTCTGCGTCGGCCTCCTGTGACGAGGCGCTGAAGAAGCTGTTGTCTTTTCACTTGAGTGGCCTTGATCCACTTTGACGCGGGGAACTGGCCAGCCGCCTTGAGGCGGGAGAACCGCCGACTGCGGGAGGACATGGCTCTCGCCCCGGCGGCCCATGCGCTCGGTTCGCCTGCCCGGCGGCTCACAACACCGGTGAGGTCAGGACAGCGAGGTGTCGCGCTCCCCGCTCGACGGGCACCCTTGCCCGGAGCGGCGCTCTGTAGTCGTGGCGGCGGAACACCTCGCAGCGGCCCTGGAGGGCCCAGGGAATGCGTGGCCGCACCTGGGGCACGGTACGGAAGTGGACTTCCATGAGCCTCCGCCAACTTGAAGTCCGCGCCGCGCGGTGATCCGTTCCAGTGGTTCGGGATCCATGCACCGGATCGTAGAAGGGCGCCCAGCCGCAGCGGGCGAGAATCGGCGAGCTGACGAGGTTCAGGCCGTGTTCGACGGGTCCGGCGATTGGCCAAGGGCGTCTCGTCGCGCCGTGTCCCACTGCCGGCCCCTCCGTGGAGTTGGCCGCTTGAAAGGTTCCCCACGACGCGAAGCGATTGACAAGGGACCGTGAGCCACCGGTCGGCCGACGCGCGGGGCGGATCAGTTGCGTGTGCCGGCCGGTGGGCCGACGACGGTGGTGAGCTGGAGTTTGGTCTCGTCCTCGCTGCCCGGCGCGGCGGTCATGATGACGATCTTGAGCTCGGTGTCGCTGTCGGTCAGGACATCGCAGTCCACCGTGACCGGGCCCACCGACGGGTGGTCGACCGTCTTGCGGACCTCGCGGTTCGCGGTCACCTCTCCTTTCGCCCACAACTCGGCGAACTTCTCGTTGCCTGCGTTCAGGTCGCGGACCAGCGCGGCCAGGCGACTGTCCCGGGGGAAGCGGCCGGTGGCGCGGCGCAGGTCGGAGACGAGGGCGGCGTCGGTGGTGTCGGGGTCCGTATCGGTGACCGGCCACAGCGCGAGGGGGGTGTGATCGGCGCCCACCGGGAACCTGTCGCGGGCGAAGTTGCGCATCCGCGGCGGCGAGGCCAAGGGGTCGCCCAGCAGGGCGGCCCACCCGTGGTTCCGCCACACCAGTTGCCAGTCCGCCGCGAACACGGCAACCGGTACGTCTCCGAGGCGGACGAGCACTCTTTGCATACCGGGCGGGAGATGGTCGCAGATCGTGCCGTCCGCCGGCGGCACGATCTGGGCCAGCCGGTAGAGGTGGTCCCGCTCGGCGGTGGACAACTGGAGGGCGCGTGCCAGGGACGCCACCACCGACGCCGAGGGCGTCGTGGCCCGCCCCTGCTCCAGGCGCACGACGTAGTCGACCGACACTCCGGCCAGGTCGGCCAGTTCCTCGCGCCGCAGCCCAGCCGCCCGGCGCTTGCGGACGACCGGCAGCCCGGCGGCCGACGGGGGCAGCCGGTTCCGCCACGTGCGGATCGCCGCGCCCAGTCCGGCCCCGGGGGGTGTCGTCGTCATGCCCTCCATCCTCCTGCATCCCCGATCACATGCGGGAGCGCAAGGGTGGTACTGGTCTTCCTACCGTCGAAGCGTCCCTGGTCCGGCTCCCTCGTCCAGGCAACCATCGAAGGCATGACGATCACTTTCATCACCGGAGCCAACAAGGGCATCGGCCGCGAGACCGCCCGCCGCCTCATCGCCTGCGGTCACACCGTTCTCCTGGGAGCCCGCGACCGTGAGCGGGGTGAGGAGGCCGCCGCCGCGCTGGGCGCACGCTTCGTCCCCGTCGACGTGACCGACGACGCGTCCGTGGCCGCCGCCGCCGCGGACATCGCCGAGCACGAGGGCAGGATCGACGTCCTGATCAACAACGCGGGGGTACAGGGACCCTTCGGTGATCCCGGCGACCTCACCGCCGCCGACGCCCGCGCCGTCCTCGACGTCAACGTCATCGGCGTCGTCCGCACCACGGCCGCGTTCCTGCCGCTGCTGCGCCGCTCGGACGACCCCGTGATCATCAACGTCAGCAGTGGCATGGGCTCCCTCGCCTTCACCCACGACCCCAACCGGTCCGAGTCGCTCGTCCCCGTGCCGCTGTACGCCGCATCGAAGGCGGCGCTGACGATGTTGACCACGCAGTACGCCAAGGGGCTCAAGGGCATTCGCGTCAACGCCGCCGACCCCGGCTACACCGCGACCGACATAAACGGTTACAGCGGCTTCCAGACCGTCACCGAGGGCACGGACGCGATCGTCGCCCTCGCCACCGAGGGGCCCGGTGCCGGCACCGGACGCTTCGTCGACCGCCATGGCGAGATCGCCTGGTCCTGAGACCGGCGGTCCGGAGACTGCCGCCTCCGACCAGCGTGAGAACCTGGGGCGACCGTCACGCCAGCCCTTTGACCTGCGTCTTCAAGTTGGTGGAGGCTCCATGGCGTCCACACACAGCCTTCGGGGCCGCACTGTGAAGGCAGGTGCGGGGTACGCAGCACGTCACGGTCGAGATCGACGGAAAAGGGGGGCCGAGACCGGACGTCCGCTCCTGGTGCACGAGACCGGCCTGCCGGTGCGGTACTACATCCCGCCACAGGACGTCGACCTGGCACTGTTCCAGCCGACCGACATCCATACCACCTGCCCGTACAAAGGTGTGGCGTCCTACTGGTCGTACGGCGAGCACACCGATGGGCCTGGGCCTGCCCGGAGCCGATCGCTTCGGTGCCCGAGATCAAGCACCATCTGTCCTTCTGCGACACCGTCGCCACCATCACCATGATCGAGGAACACCGGCAGTACACCGAAGTGACCGCGTCACCCACGCGGCCCTCGCCCCCCGGCCGTGGCGACGCCGCATGGTACGATAACAGTCGTACGTGACCGACGGGAGGCGGACGTGCCCTCAGCCAGCGATGACCGATTTCCCAGCGTTGAGGAGATGGACCTCGGCAAGGTGATGTCTGCTCTGGCTGATCCACTCCGCCGCTCCGTCGTCTTGGAACTGCTCGACATGCCCCAAGGTGAGGAACGGACCTGCGCGTCGTTCCAGCTGCCTGTGTCGAAGTCGGCCCAGACGTTCCTCTTCCGCGTGTTGCGCGAAGCCGGGATCACCTGGGATCCGAACTACGGCAACCGCCGGGGCGTGACCGTCCGCCAGGACGACCTTGAGAAGCGGTTCCCCGGCCTGCTGGACGTGCTTCGCAGCGAGCGTGACCGCACCTCCAGCTCCTGACTCTCTGGTGTCGACAGGTCGACGTGAATCCACGTCGACCTGTCGCCGTTGCTGTACACAGACAATGAGCATGGACGGGATGGCGGATCAAGCCCCGCCCGAACACCTTAATGGGGCCGACCCATCGCGCAGCCCGAGCGGGCGGCGCGTGAACAGGTCGGTCACGGTGGCCAGATAGAGCTTGCCCTCGCCGGTGACGATCTCGGTCATGTCGCCGACCCGTACCTGATCCGGGGCATCCGCGCTGAAGTCACGGCGCACGAAGTCCGGGGCCGCGGCCCGTCGGCCCCGGCAGGCGGGCCCGCCGCGTCGACGGACCTCCCGTCCGGCCAGGCCGAGCCCGGCCATGGTCTGGGCGACAGTGTTCACCGAGATGCACCATCCCTCCGTGACGAGCGTGATCCACACCTTCGAGGATCCGTAGGTGCCGCCCAAGGCGTCGAAGATGTGCCGACGCGCCGACAACCAGCAGCATCACCAAACGGATGCGCAGCTGTGCCGTGCTGTCGGCAAGCCTGTTGACCATGCCGAGCAGTCGTACGGAGCGCTTGGCCTGCTTCGAGGCCGAAACTACCGAGGCGGCCAGCGCTGCCAGGGCGAGCAGCAACAGGAACTGGGGCCCCCGCCCGCGGAGCTCTCGGTGAGGATCAGGGCGAGCAGCACGAAAAGTATGGAGTTGGAAGAGAGGAAAGTGAGGGGACACCGGGCGCCGGCGAGCCCGGAGGCCACCAGCGCCCGGGGGCCCGTCCGCTGACGTGTCGCCACGGGGGCGGGAGCCGGACTGCCGGGCGGGACCCGTCAGTTGCTCCTGCCCTCATCGTCGCGGCGGGCGAATACGGCCTCGGCCGTCTCTGCGGCCTCACCGGCCCGGACGAAGCCGCCGACAGCGGCGGTCAACACGATGGCCTCGGTGATGTCCTCGCGGGACACCCCGGCATTGAGGGCGGCCTCGATGTGGAAGGCGAGTTGGTCGTTGACACCTCCCTGCGAGGCGACCGCGGAGATGAGAGCAATGTGCTTGACCTTCTTCTCCAGGCCGTCGCGGCCCAGCAGATCGCCGTAGAGGTGGCCGACAGCCAGCCGGTGCAGGCCCGGCGCGTACTCCTCGGCGAGGTCCCAGCCCTCGCCGAGATCAACCTGCTGCGGATTGAGGGCCGCCAGAGCGGCGGCACCCCTGGTGAAGCGGGCGTCTGGCTCGCCTCGGCCGGTCTCCACGACACGGAACTCGTGCTCCTTGGTGGTTCCCAGTTCGTCGTGCTGGTCGAAGACGTGCTTGCCGTAGCGCAGCGCCGTCATTGCGTGGGTGATGCCGATGTTCAGCGCCAGGTGCGTGAAGATCTCCGACACCTCCTGCCGCGTCCAGCCCGTATTGACCGCGCCGTTGGTGTGCCAGATGATCTGCAGGGGCGTGCTGTTGACCGCCGCGTACGTGCTCATCACGAAGAGCTCGCGGTACTTGATCGACGTTCCCGGGTGCAGGAACAGGTCGTTGTAGAACACGCCGACCACATCCCGCCAGAAATCCGGCGCAAGCGCGGCGATCGCCGTATAGGTCTCGTCGGTTGGTCCCGCGGGGTACACCTCCGCGATAGTGCTCTGAGCGCGCTCCCAGCGTTCCTGGGGGGTGCCGCCAGGAGCATCACCCTCCTCCCAGACACGTTCGGCCTTGCCACCAAGACCCTTCTCGTCCCGCTCGGCGAAGACCTTCGCGGCCACGGCGATGGCGTTGACAGCAGTCGGGGTACCCGACGCCTGCGAGATGGTTGCCAGGCCCTCCACGATCATCTGGCGGGTCGCCCCGGCGTCCAGGGCGGCATACATGTGCCGCGGCAGGCGGGATGCGCCCTTGCTGCCGATCGCGGCCAGAGCCGCCACCGTGGCCAGCTCCCGGTCCATAGCCGACAGAGCCGGGGTCACCACGTAGGTGTCCAGGAGCGAGGCGTACTGCGCCTGAAGCTCCTCGGCGGCGGCACGGGCGATGTTCTTCTTACCCATGGAGATCTCTCCTGTGCTCCTCGAAGCCTGTACCTGCACTACCACGGCAAGCACGGCATTCCACGGCACCGAACGGACTCTGCACAAATCGGCATGAATGACGTAGCTTCGAACCGCGCGGCTACCGCGTAGGTACGACAAAACCTGTACCTCTTGACGCTCGCGACATTAACACCACCGAAGGTACGTCTCAAGTGGTACCTTTCCGGCGGGCCGATCACACCTGACTCCGCGGACGGCATTCAGATCCATGTCAGCGCGAGCGAAGGTGCTGGCGAGATGCATCGCGGTGGTCTCCCGGCAAGTGGAAGGATCAAGATCGTCTTTGGTGCATCCGGTAAGTCAGGACGGCTCTGGCGCGGTGATCCGTGCGGAGATCGCGCCGAGTTCCTGCACTTCGATCCGGACCGTGTCTCCCGGTGCCAGGTAAGGGCGGTGGCCGGACAACTCCTGGATGCAGCTGGTGCCCACGGGGCCGCTGGCGATGATGTCACCGGCTCGCAGCGTGGTGCCGCGCGACGCGTGCGTCAGCATCTCGCCGAACGACCAGTGGATCTCGTCCCAGTTGCCGCCGCCGTAATGCTCATCGTTGACGTACCCGTCCATCCGCAACGCATAGCCCTTGCCCGAGCGGTAGGGCTCCAGTTCGTCGGGGGTGACGAGGAACGGACCGAGGCTGGTCGAGGCGTCCTTGCTCTTGGACGGGCCGTACACGAACCCCATCTCGCTCGCGGAGATATCGCGTGCGCTCCAGTCGCAGTAGACCAGGTAGCCGGCGATGTGATTCTCCGCCGTGGCGGCGTCAAGGTTCGAGCAGTCCCCGGCGATCACCGCGGCGACCTCGACCTCGTAGTCCCACAACTGGGCGCCCGGGGCGATGGGGACCTCGTCGTGCGGTCCCTTGATCGCCGCCGGGTTGGAGAAGTAAGAGCGGATACTCGTACCAGACCGGGCTGACCCTGCCGTCGCCAACGACTGCCTTACCCGCGTTACTGATGTGACGTTCGAACGCGGCGAAGTCCCGGACCGCCGGGGGCACCGGTATCGGCGCCAGCAGGTCGGCCGTAGCCAGGTCGACGATCTCAGTCGGTTCCCTGGTCGCGGCGGCCTCCAGCCCGCCTTCGGCGCGCAGCAGCTCCAACAGGCCCGTGCCCACGGCGTGGATCTTGTTGTCGTGCACCACGCCGCAGCGCGTGGAGCCAACGGCGGAGCGGTAGCCGGCCCACTTCATCGGGCAAGCACCTCCCGGGTGTAGTCGTAGAGCCGTCGTGCGTCGGCGAGGGATGCCTGAGGGTCCAGGGGGACGGCGACTCCCTCGCTCACGGCGACGGGGTGGCCCGGGGTGCCGGAATCCAGGAACGGCAGGATCTCCTTGACGGCGGTCTCCACGGCCACGGATTTACCGGTCACGCGAAGACGACCGATCTGCGCGGCCTCGGCCTCGTCGTAGTCGCCGGCGAAGCTCGTGGCGACGGTGCCGGGGAAGTTGTTCACGTACCGGATGGCGGGTGACGGCCGACGAAGTCGACCGCGAGCGCAGCGTTGAGGATCCCGGCCTGGATCATCGCGGTGAGGCCGTGATACTGCGTCCGCTGCTGAAGGTCGTCCCAACGTGGGGGCCCGAAACGCCCGGCGCCGCCGAAGTTGAGCACGACCGGATCGGCGGCGCGGCCGAGTGGGCCGGCCAGGTCGTGACTGAGCAGGTAACGGCTGAGGTAGGTCAGCGCGAAGTTGGACTCCAGGCCGTCGGCGGTCTCCGTACGCCTGGAGCGCTGGAACCGGGCACCCAGGACGAGGACGTCGATCGTGTCCACCTCGGCGGAGAGCCGGTCGATCAGCCGCCTGTTCTCGTCGATGAGCTCCAGGTCGGCCCGGATGAACCTGGCGCCGGGCTCGGTCTTGGCCTTGTCGGTCCCGACGACCACGACCCGCTCCCCACGTTCGAGGTAGATACGGCCGAGGCCGCGCCCGATGCCGTCCGTGCCCCCGGTGATCACGACCGTCTTCATGCGGCCACCGTCCGCGCGAACTCGACGATCTCCTCGACGAACACCTGCCCCAGGCCCAGGGGCTGCTGCGCGCCGCGGTCGAGGCGATGGCCCGCACCCGGGCCGCGGCCCGGCCCAGCAGCATCACCATCGGCTACACCAAGGGACTGGCCATCACTGCGGCCGTGCGGGCCCTGCGGGACCGCAATCCCGATGGCAAGGTCCACACCCGTCTGCTCGCCTGGAATGACTCGCGCGGCGCGCTGCTGGAGCACCGCGTCGACGCGGTGGTGACGCGTCTGCCGTTCCCCACCGACCGGCTGCGCGTCACCGTCCTCTACGACGAACCGCGCGTGCTGGTCGTGCCCCGGGACCACCGTCTGGCCGGCAAGGAGTCGGTCACCCTCGCCGACATCGCCGACGAGCCGATCCCCCACGTACGCCAGTCCGACCCGTTGCTGAACGCCTACTGGCGGCTCGGTCCCCGGCCCGACGGGCGGCCCGCGCCCGACGGCCCCCTGGTCGAAGCCCTTGGGGACAAACACGAACTCATCGCCGCCGGGCAGGCCGTGGCCATCGGGCCGCCCCTCGACCACGCGACGGGCCTGCATCCCAGCCTCACCACCGTCCCGTTGCACGGGGTCGAACCGAGCCAGGTCGTACTCGCCACGCGCACCGGCGACCGCAGCCGTCTGGTCACCGCTTTCCGCAAGCATGCCGAAGCTCTGCTTACCGGAACCCACCGTGCGGGACCGATCCGCACGACGTGATCAGCGGCGGCTCCGGCCGCATACGCAAGCGATCATGGCCCGTGCCTGGTCTGCCGCCACAGCGTCCTGACGAGATCGGGGGTCTCCTCCGGGGGCGTCCTGCGCACCGCTGAACTGGACGACGCCGAGCGGGCCGCGCTCGATCAGGGCATGGACAGTACGGCGCGGTCAGGGCTGCACCTCGCGCGTCAGCACCACAACCGGTGTGCACCGCGCTCATCGCGCCCGATGCCAGCCTTTCGGCAGTACCCCGGCCATCCTGGTACAGCGCAAGACCCGCCGCGAGTACGACCGGTCGGCGGACATCTCGTGCACGCGCTCGGTCGGATCTCTGCGGCCTGGGTGTCGGCCACGAACCGGCCGAGCACGGATCCGTCCGGGCACGAGATGGTCAGCACCGCAGCGGGGGCCCGGCCCGACGCCCTTGGAGACCTCGCTGAGGGCGTGCAGGGCGCACGCGAGTGCAGGCCCTGCGGCCGGAGAGCCGTCCTGCGCGCAGGCGGCGGTGCCGGCGGCGCTGATTCAGCGTCCGTACTGTTCAGCGGGTATGGCGGAACTCCGTCGTTCGCCGCGGTCGGCCTCGGCCTGGCGGGCCCAGCCGCGCAGGGCCTCCTTGTGGATGCCCAGGTCCTTGGCGACGTGGGCGATCGGACGGCCGGTGGTGCGGACCTCGCGGATCGCGCGCTCACGGAGCTCGTCGGGGTATTTACGTGGCGCTGCCGTGGTGTTGGTGGTTCTCCTTGGCCAGGAAGGTAACCCTGGCATCAGGGACTCCACAAATCTCAGTACAGCTCAACCCGAACGTGAGCGGCCTGCCCGGCGCTTGGTCGTCCTCCCGCCGCCCGCCTCTTGCCCGCGGCCCTGCTGCTGACGGCCGCCGCGCAGGCGGTCAGCGAGGTGCCGCACCTCAACGGCTACTGGCAGGACAACGAGTTCGTACCCGGTTCAGCGGTCAACCTGGGGGGTCGCGGTGTCAGCTTGAGATTTAACTCGTAGGGCCCCCTTGCTTGGCTTGCATACTGGTCCGATGAGTCCGGCCGCCACACACCATCGGTTCCGGGACCCGCGCAATACGAAGTACGACTTCCTCGCGTCTGTCCTGGTGCGCTGTCCCAACTGCGGGAGGGCCGCGCACGTCGGGACAGCGCCAGATCCGGCCGGAGTGCACGACGAGAGTCTTTTCTTGCCAAGGCGTCTCGTATGCCGGAATTGCGGGACGGCGAAGGAATGGAGCCGTGGATGTGTGGCCTTGCAGCGGGACCGGTACGAGCCGGCTGCAGACCCGTACTTCGGTGTCCGTCTGTGGCTGCAGACCGAGACCCGGCACGGGTGGGTATGGGCCTACAGCCTGGAACATCTCGACCTGATCAGACGATTCGTGCAGGCGTCGCTGCGCGAGGGGATTCCCTGGCACGACCACGGCCGGAGGATGACCGTGGTGGCCCGCCTGCCCGCATGGATGCAGCAGGCCAAGAACCGCGACGAGGTGTTGCGGGCCATCGCCCGCATCCACGTCTCACTGCTCCGCACCTGATCCAGGAACACTGCGCTTGTCGCTCATCCCGTGACGCGTCTGGGCTTGGTGCCTTTCTTGTGATGGCTGGGGCGTGAGTACGCTTCGCCGGTTTTGAGCACCCGGCCGACGTCCTGAACGGTGGCCCGTCTGCGGTTTTTCGCACCAGGCGGGCGGCCGGGGCCGGGCTTGGTGGGTTTGGGTGCACGGGCTGGCAGGGGGCACTTCATGCGGAGGTTCCTGAACCCGCGTCTCACCCGTGCCGGGGTGAGCTTGTTCGGCAGAGCCGGCCGTTCCCAGGGGCGGCGAAGGTCGGTGACCAGGCCCCGGACGAGGCGGAGTTGGGTGTGGGCCGCGATGATCAGCCAGGTCCAGCGGTCGGCGGCCTCGGGATCGCGGAGCTTGGGGCGGGTCCAGCCGAGCGTCTGCTTGATCATTCTGAAGGTGTGCTCCAGATCGAATCTCCGCAGGAACGCGTGCCAGAGCCGGTCGACATCGGCCTCGCTCGCGCCGGTGCCCGACCACCACAGCCAGACCGGCTTCGGGTCCGCACCGTTGGGAAGACGGTCGACCTTGAGCCGGATCACGGTGCCTTCGATGATCGGCAGCTCGTCCCGATGGGTGAGCCAGGCCGCCCGGCGGGTCAGCCTCGGGTGGAGCCGGTCGAAGGCGGTGGCCACCGCGGTGCCGTACCGGGGACCTGTCCCCGAGGGGTGGACACCTCTGAGCCCGGCCCCGCCAGGGGCCGGGTAGGAGGCATCTTTTATGGTGATGAAGGTCTACTCGCCC
>NZ_JBHJUV010000086.1:0-8349 GCF_042268025.1 Streptomyces sp. NPDC056161
CGCTTCGTCCGGTGCCCGCCGCCGCTCTCGGCGCGGTCAGCCGAGGCCCAGGCCGTTGAGGACGCCCTGCAGATAGCCGATCGCGTGCGCCCGGCCGCGGCTGCAATACGCCTCGGACGAGATGTCGCCCCAGGTGTCCACGTCCCCGATCATGGCCGGCACATGGTCGTCGATGAGGAATCCGTCGAATCCGGCGTCGTCGAGCCGCCGGATCACCCGTGCCGGGTCGAAGTTGCCCTCGCCGAGGAAGCATTCGCGAAAGCTCGGCACGGTCCCGCGGACGTCCCGGAAATGGACGTAGAAGATCGCCGGTCCCAGTCGGTCGATGACCTCGTTGACGCTCTGCTCCCCGGCCATCTCCGACACCGTGCCCAGGCACAGGTTCAGCCCCCAGGACGGGCTGCCGCCCGCCTGCCCGCGCGCGCGGACGAGGGCGTCCGGCGAGGTGAAGATCCTGGCGATGCCGCCGAGGGGCTCGTCGGTCGGGGGATCGTCGGGGTGCAGGGCGAGCCGCACGCCGACCTCCTCCGCGACGGGCAGTACGGCGTCGAGGAAGTACTGGTGGTTCGCCCACATCCGGTCCGCGGTGATGGGCTCGTCCACGGGATGGTGCGGGGTCAGCCGGTATCCGGCGAGCGCGTTCCCGGCGGGTACGTCGGCCAGGTCGAAGGCGGTGACCCGGGCGCCGCCGCGGCCCTGTGCGGACATCTCGGTGCGCCAGACGTAGGTGGCGAGGAAGTTGTAGCCGAGCAGGTCGATCCCCACGGCGGCCAGATTGCGGATGGTCCGCTGATAGTTCTCGATCTGTTCGTCGCGGCCGGGCAGACCGCGCTGGACCTTCCAGAAGTGCGCCAGCGGGACGTTCTCAAGACCGTCGATCGCGAGCCCGTCGCCGTCGCAGCGCTCCCGCAGGGCCCGCAACTCGGCCAGGCTCCAGAAGCCGTCTCTTCCGGGCAGCACGTCCGGGGTGTGCAACTGCACTCCTGAGAGGCCGAGTTGATGAGCGAAGGTGGCGATCCGGGAGTCGTAGGTGTCGACATGGCCGAGGGAGAGCCGCACGGTCATGCGCGCCCGGCCCGCCGCTGTCGGTGCCGGTCGGGTCCGCCGGTCTCGTACTCCATGACGTCGCCTTCCATGCGGTGGGGGAAGCGGCAGGGTGGCACGGCTCCTGTCGGTGCGCCGGTGGCGCGGGAGCCGGGCGGTTCGGTGCGCATGATTCTCCTGGTGATCCGTTCGCCGGGAAGTGCCTGGCCGGGACGACGGCCCCCGCCGCGGACGGACGGGGCCCACGGGGTTCGCCGTCGGCGCCGTCGGTGTCGCCAGTGTCGAGGGTGTCGTCAGCGGCGATGGCGTCGCCGGTGCCATCGGGTTCACTCCGTGAAGTAGCCCGGGTACTCGGCGCGCAGCGCCGGGCCGCGCTCCAGCGCGCGCCGCGCGTGTCTGCTGATCAGCGCGCGGCCCGCGGACACGTCGGCCGTCTCCAGCGCGTCCACGATCAGCCGGTGCTCGTCGATCAGTTCCCGCATCGCGGCCGCGTCGGGCAGCGCGAGCCGGCGCAGCCGGTCGAGTTGCAGCTTCATCCGCTGCACGGCCTGCCAGGCCCCCGGATAGCCGCTGAGCGTGAAGATCTCGCTGTGCAGGGCCTCGTCGGCCGCGAAGAAGCCGTCGTAGTCCTCGGTGCGACAGCTGTGTTCCTGGCGTTCGAGCAGTTCGCGCAGCACTGTGACGTCGGGTGCCGGATCGGCGCACGCCACCTCGAAGGCGGCCACCTCCAGGCTCTCCCGGACGAAGCGCGCCTCTTCCACGTCCCGCAGCCGGATCAGCCCCACCCGAGTGCCCACCTGGGGCACCACATGGACCAACCCGGCGTCGACGAGCCGCGCGAGCGCCTCGCGCACCGGCGTGCGGCTCACCTGCAAGCGGCCCGCGAGGTCCGTCTCCGACAGTGAGGCCCCGGGGGCGAGCCGCAGTTCACGGATGGCCGAGATCAGCTCGTCGTGGACGAGGTCCGAGGTCCGCGTGCGGGTCCGGTCCCGGATGACCGGCGCGAGCCGTGCGTCCTTGCCGGCCGGTGACCGCTCGGAAGTACGTGCTTCTTCAGGGGCATTCACGAAATGATCGTTGCATGCCAATAGCTTGTATGCAAGTATCCCGCCGTTCATCCCGAGCCGTACAAGCAGAGAGTGAGGCGCAGTCATGGTCATGCGAACGGCGAGACTCGCCGCTGCGGCCGTAGCCGCCGGCATCGTGCTGACGGGGTGCAACGGCAGCTCCGGGGCGAGCAGCACCGGCCCGGCCGAGATCACCTTCTGGGGCTGGGCGGCGGGCTACGAGAAGTCCGTGGCGCTGTGGAACAGGACCCACCCCGACATCCATGTGACGTACGAGGCCATCACCGACGGCGGGGCCGGCGGTTACGACAAGTTGTTCACCGCCGCCAAGGCCGGCAAGGCCCCCTGTCTGGCCCAGGTCGGCTACGAGACCTTCGCCAGTTTCCTCGCCGCCGGCGTCCTCCAGGACGTCAGCGACCAGCTGAAGCCGCGGCGGGCCGAGTTCGCCGACTGGGTCTGGGGCAACGTCGGCGTCGACGGCAGGACCTACGGCGTGCCCGTCGACACCGCCCCGATGGCCATGTTCTACCGCGCGGACCTCTTCCGGAAGGCACACCTCGCGGTGCCGAAGACCTGGGAGGACTTCACGAAGGCGGCGGCCGCGGTGAAGGCGGCCGACCCGTCGGCCCGCATCATGAACCTCCCCACCGACCCCTACCTGTACGCCGGGTTCGCCTGGCAGGGCGGCGCCCCCTGGTTCGGGACCAAGGGCGACGCCTGGTCGGTCTCGCTCGACAGCGCCGCCAACACCGAGGTCGCCGACTACTGGCAGGGGCTGTTCGACCAGGACCTCGTCACGTCGTACCCGGCCTTCGACGCCACGCTGTATTCCGCCTGGAGCAAGGGCGAGGTCTGGGCGGAGGTCGGTCCGGTCTGGTCCGCGTCCCTCATCCGCGACAACGCGGCCGGATCCGCGGGCAAATGGGCCGTGGCGCCGATGCCGCGGTGGAACGGCACGGACACCGTCGGCAACTCGGGCGGATCGGCCACGGCCGTCATGAAGGACTGCGCGAGGCCCAAGGAGGCCACGGAGTTCGCCCTGTGGATGTCGACCGACACCGGATCCGTGTCCAACCTGATCGCCTCCGCGGCCATCCTTCCGGCCGCCAAGTCCGGCCTTGCCAACAAGGCGTTGGACGCGCCGCAGAGCTACTACGGCGGCCGGCCCGTCTACCAGTTGTTCCGTGCGGAGGCGGCCAAGGTGAACTCCGGCTGGCGGTGGGGCCCGGTCATGTCCACCACCGCGACGACGCTCGGCGACGGGCTCGGCAAGGTGCACACCAAGCAGTCCACCATCCGGGACGCCCTCGACGGCGCCCAGCGGGGCACCGAGTCCGCGCTGCGCTCCCAGGGATTCTCCGTCAGCGACTGACCGCCGCGCGGGCAGGTCCGTGCCGCGCCGTCGGCCTCCGCCGAGTCCCCGGCTCCGCTCGGACGGGGCCCCGGACGGAACGGGCACCTCGTGGCCGGCCGCGCGGATCCCCGCGCCCCGTCCGGGCGCCGCCGGCCCTCCGCGGGGCTCGACGGCCGCACGGCCCCGCACCTCCGTATCCACTTCCACAGCAAGGGTGACCGTGTCCCAAGTGACGATCCGACGGCGCCGCCTGAGCGAGTTCCGGCGAGCCGCGCCGTTCGTCGTGCCGTTCCTCCTTCTCTTCGTCGTCGTCTACCTCGTGCCCACGGTCTACTCCGTGGAGCAGAGCTTCTTCACCGTGCACCGCTCCGGCCTCGGCCTGGGCGGAGCCGACACCGTCTTCGCGGGCTTCGACAACTACGTCCGCGCCGTCCAGGACCAGGACTTCATCGCCTCCCTCGGCCGGGTCGCCCTCGTCGGTGTCGTCCAGGTACCCGTGATGCTCGGCATCGCGCTCGTCCTGGCCCTGCTGATCGACTCCTCGGCCTCGAAAGGACGCCGGTTCTTCCGGATCGCCTACTTCGTGCCCTACGGGCTGCCCGGCGTGATCGCGGGCCTGGTCTGGTCGTTCCTGTACGCGCCCACCCTCAGCCCGATCACCAAAGGGCTCGCGTCGCTGGGCGTCCACGTCAGTTTCGTCGGCGACGCCGCGCTGCCGTTCTCCCTCGCCAACATCCTCACGTGGGCCTGGACCGGCTACAACACGATCCTCATCTTCGCGGCGCTGCAGGCCGTCCCCGAGGAGACGGTCGAGGCCGCCGCCCTCGACGGCTGCTCCGGCTGGAGGGCCGCACTGCTCATCAAGGTCCCGCAGATCCGGCCGGCCCTGCTGCTCACCCTCGTCTTCTCCGTCATCGGCACCTTCCAGCTCTACAACGAGCCGACCACGATGAAATCGGTGGCCCCCAACCTGTCCTCCTCCTACACCCCGATCATGGCCGCGCTCCGCTCGCTCGCGGCCAACGACTTCCACTACGCGGCCGCTCAGTCCGTGCTCCTCGGCGCGTTGATCTGCGTGCTGTCCGTCTTCGTCTTCCGCGCGTCGGCGAGGAGGGTCGACGAATGACCACGATGCTGCGACCACCCACCCGCCCCGGACCCGCGGCCCGGAGACCGGACCCGCGGCGCGCCCGCGGCAACCCGCTCACGACGGTCAGTCCCGCCTCGCGGCTGCTCGTGCTGGCCGTCATGGCCCTGTTCGCCGTCTACTTCCTGCTGCCGGTGTGGTGGCTGGTCGTCTCCGCGACCAAGGGCCGCGGCGAGATCTTCGCCGGCAACGGCTTCTGGTTCGGCAGGCACTTCGCCCTCGTCGAGAACGTCCAGACCCTGTTCCAGGCACAGGGCGGCATCTACGGCCGCTGGCTGCTCAACTCGCTGCTGTACGCGGTCGGCGGCGGCATCGTCTCCACACTGCTCGCGGCCATGTGCGGATACGCCCTCGCCAAGTTCCCCTTCCCCGGCCGCGAGGCGGTCTTCGGCACCGTGCTCGCCGCGGTGCTGCTGCCCGCGCCCGTGCTGGCCGTCCCGCTCTATCTGCTGTTCAGCTACACCGGCACCGTCAACACCTTCTGGGCCGTCTTCGTCCCGAGCGTCGTCAGCCCCTTCGGGGTCTACCTGAGCCGGATCTACGCCGCCTCGTCGATCCCGGACGCCCTCATCGAGTCCGGGCGCCTCGACGGGGCCGGGGAACTGCGCATCTTCGCGCTGTGCGCCCGGCTCATGGCACCGGCCATGGTCACGGTCTTCCTGTTCCAGTTCGTGGCGATCTGGACGAACTTCCTCCTGCCCTCCCTGATGCTCGCCGACACCAGGCTCCAGCCGGTGACCGTGGGCCTCGTCGGCTGGCGCGAACTCCAGGGCTACCCCATCAGCTACACCACCGTCGTCACGGGCGCCCTCGTCTCGGTCGTGCCGGTCGTCGCCATGTTCGTCTCCTTGCAGTCGTTCTGGAGCAAGGGCCTCGTCACCGGAGCCGTCAAATAGCCCACCCGCACCAACGAAAGGATGATCCATGAACATCCTGACGCGCACGGTGGCGTGCCTGTGCGCCACCGTGCTGCTGGCGGCGCCCGTCACCGCCGCTCGGGCGGCGGACGATCCCCCGCCCGCGAACCTCCTCGCCGCGGACATGGACACCGGATTCGACGGCGGCACCAGCCCGCTGACCGCCGCGAACCCGGCCTCGGGCGGCACCCAGCAGATCGTCGACGTGGGCGGCGACAACGCCCTCGAACTGCGCGACGCCTCCCAGGGCAGCAACCTCTCCAGCTACTTCTACCGGCGCTGGTCCACCGGCACGCTCAAGGACCGCATCAACGAGATCTACCAGCGGCCCACCGGCAGCCCCGCGCAGCAGTTCGTCCTGCGCTACGACCTCGGACGCAGCGCCGCGAGCGACAAGCCGGTCGCGAAGGACATCTACGCGCAGATCCAGTTCGGCAACTTCGACAACAACCTCGTGCCCCGCTTCCCCGTACCCGCGGTCAGCCTCACCACCACCTCCGCCTACACCGACACCTCCGGCGGCCTGTCCCCGGTCGACGACACCGACATCGCGCAGTACCGCTTCACGATCGTGCCCAACGGCGGCCGGCGGCTGATCTCCACGGTCGAACTCGGCTTCTCGGTACGGGTCGACACCGGCGGCACCGACGAGGCGATCACCGTGGACAACGTCGGTGTGTACGAGGCCGGCGGTGGCGTCACCGACACCGAGCCGCCGACCGCGCCGACCGGCCTCACCCGCGCGGCCGGATCCGCCGACGGCGTCTCGCTCGGCTGGACCGCGTCGACCGACAACCTCGGGGTGAGCGGGTACGACGTCTTCCGCGACGGCTACCAGGTGGCCTCCGTCGGCGGCAGTACCACCTCGGCGGTGATCGGCGGCCTGATGCCCGCCACGCACTACACGTTCACGGTGCGGGCCAGGGACGCCAGCGGCAACATCAGTCCGACGAGCGCCCCGCTCGACGCGTCGACCGGACCGTACGTGCCGGAGAAACCCGCGCCCTACCCCGGCACCCGGCAGACCCGCACCCAATGGCTGTGGGACAAGACCAAGGCCATGAAGGAGGAGAGCGGCGCCGTCAACGTCGCGGCGTACACGGCACAGCTCGCCGACCACGAGAACACGGCCGTGAACCTCGCCAAACTGGACGCGCAGTTCCAGAGCTACGACTACGAGCAGTACAAGACCATGGCGAAGATGTACTCCTACCTCATGGTCGGCGACCAGTTCGACGCCGCCATGCTCGCCCACGTACGCGGCTATTTCGCCTCGTACGCCTACCAGAAGCTCCCGCAGACGGAGAACCTGCGGATGAGCAACTACGCCACCGGGTACCTCGTCGGTCAGTACTTCCCCGACGTCGCCGACCTCAACGGGAACTCGGGGGCGCAACTGAAGGCCGCCAACAAGGCCAACATCCTGGAGATGGTGGACGCGGGGGTGCGCCGCGGCTGGGCGGAGTACCAGAGCCCCGAGTACACGTTCATGACGTACTTCTGCCTCAACGCCCTCTACCAGTGGGCCGACGACGACGGACTGCGCCGCCAGGTGAAGATGGCCATGGACGTGATGTGGTTCGAGTGGGCGAACGACTGGATCGACGGCTACATGATCTCCTCGGAGAGCCGCGCCAAGGGCGACCTGTCCGCGGTCAACGATCCGACCTGGCGGCCCGCCGACCACTCCACGCTCGCCTGGACCTACTTCGGCGCCCACCGCGCCCAGTCGGGCGTCGGCGAATCGGACAACCCGGCCCCCTCCGCCTACCGTCCCAACCTTGAGTACGCCGGCCTCGTCGCCTGGCCGGGGACGACGTACACGCCCCCGTCGCTCGCGGTGAAGATCGGCCGGAAGACCGACAAGTCGTACACCTCGCGCAAGGCGAACCTGCAGAACTCCGGCGGACACGCCATGGACATCTACCGCACCACCTATGTGCGGCCCACCTGGGGACTGGGCACCGAGGTCCAGTACCGGCGGGTCGACAACTGGATCGAGGACCTGCCGGTCGTGCTCCGCTGGCGGTCCGACGCCGCCAATCCGCTCTTCCGGCTCTCCGTCGATCAGGGCAACGCCCCGATCGGCACCTACGACCAGCCCGCCGACCAGCGGGTGATGCAGGACGGTCCCACGGCGGTCGGCGTCTACCGGTCGTCCGGCGACCAGACGTCGAACTACCTCAACGCGCTGTTCCCGGCGAACGGTTCGATCCGCGAACGGCGTGCGGTCGACGGCTGGACCGTCGCCGACACCGGCACGATGTACTTCGCGTTCAAACCGGTCAAGCCGGGGACCTGGTACCACCAGACACCCAACGACCCCGCCGACAAGGTGAAGACGACGGCGCAGAACCACCCCACCGCCACTCTCAGCTACAGCTACGACATCCTGCGCAGCCAGGCCGACCGGAACGGCTGGGTGCTGGAGACGGCGGACGCGTCGGCCTACCCGGACCTCGACTCCTTCGCACAGGCCCTGACCAGCACCACCAGCCTGGACGTGACCCACATCGACGATCCGGCGCCGCGGCTTGTCTACCACAGCCTGAAGGGCGACGACCTCGACCTCACCTTCGACTCCGCGGCGGACGCGCCCGGCCCCACCCACCTCGTGAACGGCACACCGATCGACTACGACGCGTACCCGTTGTTCGACACCCCATGGCTGCACCAGGACGAACTGGGCAGCAGGTTCACGGCCTCCGCCGACGGCGAGAGCGTCGTCTACGACTTCGACCGCTGGACCGTGAAGGCCAGGCACGACGGGGAACGGGAGGAGGCTTTGGGCCGGCGGTGAGCCGGTGCGGGGTGTCCGCC
>NZ_JBHJUV010000086.1:8359-29912 GCF_042268025.1 Streptomyces sp. NPDC056161
GGGGGCGCGGGGGGGGGGGGGGGCCCGGGGGGGGGGGGGTGGGGGGGGCCCCGCGGGGGGGGGGGGGGGCCCCCCCCCCGGGGCCGGGCTGCCGGGTGGCTCAGCCGGTCGGCGGCCTGGCCCGGAAGACCGGACGGCGAGGTGTCGTACGTCTCGGTGGTCGCACGCCGCAGCACGTCGGCCGTCCTGCCGGGCCGCCCCGTACGCGCCGGCGCCGTAGGGGAGTACCCGGCCGAACTGTGCTGTCGGCATCCCCGTGTCGCGGGAAGCAGCGCGGCCCGGACCAGGGGGCCGGGTTCGTGCGGAGGGCTGCGGACGGCCGTCGGCGGGTGCGCCGCTCCGCGCTCTCGCCCGCGCTCCCCGCGACCGCTCGCCCTTCTCTCCCTTTCCGTCATCCCCTGGGTGGTTCCTCGTCTCCCCCGACCGCGCCGTCCTCGCCCGCGTCGCCCGCGTGGACGTCGCCGGACCGGTGACGCCGCGGCCCCCGGTCGTCAGACCTGGGGGCCGCCAAGGCTCCGGCTCAAGCCGATGCCGACTGCTCGGGGACGGAATCCTCCGGCGGCGGTGCCGGGGGAGGAGGAGGGAAGAGGAGGTCTTCCAGGGCCTGCATGGCGAAGATGAGGAGCATCAGTGCTACGGGGATGAGCAGGGAGAGCAGGATCACGTGGCCTCCCAGAGGAGTAGTGATCAGCCTGTGGCGGGTCCGTGGCACGAACGCTTTCAGCATGCGTCCGGATGGGTGACCGTGCACATCAGTGCGGATGGACGCGGGGCCGTTCGAGTGAAAGACGGCTGTCCGGATGCGTCCTTCGGTGTGCTGGGCGACCCTGGCGCCCTTGGGACGACGGCTCTCTCACCCGGATGCGCGGGGTACCGGCGGTGTGCCCGGTCGACGACCCGAGCACCTGCCACGCCGCCGTGCGACCACCGAGGGGCACACGCCACGCCGCTCGGGTTGCCGGGGCTCACCAGTCGTGCTGTCCGCCGGTCGCGGCGCTGCCGGTGGACGGGAGCGGACGTGTGCCGCGCACGCGCACCGGCCCCCGGGAGCCTCAGCTTCCCTGCTGGTGCCGACGCTGGTCGCCGATCCGGTCCCGGGCCCCGGGGTGCGGCACCTGCTCCCGTACCCAGGTCTTCAGCAGGGGCGAGTGGAGCGCCGGCACCCAGAGGTCGGCCCGTCCGGCGCGCGCCCCGTCCGGCCGGTGGCCCACGCCGAGGACCCGCAGTCCCGCACGCCACGCGGACTCGACCCCTGTCAGCGAGTCCTCGACCGCCAGCGCGCGGTGCGCGCTGGCGCCGCACAGCCGCGCCGCCGTCGCGTACACGTCGGGCCACGGCTTGGGGCGGACGACCGCGGGCGCGAACACCGACGGGTCCCCGTCGGCGCCGTCCGGGGGCATGCCGGACGGGACGACGATGTGCCGGAAGTGCCGGAGCAGACCCGCTCGGGAGAGGCTCTCCTCCACGACCTCCAAGGGGCAGTTGCTGGCCACCGCGAGCGGCAGCCGGCCGGAGAGGGAGCGCACGAACTCCGCGGCCCCCGGCATGGTCACGGGATTGCCGGCGACGAGGTCCATGAAGTGTTCCAGCAGCGCCCTCGTCAGGTCGGCGGCCAGTTCGGGCTTGTGCGCCTCCTCGGCCATCAGCCGGCCGCAGTCGGTGTAGTGCACGCCCTTGGCCCGCTCCGCGAACCCGGCGGAAGGCGTCAGCCCGAAGGCGTGCAGGGCCCGCGTCCGGGCGTCCTGCCAGTGGCGTTCGGTGTCCATCAGGGTCCCGTCGCAGTCGAAGACGACGGCGTCGGGCGACCAGTCGAGAAGGGAAGGGGCATGGGTGGTCACAGTGCCTCCTGCGGGAGGGGGCGGTCCTGCTCGTGGCGGACCGCGGTTCGGGTGAGTGCTGCGGCTTCCCGGGCCGGACGCGTGTGGTCCGTGCGTCCACCGGTGTCGGCGTACGGACGAAACGGCGCGGACTCAGGGCATTCCGTGGCAAAGGGGAAACATCGCGGTCGCTACGCTATTTTCGTTTCGGAGCGTGTCGCAATCACTACTTCGAGTGCTCGACAATGACCCGAGTCGAGGTGTAAGCGGGATCAGATGTGCGGCGCTTGCCCATTGACCTCACGAGTCGTCAACCGTGCATGAGTGCGGCCGAGTTGACGAATAGGCGAGGGGCAAGCCGGAACTGTGGAGTCCGGTGAGGAAAAGGTCGCCTTGGCGCCAGGAACCGCGCCGTTTCAACCTCGGAATCACCCGTAAGAATTAACGATCGAAAGAATTGGTCAATCAATGTAAGCGGAAGTGACGAATTGCTCCGGGAGTGCGCGGGCGCACTACATTCTCCGGCGTCACGGGAATGTTGAGCGAAGGTGGACAGCACGTTGCAGGAACGGGCCAGGGCAACCCGCAGATCACTCCTGGAGGCAGCGGCCTGCCTCTTCGCCGAGCAGGGCTACGCCCGAACCAGCGTCAATGACATAAGTGCCAGGTCCGGGCGGACCAGCGGCTCCGTCTACTTCCACTACGCCAGCAAGGAAGGGGTCGCCCTCGCCGTCGTACAGGACCGGTTCGCCACCTGGCCGGGCCTCGCCGCGCGGTACACCGACCGGGCGGTACCGCCCCTGGAACGCCTCGTCGCCCTCAGCTACGACATCGCCCGAGCCCTCGCCGAGGACACCCTCACACGCGCGGGCGCACGCCTGTGGGCCGAGCGCGACGTCATCGATGCCCCACTGCCCGACCCCTTCGCCCTGTGGACCGCCGCAGCCACCCGCCTCCTCGCGCAGGCCCGCGCCGCCGGCCACCTCGCGCACCACGTACGCCCCGCCGCCACCGCACGCACCCTGGTGCGCGCCTTCTTCGGGCTGTGCACCCTCACCGAGGCCCTGGAGGGCCCGCACACCGTCACCGACCGCCTCACCGACTGGTGGCAACTGACCCTGCCGTCCCTGGAGCGGCCCGTGGAGCCGGCGGGCACCGCCGGCAGGGCGCGGAGCGAAGCGGCCCGCCGAGCGGTACGGAGCCCGGCGCGGCGGACGGACTGAGGACCGGCGGGCCGCCGCCGCGGCCTTCGCGGGACCGGGCGACGGACCCTCGCCGCGTCCGCCGCGCCCACCGTCCGCGGCCCGCGGACGCCGAGTGGCTCGGCCGCGACGGGTCACGGAGCATGGGACTGACGGGGACGCGCGGACAGCGCGCCCCGGCGACCGCCGGACCGGTCCGATCGGCACCGGAGTGAGGCCCTGGGAGAAAAGGGGTGCGAGCGCATGGCGGACAACCCGGTCGAGGCCGAGGACTC
Organism: Streptomyces sp. NPDC056161; assembly: GCF_042268025.1. Taxonomy (NCBI): domain Bacteria; kingdom Bacillati; phylum Actinomycetota; class Actinomycetes; order Kitasatosporales; family Streptomycetaceae; genus Streptomyces; species Streptomyces sp. NPDC056161. The sequence continues at coordinate 11,654 of NZ_JBHJUV010000086.1, forward strand.
ATACCGGTCTGCGACGCTGAGCGGCGTACCGCGCCACCGTCGGCTCCAGGCGCTGGAACTGCTGCTGACCGAACAGCGGTTCAGGATCGCCCGCTACGTGGCGGCGCACTCGGTGCCCGGCGGAAAGCCGCGGCTGTGCTCGCGCAGGCTCCCACGGGCCACTCCCGACATCGACTCCCTGGCGCGGAAGCTTCTCGACGCGGTGCCGGTGCCCATCACCCTCGTCCTCGCGGTGCCCGGCGAGGGCGACGAGTCGATGGAGTTCTACTACGTGGGGCGGAACCTGGCTGCGCAGGAGGACGTGGCCCGCAATCTGCCGCCCGGTGCCCTGCCCCCGTGGACCGGGCCGGTGCCGCTGTTCGACCGCTTTCCGACCCTCGTGAACACGGGCGTTCCCCGTCTGCTGGCGGAAGCCCACCGCAGCAGGCGGACGCAGGGTCCCGAACCGGCCGAGTGGCCGCTGCTCGCCCCCGACGGCCTGGTGATCCGCATGAGCACCGAGGTGCGCGTGATCCCCTGTGCGGATCTGCTGCTGCTCACCTGGGAGCGGGGGCAGGAGTCCCTGATGGCGCAGGAGGCACAGCGCCTGGCGGGCGTGTGCTGGGCCGAGTGGAATCTCGGCGACGGCAGCACCCGGACCTCGTCCGGACTGCCCGGCGTCCTGGGCCTGCCCGCCGGGCAGCCGCTGCCCGGTCTCCTGGACCTGGGCCGCATGGTGGAGCCGGACAGCCTGGACGAGCTGTACCGGTCGGTCCACGACATCCTCATGTGCATGCGGGTCGCGGACTGCGATCTGCGGCTGACCGGCCCGCAGGAGAGGACCGTCCGCTTCGTCGCCGAACCGGTGCGTCCGGCGGGGGGCCCGGTGTGGGCCGTACGCGCGGTGCTCCACGACGTGTCCGAGGACCGCACCAGCCGCGCCCTGGCCGCGGAGGCCGTCCGGGAGGCGCGCACGCAGCGGGAGCGCGCCGACGCCGTCGCCGAGGTGGCCGAACGCCTGCGCAGCGCCGTGCTGCCCGGCTTCCCGGCGGAGCTGGCCCGGCACGGGGTCGAGGCGGCGGCCGTCTACCGCCCCGAGGCCCGCGCGGCACGGGTCGGCGGCGACTGGTACAAGACCCGGATCCTGCCGAACGGGAAGGTGCTGATCGCGCTCGGCGACGCCCGCGGCCACGGCCTCGACGCCGTCACGCTGATGGCGAAACTGCGGTACGCGCTGGCCGGGCTGGCGTACACCGGCAAACCGGTGGAACGGCTGACGGGCTGGCTGAACGTGGTCGCCTGCGACGACGGGGCGGAGTCCACCGCCACCGCGGTCGTCGCCCGCTACCACCCCGGCCGAGGGCTGCTGCGCTGGACGTGCGCGGGCCATCCGCTGCCCGTCCTGGTGCGTGACGGACGGGCCCGTGTGCTCGATCCGCCGCCGGGCGGTCCCGGCCTGCCGCTGGGCGTGCTGCCCCGTGAGGCGTACCGGGCGGCGGAGACCTTCCTGCGCCCGGGCGACGTGGTCCTGATGTACTCGGACGGTCTGATCGAACGCCGCGGCTCCGACCTCGACCGGGACTCCTCCCGGCTGCTGCGGGCCGTCGACACCTGCGTCGGCGGCGGCATTCCGCCCGGGGGCGAGGCACTGGACGCCTTCGCCTGGAAGCTGGTCGACGAGCTGACCGGGCCTCACACGGCCGACGACGCCACGGTGCTCGCCTTCCGCGTCGTGCGGGACGACACCGGCCGCCCGTCCGGCGCCTGAGGCCGGTCGCCGGTCCGGTGCCTGACCGGCTGGGTGCGGTCGCCGGTCCGGTGCCCGACCGGTCGCCGGTGCCACCGGATCGTGAGCGGCGGAAGGACAGGGCCGCGGTGGCGAGCGGTGGCAGACGGCTGTGACCAGGCCCGGTGTCCGGCACGGCGCGCGCCCCGGCCGTCAGCGGCGCCCGTCGGGTGTCGCCGGAGTGTCGCCCATGGTCACCACGCGGTCGGCGGCCCGCACCACGAGCGGGTCGTGCGTGGCCACCACGGTGACACAGCCGTACCGGTGGGTCGTCTCCGTCAGGAGGCCGACCAGGCCGGCCGCCTGCTCCCGGTCGACCGCCGCCGTCGGCTCGTCGACCAGCAGCACCTCGGGTTCCAGCAGCAACGCCCGGGCCACCGCGATCCGTTGCCGCTCGCCGCCGGAGAGCGCGTCGGCCCGGTGCCTAAGCCGGTGGCCCAGCCCCACCTCGGACAGCAGCGCCTCGGCCCGCGCGCGCAGCCCGCGTGCCGGGCGGCCGGCGACCGACGCGGCGGCCAGCAGCTGTTCGACGGCGGTGAGCCCACCGAGGAGGTTTCCGCTCTGGAAGACGTAACCGATCCGCTCGCGGCGCAGCCGCGCCTGGTCGGAGGCGGACAGCCGGGCGATGTCCGCTCCGCCGAGCAGGACCTGACCCGAGTCCGGCCGCAACAGGGCACCCGCCGTGGCGAGCAGGGTGGACTTGCCCGACCCGGAGGGGCCGACCAGCGCGGTCACCGCCGCGGCCGGGAAACGGGCGGACAGCGCGCGCAGCGCGGTCGTCCGGGACTCGCCGCGGCCCAACGTCACGGTGACATCGCGGAGTTCGAGGCTCATCGGGCGGCTCCCAGCATGGTCATCGGATCGACGGTCGTCACCTTGCGCAGCGTCACGGCGGTGCCGGCCAGCCCCACCAGCGCCACGGTGGCCATGGCAGCGGTGAGTCCCGTGGCGGGCAGGCTGAACGGGACGTCGGCGCCCACCAGCAGACCGACGCCCTCGGCGAGCACCGCCCCGGCCGCAGTGCCGGCACCGACCACGGCCGCTGCCTGGGCGAGGGTGTGGCCGAGCAGTCGGCGCCGCGACGCGCCCAGGGCGCGCAGCAGGGCCAGTTCCTCTCGGCGCTGCACGGTCCACACCGCGAAGAAGGCACCGACCACGAGCGGGGCGATGACGTACAGGAACGCCTGGATGGAGGTCATCGTGACCCGCTCGCCCGTGTAGCCGGGAGCGGCGGCGAAGGCGTCCCGCACCGTGATCGTGTGCGTGCCGAGCGCCTGGTCGGCAGCCGCGAGATCCGCGCCGGGGCGGACCCTGAGTGCGACGGCGCTGTACTGCCGCGGCAGGGCGCTCGTGGCCGAGTGCGAGCCGGGCACGGTGAACCGCAGCCCGAGCCAGGTCTCGGCCGGCACGTACAGGACGGGGACATGGCCGTAGGCGGAGCGGCCGGTGGTGCCGGTGACCTTCAGGCCGATGCCCAGCCGGTCCACGGTGAGGGTGTCGCCGATCCGTACGCCCTCGTCGACGAGGGCCTGGGAGACCACCACGCCGGACGGGGTGCCCGCCGCGAGCGGGGCGCCGGACGTGGCGCCCGGGTCGATGAAGGAGCCCGGCTCGACGCCGAACGCGGCGAAGTCGACCTCCGTCCTGCGGTCCGTGGTGCCTCGGTCGATGGAGACCCCCAGCGGCGTGGCTTCGACGCCCCGGCGGGTGCGCCATCCGTCGAGGGCCGCCGGGTCGACCAGGCTCCGGGCGAACTGGTCGGAGTCGGTGCCGGAGGCGAAGGCGAGATGGGTCGCCGGGAGCCTGCGCAGCGCGGAGGTCGTGTCGTCGCCCAGGCCCGTGGTGAAGCCGGAGACGACGCCGACGAGCGCGGCGACGAGGACCACGACGCTGCCCATCAGGAGAAAGCGGCCGCGGGCCGCCTTCAGTTCGAGCAGTGCGAGGTACACAGGGGTGCCTTTCGAACGCTTCTTGGGGACGCTGTGTCGCCAAGATAGTAGATGGCGACGCCGTGTCCCCAAGTGGGTCGGTGCGGTGCCGGCGCCGGCTCCTAGACTGGGGCGCGTGCCCAAGATCAGTGCTGACACCGTCGCCGACCACCGCGCCCGGCAACGCCGGGCGCTGATCGGGGCCGCGCGGGAACTGCTGGAGGAGGGCGGCTCCGCGTCCGTGACCTTCGCCGCGGTGGCCACCCGCACCGGGCTGGCCCGCAACAGCGTCTACAAGTACTTCGCCGACCGCGGGGAACTCCTGGCCGAAGTGGTGCGCGAGGCCACGCCCCGCTGGACGCGACGCATCCACGAGGAGATGGCCGCGGCACCGGATCCCGTGGCCCGGGTCGCCGCCTATGTACGCGCCCAGCTGATGCTGGTCCGCGACGGGGAACACCGCATCGCCCAGGCTCTGACCGCCGACCGCGACGCGGCCGTGCTGCGGGAGGCGGCCGCCGAGGCGCACCGGGCGATCCTGGAACCGCTGATCACCGCGCTCACCGACCTCGGCGACGAGGCCCCGCTCCGCACGGCCCGGCTGCTCCAAGGACTGGTCGACGCCGCGACGACGGCGCTCGAAGCAGGCGACGACTTCGACGCGGTCACCGAGCGCACGGTCCGCCTGGTCACGGGGGCCGCGGCCACCGTCGCGCGCCGACCGTCCAACTGACCGTCCGCCGCCGCGACTTCCGGCCGGGCGGGGTGCCGGCCGCGCGCGCCGCGCGACGGTGCACGGGATGTCACCGAGGGTTCACCTGGCAGGTACCTGACCGACGACGCGGCCGTCCACGTACGGAACTGTGATGGTTCCGAGGACGGTGCCGGGACGGCGTACGGCACCGCAAGAGCCGTAGGTCAGGAGAGGTATGTCCGTCACAGCCGAGTCACCGAGACGCACGACGCGCCGCGGAAAGCAGGGAGTCGGACGAAGCATCGCGCTCGGGACCGCGCTGGCCCTGGTCGCCTTCGCCCCCTCGGCCGCCGCGAGCGCCAGGACCGCCGCCCCGGCCGGCAGCGGGATCGCGTGGACCACGCAGCAGGTGGCGCCCGGCGTCCAGGTCCGCACCGGGGTCCTGAGCGACGCCGACGCCGCCGGCGCGTGGACGGTCACCGTCCAGGCCCCGGCCGTCAACCGGCTCACCGGCGCCGCCACCTGGGCCCCGCTGGGGGACCGCGACTGGGCCGACGCCACCGCGGGGCGGCTGCGGTCGGCCGGGTTCGAGCCGCGCCTGGAACAGGTGGTGTGGGACGAGTACTCCGACACGCCGCGCGGCACCATGGGCTGGCAGGTCAGGGTCGGACGGTACGCCACCCAGGCCGAGACGGGCACGCTCAACTCGGCGCTGAAGGCGGCCGGTTTCCGTACCACCGTCGAGTGGACGGGCTACGACGGCCGGCAGCCCGCCGACGCGCAGCGCATCCACGTGGCCGTCGTCGACCCGGCGCGCCTGCGCGGCACGATCGAGGTCAGCGACGGCGGTGACGTCGCCGACCGCGAGAAGACCTCCACGGTGGCCGCCAGGCTCGGCTCCCTGCTCGGCGTCAACGGCGGTTTCTTCATCACCGCGGACGAGGACGGCGTCCAGGGCACGATGGCCGGCCTGTCCGCCGTGCACGGCGAACTGGAGTCCATGGCGGCCGGTTCGCGCGCGGCACTGATCCTTCAGGACGGCGGACGGCACCCGCGCGTCGCGGACCTGTCCACCACCGTCACCGTGCGCGCCGGCTCCGCCCGCCACGCGGTGCAGGGCATCAACCGGGTCCCGGGCAAGGTGCGCAACTGCGGCCGTCCCGGCGCCGTGCCCACCGAACTGCCCCGGCACGACACCACCTGCTCGCTCGCCGACGACCTGGTGAAGTTCACCTCCGCGTTCCGGGCCCAACTGCCCACCGGCCCCGGCGTCCAGGTGGTCCTGGACCGGCGCGGTGTCGTCGTCTCCAGCGGCGAGCGGGGCGGCGTCGTGCCCGCCCAGGGGTCGGTGCTGCAGGGCACCGGCGAGGCGGCCGCATGGCTCACCGAGCACGCGGGCGTCGGCCGCCGGCTGACGCTGCGCGAGGACGTCCGGGACGCCTCGGGACGCCAGGTCAGGCTCGGGCCCGACGACAGCATCGTCAGCGCGGCACCCACCCTGGTCGAGGACGGCCGCGTGCACATCGACGCCGCGACCGAAGGCACCCTCGACCCGCTCGACCTGTCGTTCGGGTTCGCCTGGTCCAACGTGCGCCAGCCCCGCACCCTGGCCGGCGTCGACCGGCACGGACGACTCCTCCTGGTGACCGTCGACGGCCGCCGGCCCGGCGTCAGCGAGGGATTCACCCTCGCCGAGGCCGCCCGTTTCATGCGCTCCCTCGGCGCCGTACAGGCCCTCAACCTCGACGGCGGCGGATCCACCACGATGGCCGTGGACGGAGCCCTGGTCAACGGCCCCTCCGACGCCACCGGCGAGCGTGCCGTCGGCGACACGATCCAGGTCCTGGCGGGCGACGGACGGGACTGAGACCGACCGGTCCGGGGCGGCACCGCGCCGCCGGCCGCCGTGCCGCCGGCCGCCGTGCCGCCGTGCCGGCGGCCCACGGCCGGTGCCGCCCCGTTGCCGTGCCACCGTGCCGACCGCGGGCCCTGGCTGGACGCCGCGGCCTGCGCGACACCGGGCCGGGTCCCGGCGGGCCGGTGGGCCACCGGGTCAGGCCAGGGGGCCACCGGGTCAGGCCAGGGCGGTGGCCTCCGCGGCGATCAGGGCGCCGCGCCCGGCGGACAGCCCCGCCTTGCCCGCCTGCTTCCTCGCCCACGTCGCGAGTTGTGCGCAGTGGCCCCGGCCGAGCATGCCGGTCATCGTCGAGACGACACGGTCCTCGGCGCCCGAGGTCAGGATCAGCTGGGCCGGACCGGTCCGGGACGCCGTGACCGTGAAGACCGACGTGGCCGTGGTGGTGCCGCCGGGACCGGTGGCCTCGGCGCGCAGGGCGTGCTCATCGGCGGTGAGCACCGCGAGGTCGAGGGACTGCCCGGCGGCGACCGGGGCGCCGTCCAAGCTGAGGGCGACCTGGTCGGCGCCGGTGGACCGCACCGCGACGAACGGGGTCTGCGCACGGTCGAGCCGGGCGTTCGCGGCCGGGGAGGCGAGGCTCACGGCCGGCGCGTCCGGGGTCGCTTGCCGCCGCTGCAGCCAGGCGGCGTTCCAACCCGACAGCTCGGCCGGGCGGTTGGTGATGATGCCGTCCACGCCCGCGGCCTCCAGCGCCTGCCAGCGGGCCGCGCTGTCCACCGTCCACACGTTCACCGCGACCCCGGCCGCGTGCAGGTCCTTCACCACACCGGGATCCTTCGACAGGGCGCCGTCCGACGGGTTGTAGGCCGAGAGGTGCAGTTCCCCGGCGACGGCCACCGGATCGGCGTCGAGGGAGTCCCGCAGCAGGCCCAGCGGCAGCTCCGGAGCCAGCTCATGGGTGTACTGCAAGGCACTGACCTCGAAGCTCTGCACGAACACCCGGCCGGTCATGCCGTGGTCCCGGACGGTCTTGACGATCGTGGCGACCTCGTCCCGGGTGTGGGCGCCCTTGATCTCCAGCAGCAGGTCGCCGCCCCGGCTCCTGAGGTCCGCCAACTGGGCGGCCAGCGTCGGCACACGCGCGCCCGCGTAGGCGGCGGCGAACCACGAACCGGCGTCCAGCGCGTTCAACTGAGCGGAGGTCAGATCGCGGATGCGGCCGGTGCCGGCGGCGGAGGGCGCGGCGGCGGTGTCGGTGACGTTCCAGGCGTCGGCGGTGGTGCGCTGGGCGAACTCCAGGCCGTTCGGGACGGTGGTGCCGCTGCGCAGGGTGGCGATCTGCCAGGGCACGGCGCCGTCGGCGGGCACGTCCAGAACCATCGCGGTCCAACGGGCGGCGCCGTTGACCGACTCGAACCGTGCGGTCGCCTCGATGCGGAAGTCGTCGAGGTGTTCACCGAACGTGATGCGGCTCTGTTGGCCGGCGTCGGCCGAAGCGCCGTACAGCCGGCCGTTCTTGACCTGCCAGGTGCCCTCCACGGCGGTGAACCCGGCCGGCAGGGCGGAACCGGAGAAGTCCTCGTCCACCACGCTCCGGTTGTCCCGCGCGGTGGCGCCGAGGGCGGTGGGGTCGGCGCCGGCCGGAGTGACGACGACCCCGGCGACCAGTGCGGCGGCGGCGAGCAGCCCCGCCGAGAAGGTGCTGAGCGATCTCTTCGACATAAATGAACGGTAAAGTTCGCTGCTCAACTCGTGCTGAAACGCAAGGGAAATCTGCGGACCGGTGCCGTACGGCTTCGTCCCCGACCAGGAACACGCGGTCCCGAGATGCGTGGGCGCCGGGGTTGCGGAAGCATGGCGAGGAAGCGGTTCGCGCCCCGTGGGAACAGGGTCTCGCGGGGACGGGTCCCGGGGGCGGCGTGCGCACCGGTGTGCCGGTGCCTTTCGGGCCGGGGGTGGGAAGGGCCGTCGCGGCTGTGCCGACCGGAGCGTTCGGATGCAATTGCTGAATCACAGAATCGAACTGTCGCCGGATTCCCAGAAGCCGACGGCATCGCCCGGATCAGCTTCCTGGCTGTGCGCCGGAGACTGGGGGCTGCTGCTGATCAGGCTGACCTTCGGACTGCTGATGGTCGGCCATGGCGCGCAGAAACTGTTCGGGATCTTCGGGGGGCCGGGACTCGCGGCCACCGGCAGGACCTTCGACGCCCTCGGCTACCACCCAGGTGAGGTCTACGCCGTGATCGGTTCACTCTCCGAACTCCTCGGCGGCCTGGGACTGGCCCTCGGACTGTTCGTCCCGCTCGCGTCCGCCGCCGTCGTCGGCGTGATGATCAACGCCATGGCCACCGTCAGCGGTGCCCACGGCCTGTGGGCCCAGAACGACGGTGTCGAGTACAACGTGACCATCTGTGTCGTCGCCCTCGCCCTCGCCGCCGTCGGACCGGGGCGGCTGGCCCTCGACCGGTTCTTCCCGTGGCGCGCGGGCGGCTGGCCCGAAGCGGCCCTCGCCCTCGGTCTCGGGGGCGTCGGCGCCGCCGTCGCGCTGAGCGTCTGAACCATCCGGCACGCGTCGGGTACATCGGCGGGCGACCGCCGCTCCGCCCCGCCGGGCACTAGCCTTTCCCGAACAGCACGGGCAGCAACTGCTCCTCCTCGTGCCGGAAGTGTGCTTCCAACTCATCGGTCAACCGGGTGAGTTCGGCGCGCAGCCGCTCGGTGTCCGCGCCGGACGGGGCGCCCGCCAGGCGGTCGGCGATGGCTTCGACGCCGGTGAGGCCCGTGGCCACGCTGCGGTGCTCGGCCCGCAGCCGTGCGATCACCGGGGCCAGTTCGGGCCATTGGCGCTCGAAGCCGCTGAACACGCCGTCCTCGTTGGTGTGATGCTCGTGCAGCGCAGCGCACACGGTCAGGCAGTGGGTGGCCAGTTGCCCGCCGAGGGCCGGGGCCGGCGGGTCGGTGGGAGCGGTCCGATGGGCGTCGATCTCGTCGAGCAGCGCGGCGATGTGCCGGCGCAACTCGCCGTGGACCCGCACCAGGAACTCCCCGAGGGCGCGGGCGCGTTCGGCGGACACGCTCCCCGGTACCGCGGCCTCGGAGGCCCGGGTCAGGGCGATGACGGGAATGAGGCGGGAGGTGGCCGTCGCGTAGGCGGCGAAGGCCGGGTCGCGCCGGCACTGGTCCCGGAACCGCCGGTCACGCTCCGCGCCATGGAGTACGTCGGCCACGGCCGCGTACCGGTCGACGGCGCCGTCCCCGGTGCCGACCTCCACGGTGACGCGGTGGTCGGCGAGCAGGTTGCGGTACCAGGCGGGGTGGCGGGGACCGCCGCCGTTGGAGCCGAAGACGAGCAGGTGGGCGCCTCCCCGGGCATGGACCACCGGAGTGGTACGGGGACGGCCGGTACGGGCGCCGGTGGTCGTGAGCAGCAGCAGGGGCGTCCCGGCGAACATGCCGCCGACCCGGCCGCCGTTCGCCCGGAACTCGTCGATGACCTGCTGGTTGAACGCGGCCGTTGAAGTGTGCCGTTCCGGCATGCGGAAGATCCTTCCACTAGCATCGGCGGGTGCGAACGCATTTGCGTTGAAAACAAAGTATCTTTGTGAGCAAAAGCTATCTGGAGGTGTGGGGCGTGTCAATCGACTCCCGCGGGCACGACGACCCCGGGCACGACGACCGCGCGCACGACGACGCTGGGCACGACGACCGCGGGCAAGACGACCGCGGTCCGGGCGGTCCCGGACGGGGCGGCTGCGCGCGCGGTGGCTCCGAACGGGCCGGATCCGGTCCGGACGGTTCCGGTCGGAGTGACTCCGGGCCGGGCGTCGACGAGGCGATCCGGGCGCTGCTCCTGCTCATGCCGCGCATGGTCGGCCGGGCGAAGCGGATCCCGGCGCCGGTGGAACTGCGGTCGATGGCGCTGGCCCCGCGGCATCTGTCCCTGCTGGCCTATCTGCTGTTCGACGGTCCGATGAGCATCAACGAGCTGGCCGCCCAGTTGGAGGTCGCGCCGACGACGGTGAGCCTGCTGGTCAGCGAGCTGAGCCAGAAGGGCGTCCTGGAGCGGCGCGAGGACGAGACGGACCGGCGGCGCAAGATCGTCAGCCTCGCCGACGCGCACCGGGAAGCCATCGACGCGTGGCTCGGCCAGGGCGCCGGTGCCTGGCGCAAGGCACTGGCACCGCTGACGTCGGCCCAGCGACGGATGTTCATCGACACGTTGTCGGCGTACGAGCGGGCACTCGGGGAGGAGCGGGCGCCGGCGGCGGAGTGAGCGCCGGGGGAGCAGTGAGCGGCCCGTCTCCTGCTGAACCGCCCCACGTACGGCACCGACCGAGGCATGACGGCCGGCGGTCCGGCCCGAGGGCCGATCCCCTGGTCGGCCGGCCCGGCCCGGCCCGTGCGCATGCGGATCGGTGGACGTCGGCACGGATGCGCGCCCGGGACCGCCGCACCAGCCGCTCTCCGGTGCCCGAGTCCCGTCGCCGTGGCACGCCGTCTTCCGGCGGCGGCAATCCGGTGGTGGCCCGGCGCTCACAGCTGCGAGGCTTCCGGTATGAGTCCCGAGCACCACGACCCGCCCGGCACCGGCCGACTGGGCGATCCGATCGACGCCCGGCCCCTGTTCGGCCCGGAGTTGACGGCGCTCCTCGACACCTTGCGGGGCCTGCGGCCGGCCGACTGGAACAGGATCGCCGTCCCGGGCTGGACCGTGCACGACCTCGCCGCCCACGTCCTCGGCGACTGCTACGGCCGCCTCGGCGCCGCACCCGACGGATACAGACGGATCTTCCGGCCCGGAGAAACACTGGAGGCGTTCATCCACCGCACCAACCAGGAATGGGTCGACCTCCGCGCCGACGACACCCCCGTCTCGCTCGTCGCCGCGCTGGAGGACGCCGGGACCCGGGTGGCCGGTCGATTCGCCGCGGCCGACCTCGAAGCGCCCGCCCTGGGCGTGTCATGGGCGGGCGCGGAGCCCGCGCCGGCCTGGCTGGACATCGCCCGGGAGTTCACCGAGTTCTGGACCCACCGGCAGCAGATCCGCCGGGCGCTCGGCCGCGGCACCGACCCCGAACCACGCGCCCTGTCCACGGTCCTGGACACGTTCATGCGGGCCCTGCCGCACACGCTGCGCCATACGGCGGCACCCGTCGCAACCCAGGTCCACGTGGTCGTCGAGGGACCGGCCGGCGGCCGGTGGTCCGCCACCTCGGCCACGGACCACTGGTCGCTGGCCGAACCGCCCGGCGACCGGCCGGCCGCGTCGGTGTCGATGGACACGGAGACCGCCTGGCTGCTGTGCACCCGTGGCATCGAGCCCGCCACCGCCCTGTCCCGCGCACGGGTCACCGGGGAGCACCGGCTCGCCGAGGCCGTGTGCCGGATCGTGTCCGTCGTCCACTGACCCGAGCGGGACCCGCCCCACCCGATGGCCGTTCGCCGACGGTCGCCGACCCGGCCGGGTACCCGGCGCCGGACCGCTCGCCGCGCCCGGTCCTGTCCGGGCCAGGCCGACCCGCCGATGCCGCCGCCCGCGCACGGACACGCGGAGGGCCGGCGCCGGCCGCCGCTCCGGGACGGACCCGGAGACCGCGGCGGCCGGGCACCGGCCCCCAGGTCAGCGACGGCCGCCGGTCGGCACCGTGAACGTCGGGCGCCCGGCGGGCAGTTCCACCGTGTACTGGCGCAGGTAGGTGTCCAGGTACGGGGAACGGTCACCGCCGGTGGCGATGTCGTCGGCCGGATCGTCCAGGGGCAGCTGCAACCGCGCCCCCTTGACCGAGATCGTCTCGCCCGAAGGGGTGTCCCGCCACGAACCGGTCTGGATGGAACCGATCTCCACGGCCAGCACGTGTCCGGCCGCCAGGGTCCAGTCGGTCGCCTTGAGGTCGACGGTCAGCCGGCCCGAGTCCAGCAGTGAGACCTGCTCGTCGAACATGACGGCCGTGCCGTCCGGGGCGACGTCGTAGAGCTTGAGCATGATGTTGCCCGTGCCCTTGGCGGTCAGCGAGACCTGCGGGGTGCCGGTGACCCGCACGGCCTTCCGGAGCGGCTCGGACCAGACGAAGAAGCTCGACGTGACCTGGCCGGACGCCTGAAGCCGCGCCGCGTTGCCGGTCAGGCCCTCGGGCGCGGCCTGTTCGATCGCGGGCGCGTGCTCCATGTCCCAGTCGCCGGACGGCTGCCGAAGCGCCTCGGGCACCGGCTCGCCGGTCGCGGCGAGGGCCGCGCGGGCGGAGGCGCCCCCGTCGTCGACGTACGAGCCGCCGCCGAGCGGCAGCGTGGCGGACCGGTCCACCACCGGCCAGGTCCGCTGGCTGCGCCAGGCGCCGGTGGAGTCCTCGACGGCGTAGGCCGGGTAGCGGACCGTCGGCTTGACGCCCTTGAGGTACTGGTCGTAGAAGGACAGCGTTTCGGCGTACCAGCCCTCGCGGCCCATGGCCAGACGCCCGTCGCCGACGCGGTCGCCGCCGCGCACGTGGTCCCACTGGCCGAGCCAACCGCGCTCCGGACCCTTGTGGTTGTCGAGGTACTCCTGCATCTCCTCGGGCTTGGTGTTGTTCTCGACGAAGCCCTGGGTGACGAACAACGGGGTGTCGCTGCCCTTGGCCATCTTCGCCAGGTCACGGGAGGTCCAGTGCGCGTCCTGCTGGTCGGCGATCCGGTACCCGGCCGAGTTCTCCGTCAGGCACTCCGGATGGGTGTCCTCCCACCGGGCGTTGGCCTGGTACCGCGGGTCGTCGTCCGCCAGCGGGGCGAGCGTGGCGATGGAGTTGTAGGCGCCCGCGGTGCCGGTGACGTTCGGGCGGGGCACGCCGTTCGAGTAGATGTACTGGTACATGTCCCACACGGGCTCCTGGGCGACGACGGCCTTGAGCGCCTTCTGGTCCAGGTCGTTGCCGATGAGGCCCGTGACGGCGTCGTAGGACTTGCCGTACATGCCCACCGAGCCGGTGGACCACGGCTGGCGCGCCGCCCAGTCGACCGCCGCCTTGACGTCGGCCTGCTCGCCGGGGCCGCCCCAGTCGAGGCAGCCGGTGGACCCGCCGAAACCGCGCAGGTCGACCATGACGAAGGCATAGCCGTGCGCGAACAGGTCGGAGCCCTCGACGAAGTCCTGGAACCGGGCGGAGGGGCCGGTGTGCGCCCAGCCCTCGGGGCCGGTCTGCCCGGTGTGCGCGAAGTACGGACCGACCGACAGGATGACGGGCACCTTCGCGCCCTCGGCCAGCCCCTCGGGCAGCAGGACGTCGGCGTGCAGTTCGGTGCCGGAGCGGTCCGAGGACGGGAAGTACTCCTGCGTCCAGACCGAGCCCTCCGGGACGCGGTCGTTCTCCGCGTGGGTGATGGGGCCGCTCGCGGCGGCCGGCTGGACCGTCCGGCTCCGCGCGGCGGTCGCGGGTGCCGCGGTGGCGGTGTGGGTGAGCGCGGCGGTCAACGCGAGGGTGGTGGCGAAAGAGGCGGCCCAGGTGGCCGCACGACGTCTCTTCACATGCTCCTCCGGAGTGCTGACTACGGGTGGTGCAGGTGGTGGTACGGGTCGAGCGGGCCCCGTCCCGCCAGGCACGGGGCCGTGACCGGCGGTCCCGCGCGCGACGACCTGAGGCGCGGGTGCGGGACCGGAGGCGATGGCCGGGAAGCCTATGATCATGACGGATACGCGTCAATGCCGCGGCGTGTCCGGCGTGTTACCGCCTGCGGCCGCTCGGCCCGGTGCCGGATCCGCGCCAACACCCCGCACACCGGACCGAGTCCGCCGCTGCCCGGGGCCGAACAGGGCCGGGTCGCGGCGCCGGCACCGTGGCGCCGGGTGGCGGTCACCGCCCCCGCCCTCACGGTGCGGCGCCCCACCACCCGGCCGGCCCGCCGCCGGTTCCTCCCGGCGGCCGCGGGACACCGCTCAGGGCGCCCGCGGCCGCGGCCTCACCGGAGTCCGAAGGACCCCCCGTACCAGGGGCTTCGGCTCCGCGGCCACCGCCCGGGGCACGGCCGGGAGGTAGCTGCGGATTGGGGTAAGGTGCGTCACATTCGGTTTGGTTTTCACCAAAGGAGGGGTCCTGTGGCACGGCAGGAGCGTGCGGTACGGACCCGCCGTGCTGTTGTCGAGGCCGCGGCCTCGGTCTTCGCCGAGCGCGGCTACGCGGCGGCGACCATCGCCGAGATCCTGGAGCGGGCCGGGGTCACCAAGGGCGCCCTGTACTTCCACTTCGACTCCAAGGAAGCCCTGGCGCGCGGCGTGATCAAGGCGCAGGTCACCAGCGACTACCGGGTGCCCCGCGAGCTGAAGCTCCAGGAGTGGGTGGACTACGGAATGACGCTGGCCCACCGGGTGCCCCGGGACGCGATCCTGCTGGCCGGCATCCGCCTGTCCGGCGGCCTCCAGGGCAGCACCCGGTTCGGCAGCGCCTGGCCGGCCTGGATCGAGATGTCGACCGCGCTGCTCACCGAGGCCAGGGAACGGGGCGAGGTGCTGCCGCACGTGGAGCCCGGACAGACCGCCGAGTGCTTCTTCGGGGCCTGGCTGGGCACACAGGCGTACTCCGAGGTGAGTTCCCGCTGGAACGACCTCAGCGAGCGGGTCTCCGTCCTGTACAACCACGTGCTGCCGGCCATCGCCACGCCCGCCGCGCTGGTCAGGCTGGACACCGAACCGGACCGGGGCGCCCGCGTCGTCCACGAGGCCGAGGCACAGCGCGCCCGCGAGGCCGCACTGGTGGCGACGGACGCCTGACCGGCACCGCGCCCGCCGCACCCGCACCGTCTCCACTGCTTTGCGCGCGCACCCGAGCGGCACCGGTGATCCGGTGGTCCGGACGAACCCCGCGTGCGGTACGTCGGCCGGCCGAGGGCCGTCAGCCGCGCAGGCCCGCGGCCCGCAGCCTGCGGTACACCTCGTCCCACTGCGGATCGACCGCCTCGGTGGTCCGGGAGCCGACGGCCGCGTCCTTGAACCCGCTGGAGGTCGAGACACAGACCACCGGCGAGCCGACGTCGCCGACACTGCGCAGCCCCGCGAGTCCGGCGGCGCCGGAGAGTTCCGTCCACAGGCCGGCTCGGGCCAACTCCGCCTGCGCCGCTTCGAGTCGTGTGTCGTCGAGGGCCAGCGCCCGGCCACCGCTGTCCCGGACGGCGAGCACACCGCGATAACCGCTGACCACGGAGACGATCGAGTACGCCGCCGTCGGCGACACCTCGACCCGGGCCGCGGCGACGCCCTGCCGCATCGCCTCCGCGAGCGGCGCGGCGGCGGCCGGCTCGCAGGCGAAGACACGCGGCAGCCGGTCCGTCAGACCGAGCCGGCGCAGCTCGGCGAAGCCCTTCCAGACCCCGAAGAGGAGTTCGCCGTAACCGGTGGGCACGAACACGGCCGCGGGCACCCCGAGATCCTGGAAGATCTCGTAGGCGATGGTCTTGTACCCCTCGGGTCCGAAGGGATGCCCGGTGTGCGTGGGGGTGAGGTTGCTGACCGGGTGCAGGCCCATGCGGTCGACGACCTGCCGCATCAGCGGCCAGCGTGCCGCCCTCGGCACCGGCAGCACCACCGCGCCGTAGGCGTTCAGGAACGTGTCCACGGCCGGGGGCAGATCGAGACCGGTGAACACGACGCACCGCAGGCCCGCCCGAGCGGCGAAAGCCGCCGCGGACGCCCCGTGGTTGCCGGAGGACGCCACCACGATGCCCGGCGCCCCGGTGCCCAGCGCGGCGCTCGTGGTGCAGCGGTTCAGCCGGTCCTTGTGGCTCCAAGTGGGGTTGCGTGACTCGTCCTTGAGGTAGACCCCGGGCTCGAACTCGATCAGGGGGGTGCCGCCCTCGCCCAGGCCCGGCGCGGAGAGCGGCGGGAGCAGGGGCGCCCACCGGTCGAGCCCGTCGGCGCGACGCGCGGTGCGGGTGGGGGAGAAGAGGGCGGCCGGCACCCGTTCGTAGTCGTAGTCGACCTCGACGGGGTAGGAGACGCGGCTCGTGCTGGTACGGGGGCAGCCGTGGGTCCGCGGGGGCCACAGCGGGTAGCGGATGTCCGGGTCGCCGAGGGACCGTTGCCTGGTTGCCAGGGAGATTCCTGCCGTCACGGATCAACCCTAATGTGCCGACAGGTGACGTTCGCCCCGTCGCAACGCCCGGTTCGCTCGCCGGGCCCTCCCGAGCCGACGGAGCGGAACCCCGTGACACCGCTCCCCGACGGCCAACACCGCCTTCCACGGCACCGGACGCCCGCGTGCGAACCCGACCCGCACCGGTGACGTCCCGGCCGCTACGGCCGTCACCGCGACGTCGCCTCGGCCATCCGCGGCGCCTCGCCCGCTTCCGGAGCCCCGGGTATGCCGGCCGCCTCGGCCGCTCGCGGTCCGCCGGCCGCCGCCGGGGCGCGACCCGCCGTCAGGGTGCGGATCTGACGGCTGCACAGAGCCGCCGCCGTGACGACGGCCACCAGGGCGGCCCCGCCCATGAGCGTGGGGCCGGTGCCCAGGCGCTGGGCCAGCGGGCCCGCGGCCATCTCGCCGAGCGGGAGCGCCACGAAGGAGCCCAGCGCGTCGTAGGCGTACACGCGGGCCAGCCGGTCGTGCGGGACGTTCTCCTGGAGCGAGACGTCCCAGGCGACCGCGAACTGTTCCAGGGCCAGCCCGCCCGCGAACATGGCGATGCCCACCAGCAGGGCGTACGGCGCCTGGGCCAGGACCACCAGCGGCACCGCCTCCACCGCCGTCAGCGCCACGCCCAGCAGCAGCGCGCGGCGGACCCGGGAGCGGGCCGCGAGGACACCGCCGGCCAGGGCTCCGGCCATCTGGGCGGCCAGGACCGCGCCCCACAGCCCGCGGCCGAACGTGTCGTCGGCGATGTCCGGGCCGAGCACCTGCACGCCGCCCGCGACGACCGCGTTGACCACCATGAACTGCAGGACCACGAGCCACACCCAGCGGCGGGCGGTGAACTCCCGCCAGCCCTCGCGCAACTCCCGCAGCGGACCGACCCGCTCGCCCGGTGCGGGCTTCCCGGCCGCCCCGGGCACCCGCACGCCCAGGAAGCACACCGCCGCACCGCAGAACGCCACCGCGTTGCACGCCAGACCCCAGCCGGGCCCGAGGAAGGCCGCCACCACGCCCGCCAGGGACGCGCCCGCGATGGCACCCAGATTGGTGCCCATCCGCAGTACGGCGTTGGCCGGGCGGATCAGCTCCGGCGGCACCGTCTGCGGGGTCATGGCCACGGACGCCGGCAACGACAGGGCGGCCAGGGCACCGTTGAGGACGCTGAGCAGTATCAGCAGCGGGATCGACGTCGCCGACAGCAGCACGCTCGCCGCGATGGCCGCCTGCACCCCGGCCGCGACGAGCGCCGAGCCCTGCAGTACCAGCGTGCGTCGCACCCGGTCGGCGACCACTCCGCCGACCAGCAACAGCGCCACGTTGGCCAGCGAACGCGCACCGACCACCAGACCCAGGTCGGTCGTCGAGCCGGTCGTGTCCAGCACGGCGAAGGCCAGGGCGACGGGGGCCATCGCATTGGCGAAGTACACCAGCAGCCGGCCGGCCGCCAGGCTGCGGAAGGACCGGTGCGCCAGCGGCGACCACAGCGGTCCCGTCACCTGATCGGCGCTCTGCCCGGCCCCTGCCCCCGTATCCGTCATACCGCCGTCCGTTCCCTTCCGCCTGGCCCGCCCCGTCACCAGGTGGAGCGTACCGGCGACGCGGCCCGCGGCCGGCCGCGGGCAGGGCGGTTCCCCCGACCGCCGGAGGGTCCGGCTCCCGGCTCACCCTGGAGCCGGGGCGGCGTGGGTGTGGAACTACGAGTTCTGCGTGACCGCCGTCGACGGGGCACTGGAATCGGGCAAGTCCACCTGCGTGGTGGCACCGAGGCCCGCCCGCGGCTGACCGCCCCGGGCGGCGCGTCCGCCGGGGACCCGACCGCCGACGGCACCGGGTCCGCCGTGCCGCGTCGCACCGGAGCCGTCGGTGAGCCGGACACCGGCTGCCACCCGGGGCCGCAGCGGCCCGGCGCCCGGCCGGGGTTCACCC
>NZ_JBHJUV010000087.1:0-28488 GCF_042268025.1 Streptomyces sp. NPDC056161
GTGGCCCCCACTGCCCTGGACGGGCGTGGGAGGTACCCCCACTCGGTGTGCCGGCCGGAAGTCCTCGTACTGGACGTACTTGGGCTTTCGGCCGGCGCGGCGAGTGGGGGTCCCCCCTGCTCGAAGAGCTTGGGGGAGCGTGCCGAGCGTCGCGACGGGGCGAACGTTGCCTGCCGGGGCACCAGGTGTGGAGAGGGACGCTACCGGACGCGCGGCCCGGGTTTCGCCCGGCGGCGGCCGGGACACGGCCGCACCGGCACGAGGGCGCAGGTCACCGCCGGCGGCCCCGGGGGACGGGTCGCCGGCGGTGACGGCCGGCTCGGGCCCGGGGGAAGAGCACCGGCCGACCAGCCCGTCGGCTTCCCCGAAAGCCCGGGGTCATGCCGACGGATTCGGACCGCCCGGGGCCGCCCGGGGCCGGCCGGGCCGCGGGCGCCGCGCGGGGCGGCCGGTCGCGGCGTGCCGCACGCGTGCGGCGTCCGTTTCCCGGACGGCATAGGCTCGGCGGATGGCGAAGTATTTCGATGTGCACCCCGAGAACCCGCAGCCGCGCAGCATCGCGCAGATCGCCGATGCCGTGCGCTCCGAGGCCCTCATCGCGTACCCGACCGACTCCTGCTACGCCCTGGGGTGCCGGCTCGGCAGCCGTGACGGCATGGAGCGGATCCGGTCGATCCGGCACCTCGACGACCGGCACCACTTCACCCTGATGTGCCGGGACTTCGCGCAGCTCGGTCAGTTCGTACGCGTGGACAACGACGTGTTCCGAGCCGTCAAGGCGTCGACGCCGGGCAGCTACACGTTCATCCTCCCGGCGACCAGGGAGGTGCCGCGCAAGCTGCTGCACCCGAAGAAGAAGACCGTCGGCGTGCGCATCCCGGACCATGTGGTCACCCAGTCGCTGCTGGCCGAGCTGGGCGAGCCGCTGCTGTCCAGCACCCTGCTGCTGCCCGACGAGGAGGAGCCGCTGACGCAGGGCTGGGAGATCAAGGACCGCCTCGATCACGTGGTGGACGCGGTGGTCGACTCCGGGGACTGCGGTACCGAGCCGACCACCGTCGTCGACTTCTCCGGCGGCGCGGCCGAGATCGTACGGCTCGGGGCGGGCGACCCGGCCCGCTTCGTCTGAGGCCGGCCGTGGGAGGCAAGACCGGGTGCGCGGGCCGGGACCCCGCGTGACAGCATGAGCCATACACCTACCGTCGAGGGCACGCCAGTTCCCCGACGTCCCTCCGCAGAGAGGCACCACGCCATGACCGCCGTACAGGGAACCACCGTGGACATCCCGACCGAGGACGGTATCGCCGACGCCTACCTCGTCCATCCCGGTGACGCACGTCCCCGTCCGGCCGTCCTGTTCTACCAGGACGCGTTCGGGCTGCGCCCGCATCTGCAGTCGATGGCCGACCGGCTGGCCGAGGCCGGCTACACGGTCCTGCTGCCCAACGTGTTCTACCGCAACGGGCGGGTGCCCGTGTTCGACCTGCCCGAGTTCATCGACCCGGCCGCCAACCCGAACACCTGGCAGCAGATCATGCCGGTCATGAAGGCGCTGACGCCCGAACTCGCGATGCGGGACGCGGGCGCCTATCTGCGCTTCCTCGCCGACAGCCCGCTGGTGGCCGACGGTCCGGTCGCGACGACCGGCTACTGCATGGGCGCCCGGCTGGCGCTGCTCACCGCGGGCACCTATCCGGACCGGGTCGCGGCCGTCGCCGGGTTCCACGGCGGGCAGCTCGCCACCGAGGAGCCGGACAGCCCGCACCTGGTCGCCGGACGCGTCACCGCCGAGGTGTACTTCGGCCACGCCGACCAGGACGCCTCCCTGCCGCCGGAGCAGATCCAGCGGCTGGAGGAAGCCCTCACCGCCGCGGGCGTGCGGCACCGGTGCGAGGTCTACCAGGGCACCCACCACGGATACACGCAGGCCGACACCCCGGCCTACGACCAGGAGGCGTACGAGCGGCACTGGACCGCGCTGCTCGACCTGCTGGGGCGCACCTTCTGACACCACGCCGTGGGGTGCCCGTGCCGCCACGGGCGCCCCACGGACTCCGTCCCTCACATTGACATGCACGCGCCTTGACGCAACGCTGAGAGCGCTCTCAGACAGGTACGGACCACGGTCCGTACGGCCCCGACCCCCACACGGAGGTGGAGAGTGCTCGTACGACTCACACGCCGCGCGCTGCCCCTGACGGCCGCGACCGCCCTGGTCGGCGCGCTGCTCGCACTCGGCGCGCCCGACCCGGCCGACGCCGCGGTGCCGGACACGATCGCCCTGACGGTGACCAACGACTCCGGCCGCGGCGACCCGGTGTACCTCTACGACCTCGGCACCCAGCTGTCCACGGGGCAGCAGGGCTGGGCCGACGCGAACGGCACGTTCCACGCGTGGCCCGCGGGCGGCAACCCGCCCACTCCGGCGCCCGACGCGGCCATCCCCGGCCCCGCCGCGGGACAGTCGAAGACGATCCGGATCCCCAAGTTCTCCGGCCGGATCTACTTCTCCTACGGCCAGAAGCTGGTGTTCAAGCTGGCCACCGGCGGGTTGGTGCAGCCAGCGGTGCAGAATCCCAGCGATCCCAACCGGGACATCCTCTTCAACTGGTCCGAGTACACACTCAATGACGCGGGGCTGTGGCTGAACAGCACCCAGGTCGACATGTTCTCCGTGCCGTACGCGGTCGGCGTGCGGCGGACGGACGGGAGCACGGGCACCACCGGGCACCTCAAACCGGGCGGCTACGGCGCGGCGTTCAGCGCGCTGCGCGCGCAGTCGGGCGGCTGGGGCGGCCTGATCCAGACCCGCTCCGACGGCACGGTGCTGCGGGCGCTCTCGCCCGGACACGGCCTGGAGACCGGTGCACTCCCGGCATCCGCCATGGACGACTACGTGAACCGGGTCTGGGACAGGTACACCACGCAGACGCTCACGGTCACACCCTTCGGCGACCAGCCGAACACCAAGTACTACGGCCGGGTCTCGGGCGGTGTCATGAACTTCACCGACGGCTCGGGCGCGGTGGTGACGAGCTTCCAGAAACCGGACGCGGACAGCGTGTTCGGCTGCCACAAGCTGCTGGACGCGCCCAACGACGCGGTGCGCGGGCCGATCTCCCGCACGCTCTGCGCCGGGTTCAACCGCTCCACGCTGCTGACCAGCGCGAGCCAGCCGGACAACAACCCGGCCGGCTTCTACCAGGACGCGGTGACCAACCACTACGCCCGCGTCATCCACGGGCAGATGGCCGACGGCAAGGCGTACGCGTTCGCCTTCGACGACGTCGGCAACCAGGAGTCGCTGGTGCACGACGGCAACCCGCAGGAGGCGTACCTCACGCTGGACCCGCTCAGTTGACGCGACGGGCGTCCCGCACGCGGAGTGGTTCCGCGTGCGGGACGCCCTGTGCGGTGCGCGGTGCGTCAGCTGGTCGTGACGGCGGTGTCGTCCACCACGAAGCTGGTCTGGAGGGAGGAGTCCTCCACTCCGGAGAACTTCAGGGTGACCGTCGAGCCCGCGAAGGAGGACAGGTCGAAGGTCTTCTGGCTGTAGCCGGAGGCGGCGTTGACGTTCGAGTACGTCGCCAGGGTGGTCGAACCGGCGGTCACCGTCAGCTTGTCGTACTGCGTGCTGCCGGTCTCCGCGGTGTCGACGTGCAGGTAGAAGGTGAACGACGCCTTGCAGCCGGCCGGGATGGTCACCGACTGGGACAGGGTGTCGGTGTGGGTGGTGCCGTAACCGTCCAGCCACGCCTTGTACGAACCGGTGCGCGCGGCTTCCCCGGTGTCGTTGGTGATCACGCCGGTGGTCGAGGTCCAGGTGGTGCTGCCGGACTCGAAGCCGGGGTTGCCGAGCAACTGCGCCGAGGTGCAGGTGCCGCCGCCGGTGGAGTTCACCGTCCAGGTGAAGGAGGCCGTACCGGTGGCGCCCGTGGAGTCCTTGACCGTGACGGTGGTGCTGTTGCTGCCCGCCGTCGTGGGCGTGCCGGAGATCAGGCCGGTCGAGCCGTTGATCGACAGGCCGGCCGGCAGCCCGGTCGCGGAGTACGTGAGGGCTCCGCCATTGGTGCTGCTCGCCGATATCTGCAGGTTCACGGCGGTACCCACGGTGGACGACTGGCTGCCCGGGTTGGTCACCGAGACGCCGTTCGCGGGCGGGGTGATGTGGCTGCCCACGCCGATGCCGGCGAAGGCGTTGCCCACCCCGGCGTACTGGACGGAGTTGGTGCCGTAGAGGGCGGCGGCCGCGTTGAGGGCGGCGGTGCGGGCCCCCGCGTAGTTGGTGCTTGACGTCATGTACGTGGTCAGCGCCTTGTACCAGATCTGGAGGGCCGCGGCCCGGCCGATACCGGTGACGGCGACGCCGTCGGAGGTCGGGCTGTTGTACGTGACGCCGTTGATGGTCTTGGTGCCGCTGCCCTCGGACAGCAGGTAGAACATGTGGTTGGCCGGGCCCGAGGAGTAGTGCACGTCGAGGCTGCCGATGCCCGAGTACCAGCTGTCCTTGGACCCGCCGTCCTTGCTGGGCTGGTCCATGTAGCGCAGCGGGGTCCCGTTGCCGTTGATGTTGATCTTCTCGCCGATGAGGTAGTCACCGACGTCGGTGGAGTTGCCCGCGTAGAACTCCACGCCCGTGCCGAAGATGTCGGAGGTCGCCTCGTTCAGGCCGCCCGACTCACCGGAGTACGTGAGGTTCGCGGTGGCCGAGGTGACGCCGTGGCTCATCTCGTGGCCCGCCACGTCCAGCGAGGTCAGGGCGTGGGTGTTGCCGGAGCCGTCGCCGTAGGTCATGCAGAAGCAGCTGTCGTCCCAGAAGGCGTTGACGTAGTTGGAGCTGTAGTGGACGCGGGAGTAGGCGCCCACACCGTTGTTCTCGATGCCGTTGCGGCCGAAGGTGTTCTTGTAGAAGTCCCAGGTCTCCTGGGCGCCGTAGGCGGCGTCGGCGCCCGCGGTCTGGGTGTTGGAGCCGGACCCGGTGCCCCAGACGTCGTCGGCGTCGGTCATCAGGGTGCCGGTGCCGGAGGTGCCGTTGTTGAGGCTGTAGGTCTTGTGACCGCCGCGGGTGGTGTCGTACAGCTGGTACGACGAACCGGACAGCGTCGTGTTCAGCGAGACGGTGCCGCTGTACTGGGTGTTGCCGGTGCCGGTCTTGATCGCCTGGTACCGGTTGAGTTCCTGGCCGGTCGTGGCGTCGGTGATGACGTGCAGTCGGCTGGGCGTGCCGTCGTCCTGGAGGCCGCCGATCACCGTCTCCCAGGCGAGCTTCGGCGTGCCGCTGCCGGCCCAGATCACCTTGCGGGCGCTGTCGGTGCTGGGCTGCTGCGCGTCGAGGGAGCGGGCGGCCTTGAGCGCCTTCGTCTCGGCGGCGGACTTGGCGACGGCCGGTGTGGTGGAGGCGACCGCGATGGTGCGCTTGGTGTTGAAGGTGGTGCTCACGGTGCCGGCGGCCAGGGAGGCCGGCGGGGTGTGCACGACGAGGTCGCCGCCGAGGACGGGGAGGCCGGCGTAGGTGCGCTCGTAACGGGTGTGCACGGTGCCGTCGTTGTCCTTGACGACGTCCTTGACGACCAGTTTCTCCTTGGCGCCGAGGCCGAGGGTGCGGGCCGTCTCGGTGGTCCTGTCCTGGGCGTCCTTGATCAGTGCGGTGCGCTGGGCCGCGCTGAGCCCGGTCTCCAGGGCACCCGTGCGCAGGGCACCGGGGTGTGGGGCGGCGGGCTGGGCGGACACCGGAACGGACTGCATGCCGACGGCGAGGAACGCGGCGGCGGAGACCAGAGCGGCTCCGACCGTGGACCGTCTGTGGGGAAGGGGTCTCACTCGTACTCCTCCTGCTGCGGCCGCCTGGTCGCGGCCGGTGACAGACCGGGCAGACGGGATGTGCTGTCCGGAGAGAGCTGAGCTGTGCGGGGACCGCGGTCCGAAAGGACCATGGGGATCCGCGCGGGGGGCGAGGGGAGGATTTCAGTTGTGACCCGGCCATGTCACTACGGCATCGACATTCGAGGGTTTTCCCTATCCGCAGGTCAAGGCGGGCCTGCGGGACACCCCTAACCCTCGAAGGCCGGGTGAGAATACGGCCATGGACGACACGAGCGACGAGGTGCGCCAGGCGATCGCCGGCGAACTGCAACTGATGGATCCGCGGGTGCGTGCCTCGCGGGAGCGGGCCGCGCGGCTGCTCGACCCGGAGTTCGTGGAGGTCGGCGGATCCGGTCGGCGCTGGACGTACACCTCGACGCTCGCCGAACTGCCGGACCTTCCCGGCGCTTCGCCGGACGGCCCGCGCTACGAGCCGGGGGAGATGTCCGGGGTACGGCTCGCGCCCGGCCTGGTGCACCTGACGTTCGAGACCGTGCTCGGCGAGCGCCGCACCAGGCACAGTTCGATCTGGCGCAGGGGACCCGGGGACGCGGGCCTGCGCATGTACTACCACCAGGCCACCCGGGTACCGCCCGACGTGGACTGAGCGGACCGGGCGCGGTGATCGGCAGAGCGGCACGGGGACGCGGGCGGCTGTCCGGCGGCCGGGTCCGCCACCGGGTGCGGGCGGGCGAACCGATCACACGCCCGCAATGTTCGCCTGCCACAATCGGGACAGAACTGACGTACGACCACCGGAGGAGCCCGTGCCGCCCACCCCCCGTCCGCTGCGCAAGCTGGGCTTCCTCACCATCGGTCTGTTCGACGCGGCCGATCCGGGCCGGGGCCACGAGTCCACGCTGGGGATCATCGAACTGGGCGAGCGGCTGGGCTTCGACAGCGCCTGGGTGCGCCACCGCCATCTGCAGTACGGCATCTCCTCCCCGGTCGCCGTGCTGGCCGCCGCCTCGCAGCGCACCAGCCGCATCGAACTCGGTACCGCGGTCATCCCGCTCGGCTGGGAGAACCCGCTGCGGCTCGCCGAGGACCTGGCGACCGTCGACGTGCTGTCCGGCGGCCGTCTCAACCCGGGGGTGAGCGTGGGCCCGCCGAACCACTACGACCAGGTGAAGGACGCCCTGTACCCGGACACGGCGGACACCGAGGACTTCGGCCACGAACGGGTGCGCCGGCTCCTGGACTTCGTCCGCGGCGAGCCCGCCACCGGCTTCGCCGGGACCGAGGGCTTCGAGGTGTTCGCACCGACCGTGCAGCCGCACTCCCCCGGGCTCGGCCGCCGCCTCTGGTACGGCGGGGCCAGCCTGCGCTCGGCGCGCTGGGCGGGCGAGCACGGGATGAACTTCCTGACGAGCAGCGTCGTCAAGGCGGAGGATCCCGCCGGACCGTGGGACTTCGCCGAGATCCAGCTGTCCCACATCCGTGAGTTCCGTGCCCATCACCCCGACGGCGACGCGGCCCGGGTCTCCCAGGGCCTGGTGGTGATCCCCACCGACTCCGCGACGCCCGAGCAGCGCGCGAAGTACGCGGCGTACGCGGCGCAGCGGCTGCCCCGCACCGCCTCCCCGCAGGGTCCGGCACGGCTGCTGTTCGCGCCGGACCTGGTGGGCACCTCGGCCGAGATCGCCGAACGGCTGCACGCGCACGCCGCGTTCCGTGAGGTCGACGAGGTGGCGTTCGCGCTGCCGTTCACCTTCGAGCACGAGGACTACGTGCAGATCCTCACCGACATGGCGACCCTGCTGGGCCCGGCGCTCGGCCGGCCGGCCGCCGCCTGACTCACCAGCGGCCCGCCCGGGTGCCGGTGACCGGCTCGGACGGCCTGCCGTCCACGCCCACCGGCACGTCACCGGCGAGCATGACCCGGTGCATGGTGCGTGGGAAGTCCAGGTGGGCGTTGTCGGACGGCGCGAGGTGGATGGTGGCCCGGTTGTCCCAGAAGGCCACGCTGCCCGGCTCCCAGCGGAAGCGGACCGTGTACTCGGGCCGGACCGCCTGGGCCAGCAGCAGTTCGAGCAGCGCGGCGCTCTCCGGCCGGGTGACGTCCACGATCCGCTCGACGTAGTAGCCGTTGACGCAGAGCACCCGCTCGCCCGTCTCCGGGTGGACCCGCACCAGCGGGTGGACGGAGGCCACCTGATGGTCCAGCAGATGACGCAGATAGGCGTCGTCACCCGGCCGGGGCTGGTAGCCGACGCCGAGCCGGTGCTCGGCGCGCAGTCCGTCCACGAACGCCCGCACCGGTGCGGACAGCCCGGCGTAGGCGGCGGCCAGGTTGGACCAGGTGGTGTCGCCGCCGTACGGCGGGACGGTCTCGGCCCGCAGGATCGTCGCGGCGGGCGGGTCGATCCGGGCGCCGTGGTCGCAGTGCCAGCCGCGCAGCAAGGTGTGCCGGCGGCGCTCCAGCCACTCCTCGCGCTCCATGCCGTAGCGGCCGCCCAGCTCCAGCCGGTCGGCGGTGGTCTCCACCGCCGGATGGTCAGGCGGCGAGGCGCTGCCGCGCCGCCCGAGGACGACCGGCTCACCGAAGCGGCGGGCGAAGGCGACATGACCGGCGTGGTCCAGTCGCTGCCCGCGGAAGAACACCACCTTCCAGCGCAGCACCGCCGCCCGGATCAGGGCGACCACCGCGTCGTCGAGGCCGTCGGAGAGGTCGACGCCCGTGATCTCGGCACCGATGTGCCCGGCGACCGGCCGCACCTCGACCCCGGCCACCGGCTCTGCCCGCCGTTCCGTGTCCCTGTCCGTCGTCATGGCACCGTCCCGCCCGTCAGGTTGATCACCGCTCACCCTATCCGTGACGCTGGGAGCAGGACACAGCCGAGGGAAGGTCCCACCGTGATCAGTATTCCGACGCACAGGCTCAACGACGGTACGGCGCTGCCCGCCGTCGGTCTTGGCACCTGGCCGATGAGTGACGCGCAGGCCGAACCTGCCGTGCGCGAGGCGCTGTCGGCCGGTTACCGCCTGGTGGACACCGCGACGAACTACCGGAACGAGACGGGGGTCGGCCGGGGCATCGCGTCCAGCGGCGTGCCCCGGGAGGAGGTCGTGGTGACCACGAAGCTCCCGGGCCGCCACCACGGCTACGAGGAGACCCTGGCCTCCTTCGAGGAGTCCCGGCGGCGGCTGGGGGTGGAGTACGTGGACCTGTACCTGATCCACTGGCCGCTCCCCCGCGTCGGCAAGTACGTCGACTCGTGGCGGGCGATGGTCAAACTGCGCGAGGACGGTCTCGTGCGATCCATCGGGGTCTCCAACTTCACTCCCGAGCACATCGGGCGGTTGGAGGCCGAGACGGGCGTGCTGCCGTCCGTCAACCAGATCGAGCTGCATCCGCTCTTCCCGCAGGACGAGTTGCGCGCGTTCCACGCGGGCAAGGGCATCGTCACCGAGAGCTGGAGCCCGCTCGGCCGGGACGGGGGCCTGCTGCTCACGGACCCGGCCGTGGTGTCGGTCGCCGAAGCACTCGGGGTGACGCCCGCCCGGGCGGTGCTGCGCTGGCACGTCCAGCTGGGCGCGGTGCCCATCCCGAAGTCGGCCGACCCGGGCCGGCAGCGCGACAACCTCGACGTGTTCGGCTTCGAGCTGGACGACGCCCAGATGTCCGCGCTCTCGAACCGCGCGCACCGGCGCCTGGGCGGGGACCCCGAAAGCCACGAGGAGTTCTGAGCCGCTGCTCGGCCACCGCTCCCGGGCGTGCCGCCGCGAGGCGTCCCGGTCCGGCCCGAGCACGCTGCGACGCGCCGGCAGGCCGCCGCCGGACGGATCGGCGGCCGAGCGCCGGCGGATCCGTCCGCGCGGCGCGTCGACCTGGCCGGGCAGGGTACCCGGGCCGCGGGACGGTCGGACGGAGGGAGACGCACGTGGGTACCGACGACCGGCTGCGCACGTACCGCGGCAAGCGGGACTTCCGGCGGACCCGTGAGCCGTCCGGCGCGGCGGCCCGCACGGCGGGCGGGCCCCGGTTCGTGGTGCAGATCCACGACGCCCGCCGGCTGCACTTCGATTTCCGGCTTCAGGTGGGCGACGTGCTGAAGTCCTGGTCGGTGCCGAGGGGTCCGTCCGCCGATCCGGGGGACAGACGGCTGGCCGTGCCCACCGAGGACCACCCGCTGGAGTACGAGTACTTCGAGGGCGTGATCCCGCGGGGCGAGTACGGGGGCGGGACGGTGATCGTCTGGGACCGGGGGACGTACGAACCGCTCAGCCACGACCGCGCCGGCCGGCCCGTCGACTTCGCCGGGTCGCTGGCCGGCGGACACGCCACGTTCCGGTTGTACGGCGCCAAGCTGCGGGGCGAGTACGCCCTGACCCGGTTCCGGGGCCGTGACGGGGAGTACGCCTGGCTGCTGGTCCGGATGGGCCGGGGCCGGCCCGCCGGGCACGGCACCCCGGACCCGCGCCGGGCGCGTTCGGTCCGTACCGGACGGACCCTCGCCCAGGTCGCCGCCGCGGACGCCGGCCCGGTCCGCTGATCATTCCTCGGGCAGTGGCCGTTCCGCCCAGATCGTCTTGCCGCCGGCCGTCTGCCTGCTGCCCCAGCGCTGGGTGAGCTGGGCCACCAGCAGGAGCCCCCGGCCGCCCTCGTCGAAGGCGTGTGCCCGGCGCAGATGCGGCGACGTGGAGCTGCCGTCGGAGACCTCGCAGATGAGCGCGCGGTCACGGATCAGCCGCAGCCGGATGGGCGGCTCACCGTAGCGGATCGCGTTGGTGACGAGTTCGCTGACGACCAGCTCGGTGACGTAGGCGGCCTCCTGCAGTCCCCAGACGGCCAGCTGGTCGGTCGCCGCCTGCCGGGCGGTGGCCACGTGCGCGGGATCGGGCGGCACGTCCCAGGTGGCCACCCGGTCGGCACCCAGTGCCCGGGTGCGGGCCAGCAGCAGGGCCACGTCGTCGCCGGGCTGCTCGTCGAGCGCCGCCTTCAGCAGGGTGTCGCAGAGGGTGTCGAGCGAGTCCGCGGGGGTGTTCAGGGCCTGGAGCAGCTCACCGGTCCCCCGGTCCACGTCGAGGGCACGGTCCTCCACGAGGCCGTCGGTGTAGAGGGCGACGACCGAACCCTCCGGCAGTTCGAGTTCCGTCGCCTCGAACGGCAGGCCGCCGACGCCCAGGGGCGGGCCCGCCGTCATCCGCACGAGTTCCGCGTCGGCGCCGGGCCGCAGGACGGCCGGTACCGGGTGGCCGGCGGCGGCCAGCGAAAGGCGGCGCGAGACGGGGTCGTAGACGGCGTACAGGCAGGTCGCGCCCAGTTCGGCCACCTCGCCGTCGTCCCCGTCCGCCGCGAGGTGGGTGACCAGGTCGTCCAGGTGGGTCAGCAGTTCGTCCGGCGGCAGGTCCACGTCGGCCAGGGTCCGTACGGCCGTACGCAGCCGGCCCATGGTGGCCGAGGACTCGATGCCGTGGCCCACCACGTCGCCGACGACCAGGGCGACCCGGCTGCCGGAGAGCGGGATCACGTCGAACCAGTCGCCGCCGATGCCGGCCAGCGACCCGCAGGGCAGATAGCGGTGGGCCACGTCGACCGCCGCCTGATCGGGCAGGCCGCTGGGCAGCAGGCTGTGCTGGAGGGCGAGGGCCGTGCCGCGTTCGCGGGCGAAACGGCGGGCGTTGTCGATGCAGACGGCGGCGCGGCTCGCCAGTTCCTCCCCGAACGCGGCGTCGTCGCCGCCGAAGTTCTTCGGGTGCCGCCGGCGCACGGCGACCACCACGCCGAGCGCGGTGCCGCGCGCCCGCAGCGGCACCGCGAGCATCGAGTGGACGCCCTGGCGGTAGCCGCCGCGGTCCGGGGAGCGCGCGTTGCGTTCTTCGAGCCACCGGACCAGGTCCGGGTCGCCTTCCTTGCTGAACACCACCCGGCCCTCGCGCAGGGCGCGGGCCGGCGGGCAGTCCTCCGGGCAGGGATCCTGCTCGCCGGGCTCGACGACGGCCTCGGGGGTGCCTTCGGTGACGGAGATGTGCGCGACGCGGTGCAGCACGAACGCGCCGTCCGGCATCGCGGGCGGCTGCTGGTCCGTGCCGAGCACCCAGTCGAGCAGGTCCACGCTGGCGAAGTCGGCGAACTGCGGGACCAGGAGTTCCACCAGTTCCTCGGCGGTGCGGACGACGTCCAGGGTGGTGCCGATGCTGGCCGCCGCCTCGTTGAGCAGGGCCAGTCGCTGCCGTGCCCCGTACTCCTCGCTGTTGTCGAAGGCGGCCAGCGCCACGGCGCTCGGCTCGCCCTCACCGTCCGTGAGGGGCCACATCTCGACGTTCCACGCCTGTTGCTGGGCCAGGCCGGGGGTGCTCGAAAAGGTCTCGTAGCGGACCGGTTCGCCGGTCTCCACGACCTGGCGCAGATGGCGCAGGAAGCCGCAGTTGTACCCGGCCTCCTCCGTGCTGTCCAGGTAGTACCGGCCGAGCAGTGCCTCCTCGGGCAGGCCCAGGACCTTGCAGGCGACTTCGTTGAGGCGGAGGTAGTGGTGCCTGGTGTCGTAGACCGACATCGACATGGACGCCTGCTGGAACGCCTGCTCGGCCAGGCTCGGACCGGCCGGCTCGGGCGGGTCCGGCGGGTCGGCGGTGATCACGAATCCGGCGGGCTGCCCGGCCGGGCCGAGTACGGGACAGGCGGTGAGGGCCACCTCGACGCGATGGCCGTCAAGGTGACGGAGGGCGACGACTCCGGTCTGCGCCTCGACGATCCCGGGCGGTATCTCCTCGGCGAGCAGGCGGGTGGCAGGTCTGCCCACGATCTCCGCGGCCGGATGACCGGTCAGCTTCTGCGCGCCCTCGCTCCACCCCGTCACCGTCCCGAGGGCGTCGACCACCGCCGTGGCCGCGAGATGCTCCATATGTCCCAGGATGTTCCCATCGTCCTGGGACATCAAGCGCGGGGCGGGGCGGTCTCACGCGCGCAGGGCACGCAGCGCGGCCAGGGCGCGGTCGGCGTGGCTGTTCATGCGCAGCTCACTGCGGACCACCTCGACGACGGTGCGGTCCGGGGCGATGACGAAGGTGACCCGCCGGGTGGGGGCCGGTGTGAAGCCGCGCAGGACGCCGAACCGCTCGCGGACCGCGCCGTCGGGATCGGCGAGCAGCGGCATGCCGAGCGTGTGGCGTCCGGCGAATTCCTGCTGGCGTTCGACGGAGTCGCCGCTGATGCCCACCGGGCGTGCGCCGACCGCGGCGAATTCGGCGGCGAGGTCACGGAAGTGGCACGCCTCGGCGGTGCAGCCGGCCGTCAGTGCCGCCGGGTAGAAGAACAGCACCACCGGCCCGTCGGCGAGCAGCTCGGACAGCCGCCGCACCGTGCCGGTCTCGTCCGGCAGCGCGAAGTCCTCGATCGTGTCTCCGACGCGCACTCGGTCCGTCATCGTCGTCCCTCCGGTCGTCCCACTGGTATTTCCACTGGTAGTTCCACTGGTCATCTCTCCGTCCGGTCTCCGGTCGCTCTCCGCGGTGCGGTCGGCGTCGCGGGAGCGGGGCGGCCGACGGGTTCGGCGGGCCTCCGCGCAGGGCGACGGCCGCCGGCGGGGGGGGCGCAGGCCCGCCGTACGTTCGCGCCCGATTCCCCGGCGAGGAGAGCCGGGGGGCGGGCACCGGGAAGGTGCGGCGCGCTCAGGCCGGGGCCTGCGAGGGGCCGCTCTCCTGGCCGGGCTCGTCCTCCTGGGAGCGGGCGAGGAAGTCGTCGACCATGCGGTGGAAGAGGGTGGCCAGCTGCCGCAGGTCCTCGGGCTTCCAGTCGGACAGGGCGAGTTGCATGCCCCGCGCCCCCGCGTCCCGGACCCGCCCGATGGCCTCCCGGCCCGCGTCGGTCAGCTCGATCCGCTGGGCCCTGCGGTCCTCCGGGTCGGGAACCCGGCTGACGTAACCGAACCTCTGCAGTTGCTGCACCGTACGCGTCACATGGGACGCCTCGACGCCCAGCCGCTGGGCAAGTTCTCCCGGTCGCAGCGGCTCGGAGTCCGCGATCTGCCGCAGCAGCGCCACCGCGGCACGGTCCAGCGGTACCCCGGCCACCGCCATCATCCGGTCGTGCTGCCGGGTCCGGGTGCTCAGATACGTGATGCGGGAGAGCGCGCGCTCGATCTCGACGACCTCCGCGGAGGCCGCCGGGGGGAGGGGCGGCGGTTTCGAGGACATGTTCGCCACTCTAGCACATCGTTGCGTAACTCAAGTAATTTGACCTGCCTGCCCGGCCCTGTCCGACGGCGGGTGCGGACCCGCCGGACGACAGGCCGTCGGCGGGCGGTCCGTCCCGGGCACGTCCCGGGTGTCCCGCGGGACGCGGGAACGGCTTTCCGGCCCCTCGCCACGGAAACGCTGGCTGTCGTGATCACGCCTCGTGGTCACGAGAACGAATGCCCGGAGGTTTCCATGATCCGACGGACCGTGAAGAACGGCCTGCTGGCCACGGTCGCGGCGCTCGCACTCCTGCCCGCGGCGGCCTCTGCCGCCGAGGCGGGCCAGACCGTACCGCTCCCCGCGCCCACCGCCGCGGCTCCCCAGTACGCCCTCCCCGCACCACTGCCCGCCCCCGTCCGGCACGCGCCGGCGAAGCACCGCGCCACGCACCGGCGGGGACTGGCCGCCCCGGGGCGCACCAGCACGCGCCGCACGCCCGTCACGGGGCGTGTGATCACGCACCACGTCCGGCTGAACGTCCGCTCCGGTCCGGGCACCGGCTACCGCGTGGTCGGCCACCGCCACGGCAACCGGCTCGTGCGGCTCGTCTGCCGGACGCGCGGTTCGCGGGTGTTCGGCACCCGCACCTGGTACCGGCTGGCGCACCACAAGGGCTACGTCTCCGCCCGCTACGTGCGGGGCGGCGCCGCGCTGCCCTGGTGCTGACGCCGCCGGTCCGCCGTAGGCCCTGATCCCCGCGGCCCGTTCGGGAGCCACGCGTTCCCGAACGGGCCTTCGACCTGTCGCCGCCTCACCTTTCTCCTGCCTTCACCACCGGTTGGGCCGCGCCCCACCCGGGAAGCCATTCCGACAACAGGGGCGAACCGCCCATAGTGGCAAGGGAGTCGAGGAACGCACCATGCGGCAGCCGCCATCCCCCGGACCCATCTCCGACGACGAGCCGCTGGCGGTGCGGCTGCGCGCGCTCAAGGACGGTACGGGGCTGAGCCTGGCGGCGCTGGCCGCCCGCACCCCGTACAGCAAGTCCGCCTGGCACCGGTACCTCACCGGCGTTCAGCGCCCGCCCCGCTCGGCCGTCGAAGCGCTCGCCCGGCTCGCCGGCACCGACCCCGGACCCGTCGTGGCCCTGTGGGCGTCCGCCGAGGGCCCACCGGCCCCGGAGGCGCCGGTGGCACCCGCCGCGGCCGACCGGCTGCGCCCGCCGTGGACCCGGTCGCCGAGGCTGCCGCTGTCCGCGCTCGCACTGCTCGCCGTGGCCGCCGCGACGGCCGCCGCCCTCACCATGTCCGGCCGGCCCGGACCGGCGGGGACGCGGACCGTGGCGGCGCCCCCCGGCTGCCACGCGACGTCCTGCCGGGGCGTCCTGCCGGACGCGTCGGCCTGCGCACGGGACGCGCGCACCGAGAGCGCCGTGTCCGGTCTCGCCTACGACGTCCGGCTGCGCTACTCACCCGCCTGCGGCACCGCCTGGTCGGAGGTGCGGGTGCGCTCCCCGCACACCCGGGAGGTGTCCGTGCGGGCCGGGCAGGACGTGCTGTCGGCGACCTATTCGGCCGCCGACCCCGCCGGGTACACCAGCCCGATGCTCGCGGTGCCGTCGGCCCGGGGCGTGGAGGCGTGCGCGGAGGTGGACGGCAGGCTGGCCTGCACGGGCCTGTACGCCGAGGAGCTCGGGGAGGACGCGGACCTCCCGGCACCGCGATGACCGATCCCGGCCACCCCAGTGGGAGCATTCGCTTGCTTGACTCAAGTAAGCCTCATAGGGTTGCCTGACTCACGCAAGACTTCTCCCCGGCGGGGGTTCCCGCAGCGACGGGTTCCGCCGCCCGCCCGGCGCACGGGCTCCCGCCGGGCCGGACGGCAGAGTCGACGCGCCGCCCACGGCGACTGCGCCGTGGGCGTCCCGAAGCCGGGGCCGTCCTGAGCGGCGGCGGCCCCGGGTGCCGGACCCGTGGGGACGGGGGCCGGCGCCGTCCCCGGGTGCGGCGCCGGGCCGGGAGACCGCCCCGGCGCCGGATCCGGGGCACCCCCCTGGCCCGGTGCCGTCCCCGGCGCTCCGCCGAGCCGGGCCCGTTCAGGGGAACCGCCGGTGAAAGGCGCGTGAGCGCACCGGGCGCGGTCGACACCTTCTGCCGTGACCGCGACCCTCCCGGTGATCCCGCCGATGCTCGCCACCCCCGGCAAGCTGCCGCCCGCCGCCCAGGACTCCCGATGGGCCTACGAGACCAAACAGGACGGCCAGCGCGTCATGGCCTACCTGCCCGGCGACGGCACCCTCCTGCTGCGCGCCCGCTCGGGCGAGGACATCACCGGCGCCTATCCCGAACTGCGCCCGCTGGCCGGTGCCCTGGGCACGATCCCGGCGATCCTGGACGGCGAGGTACTGGCCCTCGACGAACACGGACGCGCCGACTTCCAGTTGCTGCAGAGCCGCATGGGTCTGGCGCACGCCCCGGCCCGGGCGGCGCGCCGGGCGGCCCAGGTCCCCGTCCACCTCGTGCTGTTCGACCTGCCGCACCTGGACCGTCCCCTGCTCGCGCTGCCGTACGCGCAGCGCCGGAGCCTGCTGACGGAGTCGGGACTGGAGGGACCGCACTGGTCCACCCCGGCCGCCGTCGTCGGGCACGGCGCCGAGGCGCTGCGCGCCACCCGGGAGCACGGTCTGGAGGGGCTGGTGTGCAAGCGGCTGGACTCGGTGTATGAGCCGGGCGTGCGCTCCCGCGCCTGGATCAAGATCCGCAACCTGCGCACCGCTGACGTCGTCGTCGGCGGCTGGCTGCCCGGCAAGGGGCGGCTCGCGGGCCTGCCCGGCGCGGTGCTCGTGGGTCAGCGTGCCGCCGGGCGGCTGCGCTACGTCGGCGGGGTGGGCACCGGCTGGAGCGACGCCGAACGGACGGAACTGGCCGCGCTGCTGCGGGCTGCGGAGACCGGCGTGTGCCCCTTCGATCCGGTCCCGCGGATCGCCGGGGCGCACTGGGTGCTGCCCCGGCTGGTCGGTGAGGTCGGCTACAGCACCCGTACCCGGTCGGGGCTGCTGCGCCAGCCGTCCTGGTACCGGCTGCGGCCGGACCTGGCGCCCGAGGAGTCGGCAGCCGACCTGCCCGGCGACGCCGAGTGACAGAAGTGCCGGGAGGCAAGAGTTGGGCGGGGCTTCACCATTGGGACGTCCGGGCCGTCTTGGCAAGGTGCCGGGCGGCCAGGATGCTGAACTCCCCCACTTCATATCGCAGTTGGAGGACGCTGTGTCGTCACGGACGTTCCGTACCGGGCCCGGGCGCTGGCTGGCCGGGCTGGCCGGTGCCGCCGCCCTCGTGATCGCCTTCCCCGCCGTCGCCTTCGCCGCCCCGCCGCCTGCGCTGCCCGCCAACGCGGAGGCGGCGGAGTTCACGTACCAACCCGCCTTCGACTACGACACCGACGGCTGCTACTCGACGGCCGCCATCGGCCCGGACGGCACCGTCAACCCCGGTCTGAACCCGACGGGCGCCCTCAACGGCAACTGCCGCGACGCCTCCGACCTGGACGACACCAACACGTACTCGCGCTACAAGTGCAACAACGGCTGGTGCGCCTACCTGTACGGCCTGTACTTCGAGAAGGACCAGGCGATCCCCGGCATCAGCCTCGGCGGCCACCGGCACGACTGGGAGCACGTCGCGGTGTGGGTGCAGAACGGCCAGGTGCAGTACGTGTCCACGTCCAACCACGGTTTGTTCACCGTGCACCCGGCCTCCGAGGTCCGCTTCGAGGGCACGCACGCGAAGATCGTCTACCACAAGGACGGTGCGAGCACCCACTGCTTCCGGCTGGCCAACACCAACGACGAGCCGCCGGAGAACCACAAGGGCACCTGGCAGTATCCGCCGCTGGTCGGCTGGAACGGCTACCCGGCGGGCCTGCGCGACAAGTTGAGCGCCTACGACTTCGGCAGCGCCAACTTCGGCCTGAAGGACAGCGCCTTCGCCTCGCACCTCGCCTCGGCCAAGCCGTCCGGTATCGCGTTCGACCCGAACGCCTGAGCGTCCGGCCGGCGGGTCCTGGCTCCCGTCCGGGCGGGAGCCAGGACCCGGCCGGGCGGGACGTTCTCGCGGGGCGCCCGAATTCGCCCGGCCCACCCCCACGCCCACGCCCGTGGCCGGTTCCGCCTCGCCCGGCGACGGGCGGACGTGGGAGCCCGCCGGGAGGGTCTATCGTGTCTCCATGGCCGTCCCGGAACTCATCCGTATCGTCTCCCGTGACTCACCGATGGCGCTGGCCCAGGTGGAACGCGTCCGCACCGAGCTGACGGCGCGGTATCCGCAGGTGCGCACCGAGGTCGTACCGGTGAAGACGACCGGTGACAAGTGGCTGGGCGTCCTCTCCCAGGTCGAGGGCAAGGGTGCGTTCACCAAGGAAGTGGACGCCGCCCTGCTGGCCGGTCAGGCCGATCTCGCGGTGCACTGCGTCAAGGACGTGCCGGCCGACCGGCCGCTGCCGGCGGGCACGGTGTTCGCCGCGTTCCTGAAGCGCGACGACATCCGGGACGCCCTCGTCCACCCCGACGGTCTCACCCTCGACGAACTCCCGGCGGGCACCCGCGTCGGCACCTCCGCGGTGCGCCGCATCGCCCAGCTGGCCACGACCCACCCGCACCTGGAGTACGTGCCGTTCCGCGGCAACGCCAACCGGCGGCTGGCGAAGCTCGCCGCCGGAGAGGCCGACGCGCTGCTGCTGGCGGTGTCCGGTCTCGAACGGATCGGACGGTCCGACGTGATCAGCGAGGTGCTGTCGACGGAGACGATGATGCCGCCGATCGGCGCGGGCATCCTCGCCCTCCAGTGCCGCGAGGACGACACCGACCTGATCGACGCCGTCGGCGCGCTCAGCGACCCGGACACCTACCGCGAGGCCACGGCGGAGCGCATGTTCCTGCATGTTCTGCAAGGCCACTGCAACAGCCCGATCGCCGGTCACGCGCACGCCGACCGGGGCGGCGAGCTGTCCCTGCGGGCCTGTGTGTTCACCCCCGACGGGAAGACCCGGCTGAACGCCCACGAGTGGGCCGGCCCGCTCGATCCCGCCACGCTGGGCACCTCGGTCGCGGTGTCCCTGCTGCGGCAGGGCGCCCGCGAGATCATCGACGGTATCCCGCACTGACCGCACCCGTACCGGATCACCGGGACGCCGCTCAGGCCGTGTCCGGCTCCGCCTGGTCCCGCAGGAACACGCTCACCTGATGGGCCAGGCCGCCCGGTGCGGCACCGGCCGCGGGGGCCGCGACCGGCCCCTCCGCCAGTCCGATGCCGCCCGTCCACAGCCGGCGGTCGGTCCACTCGTCGTCGACCCGCAACTGCACCTGGACGTCCACCTGTGACAGGCACGCCTCCTGACCGGCCGCGTACAGCACGGCGGTGGCACGGCGCAGCGGATAGACGTCAAAACCCTCGATGAACCGCGAGTTCCGCCAGTCGACGAACGCGCCCTCCCCGTCGGGGCCGATCCGGACGTCGAGCTGGCCGTCCTCCAGTTGTACGGAGCACTGCTGTTCGCCGCGGTTCTCGACGGTCACCCGGACACTGAAGTACGTCAGCCCGGCGGCTGCCTCGTCGCGTCCGTGCGGGGGCTCCACCACCTCCAGGCGGTGGACGCGGACCCGCAGACCGGCATGCTCGTCGTACTCGTGCCAGTCCCCGACCACGTTCGGCTCGTACACAGTGCCCCTCTCGACCACCCCGGAGAGCTGCTGTCTATCTGTGCGCTGAGCACACTGTCAAATGAGCGGAATACGCCTTGGCCAGGTGATTCGCACCCTTTGATCATTGATCAAGCGTTGGACAGGAGGAATCCCCCGCGGCGGGTGGCGGGGGCCCGGCCGGGCGTGCCGTACATCACGTCGGACGCAGGATCGGCGCGGCCGGGCGGATCAGCGGGCAAGCCGGCCCAGCAGGGACGAGGCCGCGGCGATGCCGGCGGCGCCGGCGACGGCCAGGACCCCGAAGTCGAGGGCCACGTGCGACGGGGTGCCCAGCAGCAGGCCGCGCAGGGCGTCGACCTCGTAGCTGAGCGGGTTCACCTTGCTGACCGCCTGGAGCCAGCCGGGCATGACGGACACCGGGTAGAGGGCGTTGGAGCCGAAGAACAGCGGCATCGTGATCGCCTGCCCGAAGCCCATCAGCCGGTCCCGGCTGAGCACGATGCCCGCGATGGTCATCGACAGGCAGGAGAAGAAGGCGGAGGCGAGGATCACGACCAGTGCGACGCCGAGCAGCTTCAGCGGGTTCCAGGTGAGCCCGACGCCGAGGAGCGCGGCGATGACGATGACGACGACGGCCTGGATCAGGGACTTCACGCCGGAGGCGAACGCCTTGCCGGTGACGAGCGCCGAGCGCGGCGTCGGGGTCACCAGGAGCTTGTTCAGGATGCCGGCGTCCCGTTCCCAGATGATCTGGATGCCGTAGAAGATGGCGATGAACATCGCGGACTGGGCGATGATGCCGGGCGCCATGTAGTCGATGTAGGGGATCCCACCGGTGGGTATCGCCCGGATCCGGGTGAAGGTCTGGCCGAAGATCAGCAGCCACAGGGCGGGCTGGATCGCCCTGGTGTACAGCTCGGTACGGTCGTGGGCCAGCTTCTGCAGTTCGACGGCGCACATCGCGACGACCCGGGCGGGCAGCAGCCGCCAGCCGACACGGGGCTGCGGCGGGCGCAGCAGCAGACTGGTGCCGGCGTCGAGCGCTCGGTCAGCCGAGACGGCCGGCGGTGCGGCGGGTGCTTCGGACATCGCGGAAACCTCCTGACTGGTCGTCGAGACCGCTGCCCGCGACGTCCCGGAAGACGTCCTCCAGCGTGGGCAGCGTGTCCGTGGCCGGCGCGCCCTCGGCGCGACGGCGTTCGCCGAGCCCCTGCCGCAGTTCGGCCGGGGTGCCGAGGGCCTGGACGCGGCCGCGGTGCATGAGGCCGATGCGGTCGCAGTACTGGTCGGCCTCGTCCATGTAGTGGGTGGTGACCAGGACGGTCATGCCGGTGACCGCACGGACGGCGTTGATGTGCTCCCACACGCTGGTGCGGGCGATCGGGTCGAGACCGATCGTCGGCTCGTCGAGGATCAGCAGCCGGGGTGCGCTGACCAGGGCCTGGGCCAGTTCCAGCCGGCGGACCATGCCGCCGGAGTAGGTGCGCGCCAGCCGGTCGGCGGCGTCGGCGAGGTCGACGGCGGCCAGCGCCTGGGCGACCCGTTCGGCGCGTTCGCGGCGGGGGATGTCGAAGACCCTGGCGAACAGGGCGACGTTCTCCCGGCCGGTGAGGCTGCTGTCGGCGGACAGTTGCTGCGGGACGTAGCCGAGCAGGCGGCGCACCGCCATCCGTTCGGCGGCCGGGTCGTGGCCGAAGACCCGGACCATGCCGGCGGATACCGGCAGGAGTGTGATGATGCAGCGGATCGCCGTCGTCTTTCCGGCGCCGTTGGGGCCGAGCAGCCCGAAGACCTCACCCTCCCCCACGGACAGATCGAGCCCGTTCACCGCCCTGGTCTCACCGAAGGTGTAGGTGAGTCCGGTGCAGGTGACGGCCTCGGCGGGGCCGGCGGTGGTGTCGCGCGTCATGTTTCCTCTGCCTCCTCGTGCAGGGTGACGGCCAGCCTGCGCAGGGCCGGGAGCGCGGCGCTCAGGGTGTCGCGCTCCGCCTCGGTCAGGCGGGAGACGTGCCGGTCGACCAGGGCGACCCGGCGGCGCTGCCAGTCGCGCAGCCGGTTGCCGGCCGCTTCGGTGAGCCGCAGGCGGGCGGCCCGCCGGTCGGACGGGTCGGTCTCCCGGACCAGATGGCCGTCCTTGACGAGCTGGTTGACCAGGGTCGACACGGAGTTGCCCGCCAGGTGCAGTTCCCGGGCGGCCTCCTTGATGCCGATACCTGGCCGGGTCTGGACCAGGCGGAGCAGTTCCACCTCGGCACCGCGCAGGCGGGGGCCGCTCGTCCCGCTCCGCAGCCGGCGCCGGATCAGTCGCTGGATCCCGCCCAGGGCGCTGCCCAGCTCCTCGGAGAGGCGCTCTGCCGCGGCACGGTCCGCCTGCTCGTGATCCGTTTCCGGCCGATCCGTTTCTGCGCGATCCGTTTCCACGCGGAAAGATTATCTCTGTTACAGAGGTATTTCTCCCACGAGAACTCCAAGGGCAAGTCAAGAGCGCCGCACCTTTTATCACTCTTTAGATTGATTTGTTTGGTCGTGCCGGGTGACGGGAATCGGCAGGGAAGTGCTTCGGACAGGAGGCACGTCCGTGGGGGATGGTGCTCCGGACCGCCCCGGAAACCCTCCGATCGGATCCGAACGCGCGTCTCCCACGCTGTCCGTCCATCCGGCACACGCTGAGGGAGGTGCGCACCCATGACGGGTACCACCACCAGGGCGAAGTCCCATCCGCACGATGACGCTCCGGACACCGCGGCCGCCTTCGAACGGCTCGCGGAAATGCCCGAGGGCCCGCGGCGCCGGGCGCTGCGCGACGAACTGGTCCAGGTCTGGCTGCCCATGGCCGAACGCATCGCCGTCCGCTTCCGTGGCCGCGGCGAAGCACTGGAGGATCTGTACCAGGTAGCGGCGCTGGGCCTGGTCAAGGCCGTCGACCACTACGATCCGACGCGCGGCCGCGCCTTCGAGGCGTACGCGGTGCCGACCGTCACCGGCGAGATCAAACGCCACTTCCGCGATCACATGTGGACCCTGCACGTGCCGCGCCGGGTGCAGGACCTGCGCAACCGGGTGCGCGGCGCAGTGAAGGAGCTGGCGACGGCGGGGCGGATGCCCACCATCGCCGAGATCGCCGAGCACACCCGGCTGACGGAGGCCGAGGTACGCACGGGCATGGAGGCCCTGGAGTGCTTCTCGGCGCTGTCGCTGGACGCGGAGACGCCGGGCGTGGACGGCCACTGTCTCGGCGACACCCTCGGTGGGCCGGATCCGGGATTCGACCTCGTCGTCGACCGGGCGGCCGTACGGCCCTGTCTGCAGGCGCTGCCCGAGCGCGAGCGCACCATCCTGTACCTGCGGTTCTTCCGCGGCATGACGCAGAGCCGGATCGCCAGTCAGCTCGGCATCTCGCAGATGCACGTCTCCCGGCTGATCAGCGGCTGCTGCGACCGGCTGCGCGAGGAACTGCTCTCCGAGCCGGGCTGAGCCCGGCCGGACCGGGCCGTGGGCCGGGGCTCACTCCGCGGGTGCCCCCGGTATCCGGGTCGGCCCGTACCGGTCGAGCACGTCCTCCAGTTCGGTGCCGATCTCCGAGGGCATGTCTCCCGTACGCCCCCAGATGAGGATGAGTTCGGCGACCTGGCGCAGCTTGATGTTCGTGTGCTGCGAGACCTCCTTCAGCACGGCCCATCCCTGGTCGGGGGTGACCCGGCCCAGCGCGACCACCATGCCGATCGCCTG
Organism: Streptomyces sp. NPDC056161; assembly: GCF_042268025.1. Taxonomy (NCBI): domain Bacteria; kingdom Bacillati; phylum Actinomycetota; class Actinomycetes; order Kitasatosporales; family Streptomycetaceae; genus Streptomyces; species Streptomyces sp. NPDC056161. The sequence goes on from NZ_JBHJUV010000087.1 coordinate 23,408, forward strand.
GTCCACGACGGCGTGGGAGGTGACGGCTTCCTTCAGCTGATCGACTTCTTCCTGCAGCTCCAGGAACCGGTCAGATTCGTGGTCACCCATCCATCCATCGTCGTCACCCGACCGGCCCCGTGCCACCGGGGTGCTCGACAGGCACGGGATCGGCCTCCGGTTGGACACTGGGGGCAGACCGGTGTCCATCGGTCCACGAGATCAGGACGCGACCGCGATGAACCATGACACGACCCTCCCCGGCGGACCGGACAAGAAGAACGTCATCTCCACCCGGTCCGTGTTCGGCGCGCCGTGCTGGGTGAGTCTGACCAGCCGCGACCTGGAGGCCACGACCGCCTTCTACTCGGCGGTGCTGGGCTGGCAGTGGCGTGGCGTCCGGCTCGGCGAACACTTCCGGATCGCGCTGGTGAACGGGGTGCCGGTCGCCGGGATCGCCGCGGTCGCCTCCATGTGGCACATGGCGGTGGCGTGGACGCCGTACTTCGCCGTCCGGGACGCGGACGTGGTCGCGAGCCGGACCCGGGAGCGCGGTGGAACGGCCGCGGTCGGGCCGCTGTCCCTGCCGCCGGGGCGGGCGGCACTGCTCGCGGACCGGGATGGGGCGACCTTCGGGATCTGGGAGGGCGACCTGGTCTCCAACTGGGAGTCGTGGCGCCGGGCGGCACCGACCTTCATCCGGCTGCACACCCGCAACGCGTTCGACGCGGCCCTCTTCTACGGTGAGATCCTCGACTGGGCCTCGGACCGCTCCGGCGGCTGCGAGGTGGAGTACGAGGGCGGCGAGGTCGTGCTGCGCAGCCGGGGTGCGGTCGTGGCACGCATCGACTCGGGCGCGGTGGAGGCCGCGCCCGATCCCACGGTCCGGCCGCACTGGCAGATCCACTTCTTCGTGACCGACCTGGCGGCCTGCTGCCGGGACGCGGAGCGGCACGGGGGCAGCGTGCTGCGTGCGGAGGCGGCCGAGGCGATCCTGCGGGATCCGGACGGGGCGCAGTTCACGGTGACTTCTCGGCGTGAGCGGTGACGGTGCGCTCCGCTTTTTTTGGAGGGGGGTGGGGCGGCGCCTGGCTTGGTCGGTTCGTGTGCGGCTGCGGGCCCGTCGTGGCTGGGCGTGCAGTTCCCCGCGCCCCTGACGGGGCGCGCCTGTCGGGGTAGGTCGGTCAGGGGGTGGTGGGTTCAGTCGGTGGGGGTGCGGGAGGGTCTGGACAGGAGTACCAGGCTGCGGGCCTCCACGCGCAGTCCGGTGTTCGCCTTGCGCTCTCGTTCGTCCGGGATGCCGTCGGGGTAGGCGGTGTCGATCAGGGTGGTCCAGCGCTCGCCGTAGGTGGCGTCGGGCAGGCGGAAGCCGACCGGTTCCCAGTAGCTGTTGAGGAGCAGCAGGAACGAGTCGTCGATCACCCGCCGCCCGTAGGGGTCGTGCTCGGCGATGGCGTCGCCGTTGAGGAAGACGCCGACCGAGTGCGCGTCGGAGCGCTGCCAGTCCCGGTCGGTCATCTCGCGTGCGTCGGGCAGCAGCCACACCAGGTCGGGCAGCGGCTGTCCGGCGTGGGTGGCCGTGTCGCCGCGGAAGAAGCGGCGCCGGCGCAGGACGGGGTGGGCGGCGCGCAGGCCGACGACGTGCCGGGTGAAGTCCGCGAGGCCGCGCTGTGCGCCGGTGAGCCGCCAGTCGATCCAGGAGACCTCGCTGTCCTGGCAGTAGGCGTTGTTGTTGCCGCCCTGGGTGCGGCCGAGTTCGTCGCCGTGGCACAGCATCGGGATGCCCTGCGACAGCAGCAGCGTGGCCAGGAAGTTGCGCTGCTGGCGGGCGCGCAGTTCGAGGACGGCCGGGTCGTCGGTCTCCCCTTCGACACCGCAGTTCCAGGACCGGTTGACGCTCTCGCCGTCCCGGTTTCCCTCGCCGTTGGCCTCGTTGTGCTTGTCGTTGTACGAGACGAGGTCGCGCAGGGTGAAACCGTCGTGCGCGGTCACGAAGTTGACGCTGGCCCGGGGGCGCCGCCTGCTGTGCGCGTACAGGTCCGAGGAGCCGGTGAGCCGGGAGGCGAACTCGCCGAGTGCGCCCGGCTCGGCCCGCCAGAAGTCCCGCACGGTGTCCCGGTACTTGCCGTTCCACTCCGACCACAGCGGCGGGAAGTTGCCGACCTGGTAGCCGCCCTCCCCCAGGTCCCAGGGCTCGGCGATGAGCTTGACCCGGCTGATCACCGGATCCTGCTGGATCAGGTCGAAGAACGCCGACAGCCGGTCCACCTCGTGGAACTGCCGGGCCAGGGTCGCCGCGAGGTCGAAGCGGAAGCCGTCGACGTGCATCTCGGTGACCCAGTACCGCAGCGAGTCCATGATCAGCTGGAGCACGTAGGGGTGCCGCATCAGCAGGCTGTTGCCGGTGCCGGTGGTGTCGTAGTAGTGCGCCCAGTCGCCGTCCACGAGGCGGTAGTAGGAGGCGTTGTCGATGCCGCGGAAGGAGAGCGTGGGGCCGCGCTCGTTGCCCTCGGCGGTGTGGTTGTAGACCACGTCGAGGATCACTTCGAGTCCGGCCGCGTGCAGCGCCTTGACCATCGCCTTGAACTCGTTGACCTGCCGGCCGCGGGTGCCGAACGCGGCGTAGGCGTTGTGCGGGGCGAAGTAGCCGATCGTGTTGTAGCCCCAGTAGTTCGACAGTCCGCGGTCCTGGAGCACGCCGTCCTGCACGAACTGGTGCACCGGCATCAACTCGACGGCGGTCACGCCCAGCGAGGTCAGGTGCTCGACGACCGACGGGTGCGCGAGCGCCGCGTAGGTGCCGCGCAGCCTCGGGGGGACGTCCGGGTGCGTGCGGGTCAGCCCGCTTACGTGCGCCTCGTAGATGACGGTCTCCGCGTACGGCCGTCCGGGCGGGCGGTCGTCGCCCCAGTCGAAGTACGGGTCGGTCACCACGCCCAGCATGGAGTGGCCGGTGCTGTCGGCGGGGGCCGGGCCGGAGGGGGCGCGTTCGTAGAGCGAGGGGTGGTTGTCGATCTGCCCGTCGACGGCGCGTGCGTACGGGTCGAGGAGCAGCTTCGCCGGGTTGCACCGGTGGCCGAGGCCGGGGTCCCAGGGTCCGTGCACCCGGTAGCCGTAGCGCCGGCCCGGACCGATCCCAGGCACATGACCGTGCCACACGAACCCGTCGACCTCGGTCAGCGGAACCCGGGTCTCGGCGCCCGCGTCGTCCACCAGGACGAGGTCGACGCGTTCGGCGACCTCGCTGAAGAGGGCGAAGTTGGTGCCTTGCCCGTCGAAGGCGGCGCCCAACGGGTAGGGGTGCCCGCTCCACACGGGCACCCCTTTCCGGGACCGCTTCGCCGTCACCGGGCGCCCGCCAGGGCGGCCTGCGCGGCGGCCGCCGGGGTGGCCAGGCCGGGGACCGGCATGGCGCGCGGCACCTGGCGCACCTGGCGAAGGCTGGGGGCCGGGGCGGTCGGCACCAGCGGGACGCGTTCGCCCGCGCGGGCGCGCTGCGAGAACCAGATGATCTTGCTGCCGGTCTCCGACGCACAGCACCCCCAGCCGTCGCTCATCGCCGCGATGCGTGCCAGGCAGGCCCGCAGATCCTGGTCGGGACGCAGATCACGGTCGTCGTCGCCGACGGCCGTGATGAGGTGCTGGCCGTTCCACCACATCTCGATCGACGCGCGTTTGTCCGTGGCGTGTTCGTCGATGGCGCGCAGCAGCAGTTCCGCGCCGCTGCGGACGGGGGCCACCAGGTTCTCCAGGTCCCAGTGGCGGAGATGGGCGGCCAGGATCCGGCTGACCTGACCCACACGCTCGGGGCTGACTTCCACGTCGAGGTGGTAGTAGCAGGGCACTGCGGTCTTCATCGTCGCTTGCTCCCTCGCCGGCGAGACTCCGCTCGTCACCGCCCCCCATGGGCATGGGCCCCGATCACGGAGCGTCGAGCACTGGTCGCTTCTGAGTCAGATCCACAGTGGCCGCACTACGCCATTCGTGCAACACGAGCGCATCCAGGTGGTTGAAGAACCAACAAGACGCTGCGTGCCCGTACGTGCACCATTAGTGAAATGCCTCGATCGCCGTAACGGACCCGTGCCGCTCCGTGCCCGGAGTCCACCCGACCGTCGGGAGACGCGCCCAGTCGAGAGCGTGGAGGGTGAACAGGGCCATGCTGCTACCCGCTGAGGCCGAGGTGGCCAGGCAGTTGCGGCGGTACCGGGCGTGGGAACGCGCGATGCTCGCGGCGCCGTCCGACCGGGCGGTGCGGGCCATGTTCGAGGACTCGGGCCACACCCTCTGCGCGCTCATGGGCAAGCGCTGTGCCCGGGAGGCCGCGGACGCCGCCGAACACTACCTGCGCGGCGGCCCGGGGGGCCGGCCGCGCGAGCGGGGCGCGCGCCCACGGCACAAGGGCGGGGTCCGGCGGGCGCCGCCGGCGGGGCGGCTTTCCAGGGTGGCGAGGCACTGAAGTTCCCCGGTTCACCGGATCCACAGCCGGGCCCCGGGCCCGGCTTCACGCACGGCGGAGGTGAGACCCATGCAGGCGAATCCGGCCATCGGCCGTATCCCGGTACGCGACGTCCGGCCGGCCGTGGAGTGCGGCAGGCGCCCGGCGAAGGCGGTCGTCGGGGAGACGTTCCAGGTCTCCGCGACCGTCTTCCGCGAAGGCCATGACGCCCTCGGCGCCAACGTGGTGCTGTGCGACCCGCTGGGCCGGCGCGGTCCGTGGACGCCGATGCGCGAACTGGCCCCCGGCACGGACCGCTGGGGCGCGGACGTCACCCCGGACGCGACGGGCCACTGGACCTACCACGTGGAGGGCTGGAGCGATCCCCTGGGCACCTGGCGGCGCGTCGCGGGTGTCAAGATCCCGGCGGGCATCGACACGGGGCTGGTCCTGGAGGAGGGCGCGGAGTTGTACGCGCGGGCCGCCGCCGGGGTGCCGAAGGGGCCCGACCGGGCCCGGGTACTCGCCGCCGCCCGGTCCCTGGACGACGACTCGCTCCCGCTGCGGGAGCGGCTGGGGGCGGCGCTGGCGCCGGAGGTGGACGAGGTCCTGGCCCGCCACCCGCTGCGCGAACTGGTCACCGCCTCCGACCCGCTCCCCCTCC
>NZ_JBHJUV010000088.1:0-27392 GCF_042268025.1 Streptomyces sp. NPDC056161
GTCCGGCACCGCGGCGCGCGGCGGCCGGGCGCACGGGCGCCGTACGGCCGAGCGCCCGTGCTCCGTGCGCCGGTGCGTTCAGGCTTCTTGCAGCGGAGCGGTGGCGAACTGGCGCATTCCGTCGCGGAACCCGGTCCCGGGACGCCAGCCCAGGTCGATGCGCAGCCGTGCCGAGTCGGCCGTGATGTGCCGTACGTCGCCCAGCCGGTACTCGCCGGTCACCACCGGGGCCGGACCGCCGTGCGCCGCGGCCAGTTCGGCCGCCATCTCCCCGACCGTGTGCGGCTCGCCGCTGCCCGTGTTGTACGCGGTCAGCGCCCCCGGCGCCGAACCCGCCTCCAGCGCCAGCACGTTCGCCGCCGCGACATCCCGCACATGCACGAAGTCCCGCCGCTGGCGCCCGTCCTCGAACACCCGCGGCGGCTCGCCCCGGGCGAGCGCCGAGCGGAAGAAGGAGGCGACCCCCGCGTACGGGGTGTCGCGCGGCATCCCCGGCCCGTACACGTTGTGGTAGCGCAACGACACCGCCGACCCGCCCGTCGCCCGGGTCCAGGCCGCCGCCAGATGCTCCTGGGCCAGCTTGGTGGCCGCGTACACGTTGCGGGGATCCGCCGGGGCGTCCTCCCGGACCAGCCCCGGCGACACCTCCCGGCCGCACACCGGGCAGCGCGGCTCGAAGCGCCCGGCGGCCAGATCGGCGACCGCCCGCGGCCCCGGCCGCACCACCCCGTGCGTCCGGCACTCGTACCGGCCCTCCCCGTACACTACCATCGACCCCGCCAGCACGAGCCGCCGCACCCCCGCCCCGGCCATCGCGGCGAGCAGGACGGCCGTGCCGAGGTCGTTGCGGGAGACGTACTCCGGGGCGTCCGCGAAACCGGTGCCGAGCCCGACCATGGCCGCCTGGTGGCAGACGGCGTCGACCCCGGTGAGGGCCCGGCCGACCGCCTCCCGGTCCCGTACGTCCGCGCCCGCGTCCGCACGCACGTCGAACACCGCCGGTTCGTGGCCGCGCGCCGCCAGCGCCTCGACGACCTGGGACCCGATGAACCCGGCACCGCCGGTGACCAGTACGCGCATGCGCCCACGCTAGGACCGCGCCCCGGACGAACCGCGGCCCCGCGCCCGGCACGCCCCGGTTTTCCCGGGGCCGGCGCGGGCGCGGACCCGAAGCCGCGCTGACGGTTCCTCAGCGGCACACCGGCACAAAGACCCCGAGGAACACTGCCGGGATTCGGCAATGCGCCTGGATGTGCCCGGCAGGCATCATGACGTCGGGGGAGCACTGAGGATGGCTCAGGTGCCGGGCACCGGCAGTGCCCGGCACCGGAGTGCGGAGTGCGGAGGTGCACCGCCCGGACACGCCGTCGGGCCGTGGCCGCGGACCGGGAGGGGCGGACGATGGGGACGTTCATGGAGGCCGCCACCGGCCCGCTGTCGATCCTGTTCACCGCCGCCCTCGTCGTGGTCGTGTGCTTCTGGCTGCTGGTCGCGCTCGGCGCCGCCACCGCGAACAGCTTCGACGCGGACATCGACCTCGGGCCCTGGGGGATGGGCGGGGTGCCGGTGGCGGTCGCGCTGTCCCTGCTGACGGTGCTGGCCTGGCTCCTCGGTGTCGCCGCACACGCGCTGCTGCTCGCCGCGCTGCTGTCCGCCGGGGCCGTGGGCGGGGCGCTGCACGTGCTGGCCTCGGCCGTCTCGCTGGCCGTCGCCTGGCGACTGACCCGCCTGTTCGTTCGGCCGTTGCACCGACGCCGCACCGTCGGGCCCCGGCCCGCCCGGGGGAGTGTGCGCGGCGACACCGGTTGAAGCCCGCACCCCCGGCCCGTCGCCGGGCCGAAGGAGCCGTCTTGACCCCTTTCCTGGTTCCGGTCGCCGGCGCGGTGCTCGTGGTGGCGTGCGCCACCGCGGCGCTGGTCCGCCGAGATCGCCGGCGGGCCCGCGCCCATCGCCCGCCCCCCGACGGTGAGTGACCGGCGGCGCGGAGTTATGCTGCTGCTCCGCTGAGCCTCATGGGCCCAGCACGGCGGTGGGGCTCGCCGTACCCGAACCGCGGCACCGGTGCCGCCAACAGTCCCTGCTTGCAACGGTGTGTGCCCGCGTGCGCGGGCCCCGGCGAGTAGGGAGACACGGCACATGACAGCTGAGGACGCCAAGGCGGCGGAGCGGTTTGCGCGGTCCGGCGCCGGACCGCGCAACCCTGTCCGGCGGCGGCTCGGGCCGCGGCAGGCGCCCGTCGTGGCGCTGGTGGCGCTCGGCGGCGGGATCGGCGCGGCGGCACGGTACGGCGCCACCTTGCTGTGGCCGGCCGCGCCGGGCGCCTTTCCGTGGACGGTCCTGTGGATCAACGCGGCGGGCTGCGCGGTGATCGGCGCGTTCATGGTGGTCATCAGCGAGGTGTGGACGGCCCATCGGCTGGTGCGGCCGTTCTTCGGCACCGGGGTGCTCGGCGGCTTCACCACCTTCTCGACGTACGCCGTGGACGTCCAGCGGCTGATCGCCGACGGCCGCGCGCCGACCGCGCTGGCGTATCTGGCCGCCACGCCCGTCGCGGCGCTCACGGCGGTCTGGCTCGCGGCGATGGTGACCCGTCGTCTCCTCGGCCCGGGGCGGGGGCCGCGATGACGGGAGAAGCCATGAACTGGCTGCTGGTCGTGGCCGGCGGGATGGTCGGTGCCCCCCCTGCGCTTTCTCGGTGACCGGGCCGTGCAGCGGCGGCACGGCACCGCCTTCCCCTGGGGCACGTTCGCCGTGAACGTCGTCGGCTGTGCGGTCCTGGGCGTGCTGACGGGCGCGGCCATGGCCGGAGCCGCCTCGGACCAGGTGCAACTGGCGCTGGGTACCGGCCTGTGCGGGGCACTGACGACGTACTCGACGTTCTCCTACGAGACGCTGCGCCTGGCCGAGGACCAAGCGTGGTTCCTCGCCGCCGCCAATGTGGTCGTGAGCGTGCTGGCCGGCCTGGGGGCGGCGTCCGCCGGGTTCGCCTGCGCCGGGGCGCTGTGGGGGTGAGGTTCGGGGCGGCCCGGGGCCGTCACGGACGGTGGCCCCGCTCGGGCGGGACCGGCGGCAGCGGGGTGCGCGGGGCCTCGCCGGGCCAGACCAGCAGCACGGGGCACGGGGCGTGGTCGACGACGAACCGGGTGGCCGGCCCCAGGCTCCGCGGGCCGAGGCGGGCCGGATCACCGTCCCGGGCGCAGACCAGCAGGGCGGCGCCCCCGGCCGCGGCGACGACCTCCCGCTCGACCCGCCCGCCGCGCTCCAGCAACGCGCACGGCCGCCCCAGCCGGTCGGCGGCGGCCCGCAGCAGTTCATGGGCGGAGGCCGCCGCCAGCCGCTCCAGGCTGGTGCCCGGGTCGCGCCCGGGACGCCCACGGCCGAGCAGCCCGGCGAACGCGCCGTGCGCGGTCTCGGCGAGCGCGTCGTCGCGGACGTACAGCAGCGCGATCTCCTCGCCGGGCGCGGTCCGGGCGCGTGCCGCGTCGACGCAGGCGGGCCAGGTGCCCTCGACGATCCAGACGATGACGCTCATCGGCGGCTCCGGCGGCGGTCCGAGGCGGTATGCGGTCAGGTTCCCACGACGTGCAGCATCCCCCACAGGGCCACGGTGGAGGCAAGCAGCGTGGCCGGGACCGTCACCAGACCGAGCCGGGTGAAGGAGCCCAGTTCGGCCCGGGTGTCGTGGGCATGCAGGATGCGCCGCCACAGCAAGGTGGCGAGCGAGCCCACATAGGTGAGGTTGGGGCCCAGGTTGACACCCACCAGCACCGCGAGGACCGGGCCGGGACCACCCGACTGCACGAGGGGCAGCAGCGCCAGCACCGCGGGCAGGTTGTTGATCACGTTGGCGAGCAGCGCCGCCACGAACGCGACTGCGAGGAGCGCGGGCAGCGAGGTCCCGTCGGGCAGCAGCCGGCCGAGCCCGGCGTCCAGGCCGTGGTCGACGACGGCCTTCACCACGATGCCCAGGGCGAGCACGAACAGGCAGAACAACGGGGCCGCCGCGGTGGCCAGTTCACGCGGCCCGGTCCGGCGCTGCCACAGCGCCCGCCCGCCGAGCACCAGCACCCCGGCGAGCGCCGCCCACGCGGGTTCGAGGCCCGCGAACGACGTCACCACGAAGCCGCCCAGCGTCAGGGCCACCACGACCAGCGTGAAGACCGGCACCCCGGGGCCCTTCTCCGGCGTCGCGCCCGGCGCCGGGGCCACGGCCAGGTCGGCGCGGAAGAAGCCGCGGAAGACGGCGTACTCGACCGCCACCGCGACCAGCCAGGGCAGCGCCATCAGTACCGCGAACCGGGTGAAGGACAGCCCGCTGGCCGCGAACGCCAGCAGGTTCGTCAGGTTGGACACCGGCAGCAACAGGGAGGCGGAGTTGGCCAGATGCGCGGTGGCGTACACATGCGGACGGGCCCGTGCGCCGACCCGGGCGGCGGTGGCGAACACCACGGGCGTGAGCAGGACGACGGTCGCGTCCAGGCTGAGCACGGCCGTGATCGAGGCGGCCACCGCGAACACCCCGGCGAGCATCCGCCGCGGGCTGCCGCGGCACCAGCGGGCGACGGCGGCGCCGGCCGCCTCGAACAGGCCCTCGTCCGCGCACAGTTGGGCGAACACGAGGATCAGCGCCAGGAAGACGACCACGGGCAGCAGGGCACGAGTCTGCTCCCAGGCGTCCTGGGCGGACACGGCGCCCACCGCCACGGCGACGGCCGCCGCGGGGACGGCGGCGGTCGCCTCCGGCAGCCCGCGCGGCCGTACGACGGCGAAGGCCAGCACGCCCAGCAGCAGGACCACCGAGACGGTCTCGGCGACGACGGTGGTGGTACTCAGTTGTGTTTCCTCCCGCGGCGGGGCACCGGCCGGCACACCCGTGAGCTGTACCGCTCAAGGGTCCCACCCCGGGACGGCACCGCTCGCCAGGCCCCCCTCGTCCGGTGCCGTGCTGCCCCCGGTCCTCGGCCCGGTGCCGTGCCGCCCTCGGTCACCGGCCCGGGTACGGCCCCGCGGGCCGCCGCCGCGCTACGGGCGGGGCCAGGGCCGGCCCGCGATGCGTTCGATGCTTGAGTTGAAGCGCTTGAGATAGTCGGCGAAGGCGGCGATGTCCTCGGCGGGCCAGTCCGACATGACCTCGTCCAGGCCGCGCACCATGCCCTCGCGCTCCTCGTCCAGCAGCCGCGCCCCCTTTTCGCTGATGCGGAACTTGCGCGCCATGCCCCCGCCCGGGTCGGGGATGCGGTCCACGAGACCGGCGCGCATGGCCGCGGCGGTCTGCCGGTTGAGCGTGGAGGCGTCGAGCCCGAAGGCGTCGCTCAGCTCCCCGATCGACATCGGCCCCTGGACCCGGATACGGCTGAGCAGGATGTAGGCGCTGCGCTCCATGACGCTGTCCTTGCGCCGGCCGCCCAGCTGGTTCATGAAGGTGTAGCGGCTGAGCAGCATCTGCTCGTACTCGACCTCGTACGTCGGCCTGACCATGTGACTTGAGCCTCCTGTCCCGTGGGGCCGTTGCGCTGTATGTCCCCACGTACGGCCGTCCCATCCTGGCACAACTGCGTGTATGGGCCACAGCACATGCTCGATACATATGGCATGTACGATGCACATCCTTCACCCGGCACTCGCCGACGTCGCGCGAGTCATCCCCGTGAGAGAAAGTCGAGGAGTCCCCAGAAATGGACGCCCCCCAGCCGACGACCCGCTCAGGCGGAGTGGTCGCGACCCTGGCGCTGGCCGGCATCACGGCAGCGATCATGCAGACCCTGGTCACCCCGCTCCTGGCGGAACTGCCGCAGATCCTGCACACGACGTCCTCGAACGCGGCCTGGGTGATCACCGTCACCCTGCTGGTGGCCGCCGTCTGCGTGCCCGTCGTCGGGCGGCTCGGAGACCTCGTGGGCAAGCGGCGCATGCTGCTCGTGTGCGCCGTGCCGCTGATCGCGGGCTCGGTGGTGAGCGCCCTGTCGTCCTCCGTCGTGACGATGATCATCGGTCGCGGACTCCAGGGCATGGGCATGGGCATGGTGCCGCTGGGCATCGCCCTGCTGCGCGACGTGGTGCCCGCGGAGCGGCTCAGCTCCTCGATCGCACTGGTCAGCGCGTCGATGGGGATCGGTGGCGGCCTCGGCCTGCCGATCGCCGCCGCCGTCGCCCAGTACGCCGACTGGCGGGTGCTGTTCTGGGGGTCCGCGGGACTCGCCCTCGTCGTCGCGGTGCTGATCTTCTTCATGATCCCGGACGTCCCGGCCGCGGCCCGAGGCCAGCGCTTCGACCTGCCGGGCGCGCTCGGTCTCGGTGTCGCCCTGGTCTGCCTGCTCCTCGCGGTCTCCAAGGGCGCCGACTGGGGCTGGGGTTCGGCGACCACGCTCGGCCTGTTCGCCGTCGCCGTCGTGGTGCTGGCCGGCTGGGGCCGGTGGGAGCTCAGGACCGGTGACCCGCTGATCGACCTGCGCACCACGGCCCGGCCCCGGGTGCTGCTCACCAACGTCGCCTCGGTCTTCGTCGGATTCGGCATGTACGCGAGCATGCTGGTGCTGCCGCAGTTGCTGCAGTTCCCCAAGGCCACCGGCTACGGCCTGGGCCAGTCGATGCTCGCGGCCGGTCTGTGGATGGCCCCCGGCGGCCTCACGATGATGATCGTCTCCCCGCTCGGCGGCAAGCTGACCAACGCCCGCGGTCCCAAGTTCACCCTGGTCAGCGGGGCGCTGGTGATCGCCGTCGGGTACGGCCTGTCCATGGCGCTGCTGGGCTCCGCCTGGGGGCTGATGATCGTCTCCATCGTCACCAGCGGTGGTGTGGGCCTCGCCTACGGCTCGATGCCCGCGCTCATCATGAGTTCCGTACCGATCGCCGAGACGGCGGCGGCCAACGGCTTCAACACGCTCATGCGCTCGCTCGGCACCTCGATCGGCTCCGCCGTCATCGGCGTGATCCTCGCCCAGTTGACCACCACCATGGGCGGCCACACCTTCGCCTCCGAGGCGGGCTTCCGCACCGCCCTGCTGATCGGCGGCGGTCTCGCGCTGGTCTCCGCGGCCGTCGCCGCGGTCATCCCCGCCGCCCGCACCGCGCCGACCGCCGGGGACACGGCGGACCCGGCCGCGGCGAAGGCGGACGCCTCGGTCTGACCCGGTCGGCCCGTCGCCCGTCACCGCGACGGCTGTCCGCCACCGCGACCCGCGACCGCGACGGGTGTCCGGCGTTCGCGACGGGCACCCGTCCGCCGCGGCGGCCTCGACGGCCATGGGCCGCCGTACGGCGGAACCCGCCCGCCGACCGGCGGATGGCGCCCCGGGCCGGTGGCGGCCACCCGGTACCGGTGTGGCCGCAGGGGCCGTAACCCGGTGGGTTCCGGCCCCCGTAAGGTGCGGTGGTCAGGCGGCCGCGCCCACGTTGCCGTGCAGGCGGGCGACGACATCGGTCAACTGGGCGGCGACCTCGGCGTCGTCGTACGGGTGGGTCTCGGCGAAGCGGGACGCCGAGCCCGGGATGGACAGCTTGAGGTCCTCGATGACCTTGCCACCGGCGATGCCGACGGACTTGCGGGCCTCGTCCTGGGCCCACAGGCCGCCGTACTGGCCGAGGGAGGTGCCGATCACGGCGACCGGCTTGCCGCCGAAGGCACCGGCACCGTACGGGCGGGACAGCCAGTCGATGGCGTTCTTCAGCACGGCGGGGATCGTGCCGTTGTACTCGGGGGAGACGAGCAGGAACGCGTCGGTGGCCTGCGCGGCCTCGCGCAGTCGCGCGGCGGCGGCCGGGACGCCGCCCTCGACGTCGATGTCCTCGTTGTAGAAGGGGATGTCGCCCAGCCCCTCGAACAGCGTGACCTCGGCACCCTCGGGGGCGACCTTGACGGCGGCCTCGGCGAGCCGGCGGTTGGTCGAACCGGCGCGGAGGCTGCCGACGAGGGCGAGGATACGAACAGGCATGACAACTCCAGTGGGGGCTGAAACATTGCTGTGACAAACGGACCAGGGTCCGTTTAATTTTTGTATCAGCCTAACCGGACCGCGGTCCAGTTTGCTCCCGATGCTTTACGCTGTTTTCATGTCCAGCTCCCTGCCGCCCCTGCCCGCGCCCGTGGAGTCGGTGGAGGTGCCGCTGCTCGAAGTCGGTACCGGAGAGGACGAGCCCTGCCTGCGCGCCGACGCGGCCCGCAACCGGGCCCGGCTGCTGGAGGCCGCGGCCCGTCTGGTGCGGGAGCACGGCGCCGCGAACCTCACCATGGAGGCGGTGGCCGCCGCGGCCGCCGTCGGCAAGGGCACCGTCTTCCGCCGCTTCGGCGATCGCACGGGCCTGCTGACGGCCCTTCTGGACCACTCGGAGAAGAAGTTCCAGGCCGCGTTCATGGGCGGACCGCCGCCGCTCGGCCCCGGCGCCGGACCGGTTCAGCGGCTGGAAGCGTTCGGCGTCACGCTGTTGCGCCGGATGGGAGACGAACTCGACCTGCAACTGGCGGCCGAGCCCGACCCGGAGCGCCGCTTCTCGGTCGCGCCGCGCCGAGTCCAGCAGAGCCATCTGGTGCTGCTGCTGCGGCAGGCGGTGCCCGAGGCGGACCATGAGTTGCTGGCCCAGACCCTGATGGGCTATCTGAGCCCCGTCCTGGTCCACCATCTCACCCGCCAGCGCGGTATGCCGCTGGATCGGGTCGAGGCCGGCTGGCTGGACCTGGTCGCCCGGATGACCTGCACGGATCATTCCGCACAGGCCGGTCAGCCGTGGTCGGCGAAGGCATCCACCAGTCCCTGCGGGGCGTCGTCGCGGAAGATCAGCGTGGTGTTGCGCGCCGACTCGGCCGCGGACCGTTCGCTGCGCGGGAACAGCCGTTCCTCGTAGGCGGACAGGGCGGCCTCGGTGTCGCCCGGGTGCGCGGCGAGGGCGAGGCCCAGTTCGGCGCCGTCGAGCAGTGCCAGGTTGGCGCCCTCGCCCGCGAACGGCGACATCAGATGGGCGGCGTCACCGAGCAGCGTGACACCTGGGACGCGCGTCCAGCGGTGCCCGACCGGCAGCGCGTGGATCCGCCGCGGCACCAACGCGCCGTCCGCGTCCGCGACCAGCGACCGCAGGCTCTTGTCCCAGTCCGCGAAGTGCTCCAGCACGGCGGCCTTGGCGGCGTCGGTGTCGTCGAAGTCGATGCCGTCCAGCCACTCCTCGGCGGTCTCCAGGGCGGCGTACACGTGCAGACTGCCGTCGGTCTCACGGTGCCCGAGCAGTCCCCGGCCCGGCGCGAGCGCGAACAGCATGCCGCCGCCGACCACCTCCGCGGCCACCGGGTGACGCGCGTCGGCCTCCCGCAGATCCGCCTCGACGAACGACACGCCGGTGTAGGCGGGCCGGGCCGGCGAGAGGAGCGGACGGATCCGTGACCAGGCGCCGTCGGCGCCGACGAGCAGGTCCGTGGTGACGGTCCGGCCGTCCGCGGTGGTCACTTCGTGCCGGCCGTCTTCGAGCGGGCGCGCGGCCGTGACCTTCGTGCCCCAGCGGACCGTCCCCGGCGGCAGCGAGCCGAGCAGCAGGTCCCGCAGGTCGCCGCGGTCGATCTCGGGCCGGCCGCCCGCGCCGTCGTCGTGCCGCCGCATGCGGACCGTGGCGGTGCGGTCCAGGACCCGCGTCTCCTGGCCACCGGGATGGACGTGCGCGAGGAAGGCGTCGTGCAGCCCGGCGGCGCGCAACGCCACCTGGCCGGAGTCGTCGTGGATGTCGAGCATGCCGCCCTGGGTGCGGGCGGCGGGGGAGTCGTCGAGGTCGAACACGGCCGCCTCGATGCCGTGCAGACGCAGGACGCGGGCCAGGGTGAGCCCGCCGAGTCCGGCGCCGACGACGGTGATCGGGTGGTGGACGGTGGTCATGGTGGTCTCCTGAGGATGGGTCAGTCGGGTACGGCGGTCTGCGCGATGCCGTTGACGAGCGCGTCGAACGCCCACGCCAGCCGGGCCTCGGGCGCGCCCGAGAGCAGCAGGCCGGCGGTGGCGGCGATGTGCGGGTGGGTCTGCTCGGACGCCCCGTGCACGGCGCCGCCCAACGCGTCCCAGTCCGCGGGGGCGGCGTCCTGCCCCGCGTGCTCGGCGGCCGTCGCCGTGGCGTGCTGCAACAGCAGGTCCACGCCCCACGCGGCCTGTGCGGGCGGCACGCCGCCCGCGTCGAGCAGTGCCAGCAGCGTCTCGATCAGGCGCAGGTAGTGGGGGCCGGACGGGCGGGCGGTCAGTGCCGAGCGGGCCAGCGTCGGGTGGGCGAGGAGCATCCCGGTGTACTCGGTCAGCACCGCGGTCAGCCGCTCCCGCCACGAGCCTTCGGCCGCGACCCGCCCGACCGTGCCGAGCAGTTCGTCCAGGACGGCGGCGTGCAGCTCGTCGGTGTTGCGGACGTACACGTACAGCGAGGCGGGGCCGGTGTCGAGTTCCTGCGCCAGCCGGCGCATGGTGACCTTCCGCAGCCCTTCGGCGCGCAGTACGGCGACGGCCGCGGCCACGATTCCCTCCCGGGTCAGGGCGGGCTTGGCGGGGCGCGCGCGGCGGCTGCGCGGGGTGTCAGGGCGAGCTGTCATGCGAAGCAGCGTAACGAACATGTTCGTGTCGAACAAGTTCGTCACGAACATGTTCGGAATCGGTCGGCGCGCGCTCAGGAGTCCATGTCGGGAATCGGACCCGGCGGCGGAGAAGCCCCGGGAGATGCCGGAGGCGCGGCGTGCCCGCACGGGGAGGCGCCCGGGTCCGACGCAGGGCTGCGCGGGGCGGGCGTGATCGCGGGCGGCCCCGGAACCCGGGCGGTCCGCGGCCGGGCGGGGCGGGGACGCGGGGACACCCCGGCGGCTCCCGCACGGCAAAAGGCCGTCCGAGCCGCGCCGGCCTGCTCCCGTACGGCATGAGGCCGTCCGAGCCGCGCCGGCCGGCCGTCACGACCGGGGAGAACAGCACCGCCCGCGGCGCGTTGCGCGCCCGCGGGCGGTGCTCACGAGATCATTTCCACGGGTTCCACTTCACCCGGCCGACCGGCCCGGGTCCGCACCGGTCGCACCGGTCGCGCCGGCCGCACACCCCGGTACGCCGCGGAGTCCGGGCGCGCTGGGGTCACTCGCCCTGGGCCGTCGCCTGCTGCTCGGCGATGCTCTTGCGGACCTCGTCCATGTCCAGCTTGCGGGCCTGGCCGATGACGTCCGTCAGGGCGGCCTCCGGCAGCGCACCCGGCTGGGCGAACACGGCGACCTGATCGCGGACGATCATCAGCGTCGGGATCGACTGGATGCCGAACGCCGCGGCCAGTTCCGGCTGCGCCTCGGTGTCCACCTTGCCGAACACCAGGTCCGGGTTCTCGTCGGCCGCCTTCTCGTACACCGGAGCGAACTGGCGGCACGGACCGCACCACGACGCCCAGAAGTCGATCAGGACGAACTCGTTGTCCGTGACCGTCTGGTCGAAGTTTTCTTTGGTGAGCTCCACGGTGCTGCTCATGAGCGACTCCCTCTTCCTGGTGTGGGCCGGATCGTGGACAGAACACGGCCGTCCGCGTACGTATTCCGGGCGCGTACCCGTGTGGCCTCCGGGCACACCACCCACCAGACTGGCCCCATGACGGAAACGGAATCCATCGCGTATGACGTCGTGGTGCTGGGGGCCGGCCCCGTGGGGGAGAACGTGGCCGACCGCACGCGCGCGGCAGGACTGTCCACGGCGATCGTGGAGAGCGAACTGGTCGGCGGCGAGTGCTCCTACTGGGCGTGCATGCCCAGCAAGGCCCTGCTCCGCCCGGTCATCGCCCGCGCCGACGCGCTTCGCCTGCCGGGCCTGAGCCAGGCCGTCCAGGGCCCCCTCGACACGCCCGCGGTCCTCGCCCGCCGGGACGACTTCACCGCGCACTGGAAGGACGACGGACAGGTCCGCTGGGTCGAGGGCATCGGTGCCGACCTGTACCGCGGCCACGGCCGGCTGGCCGGACCCCGCACGGTCACCGTGACCGGCGCCGACGGTTCCGTGCGGACCCTCACCGCGCGGCACGCCGTAGCCGTGTCCACCGGCACCCGCGCGCTCCTGCCCGACCTGCCCGGACTCGCCGAGGTGAAGCCCTGGACCAGCCGGGAGGCGACCAGCGCGAAGGCCGCTCCCGGCCGGCTGATCGTGGTGGGCGGCGGCGTGGTCGCCACCGAGATGGCCACCGCCTGGCAGGCCCTCGGCTCCCAGGTCACGGTCCTGGTCCGGGGAAAGGGCCTGCTGCCCCGCATGGAGCCCTTCGCCGGTGAACTGGTGGCCGAGGCGCTCACCGACGCCGGCGTCGAGGTCCGCACCGGCACCTCCGTCGAGTCGGTGGCCCGGGAGAACGGCGCCGTCGTCGTGGTCACCGCGGCCGGCGACCGGATCGAGGCCGACGAGATCCTCTTCGCCACCGGCCGGGTCCCGCACACCGACGACATCGGGCTGGACACCGTCGGCCTGGAGCCGGCGTCCTGGCTGGCGGTCGACGACAGCCTCCGCGTCACCGGAACCGACTGGCTGTACGCGGTCGGCGACGTCAACCACCGTGCGCTGCTCACCCACCAGGGCAAGTACCAGGCCCGGATCGCGGGCGCCGCCATCGCCGCGCGGGCCGCCGGTGACCCGGTACGGGCCGAAGCCTGGGGCCCGTACACGGCCACCGCCGACCACCACGCCGTACCCCAGGTCGTCTTCACCGACCCGGAGGCCGCCGCCGTCGGGCTCTCGCTGGCGGAGGCGGAACAGGCCGGGTACCGGGTGCGGGCCGTCGACGTCGAGTTCTCCTCGGTGGCGGGCGCGAGCCTGTACGGCGACGGCTACAAGGGCCGCGCCCGCATGGTCGTCGACCTGGAGGACGAGGTCCTGCGCGGTGTCACCTTCGTCGGCCCCGGGGTCGGCGAGCTGATCCACTCGGCGACCGTCGCCGTCGCCGGACAGGTCCCGGTCAGCCGGCTGTGGCACGCGGTGCCGTCCTACCCGACGATCAGCGAGGTGTGGCTGCGGCTGCTGGAGACCTACCGGGGCTGACGGTGCCGGGCCGTCCGGTCGCTCAGGGCAGCTCGAAGCCCAGGGCCGCCGCGGCGGCCTCGGGCGTCGGCTGCGTCCACCGCTCCGCCATCGCCGTCTGCGAGGACAGGGAGCGCAGTTCGGCGCGGTCCAGGTAGAGGGTGCCGTCGAGGTGGTCCGTCTCGTGCTGCACGATCCGGGCGGGCCAGCCGGTGAACACCTCGTCGATGGCGCGGCCGTGCTCGTCCTCGCCGCGCAGCCGCACCTCGGCGGGCCGGGCCACCACCGCCTGCCAGCCCGGCACGCTCAGGCAGCCCTCGAAGAACGCGGCCCGGTCGGCCCCGACCGGGGTGTACGAGGGGTTCACCAGCACCCGGAACGGCTGCGGCACCCGCCCGCGCGCCAGCCGTACCTCGTCCGGCACCGGTGCCGGGTCCTCGACGACCGCGATGCGCAGTCCCACGCCGACCTGCGGTGCGGCGAGGCCGACGCCCGGTGCCGCGTGCATGGTGGCCCGGAGGGCCTCGACGAACCGGTCCAGCAGCGCCTGTTCGAGCTGGCCCTCGAAGCGCTCGGCGGGGCGGCGCAGCACGGGGTCGCCGGCCGCCACGATGGGCAACGGGCCGCCGTCGGCGAGAAGTTCCTCGACCCGCTCGGCGAGGGGTGCGCGATCAATGGGATGTGCCATCCGGCCAGCATGGCATGCCTGCGTCTGTCGGCTCTCAGCCGTCGCACGCGGTACGACGGTCTCGGCGGTCCTCCCGGCGGCCTTCCCGGCGGTCCTCCCTGCGGTCGAGCCGCCGGGGCCGGTCCGGTTCGCCGCCGTGCGCGTCGTGGCGATGTGACCGGAGCCGTGCGTCGTGCTCCTCGGGCGTCCCGTCGTGGCCGACTCCCCTGGGGCGCCGGCGCCAAGGTGAAGTAGCGTAGGGAGACACGCCGAGACCGGAGGGAGACGGGCATGGCGCGGGAGGACGGCCGGTCCCGGCGGCGCGGGCAGGGCGAGTTGGAGGGCCAGGTGCTCGGCGCGCTCCGCGAGGCGGACGCCCCGGTGACCGCGGCCTGGGTGCAGGAGCGGCTCGGCGGCGACCTCGCCTACACCACGGTCGTCACCATCCTGACCCGGCTGCTCGCCAAGGACGTCGTCTCCCGGGAACGGCGCGGCCGTTCCTTCGTCTGGACCCCGACGGCCGACGTGGCGCGGCTCGCCGCGTTGCGCATGCGCCGCCTCCTCGACGGCGAACGCGACCGCGAGGCCGTCCTGGCGAGCTTCGTCACCGCCCTGCCGCCCGGCGACGAGCAACTGCTGCGCGCCCTGCTGGAAGGAGCGGACCGCGAGGGACGGCCGGACCCGGGGAACACCCGGCACCTCCCGCCCGGCGGTACGGCAGACTGACACCGCATGGGGGTCTTCGTCTTCCTGCCGCTCGTACTGCCGCTGTCCGCCTGGCCGGTGGCCCGGCTCGCCGAGGTGCGGCTGCACCCGCGCACGGCCACCCGGCTGCTGACCGCCGTGGCCGTGGTCATGGCCGTGTGCAGCACGCTGTGCCTGGCCCTGCTCATGGTGGTCGGCACCGCTCAACTGCCCGGCAATCCGCTGCCGGACGGCTGGTCCGACCCGCAGGTACGGGCGGCGGTCCCGCACGACGGGATCGCGGGCCGCGCCGCCATCCCCGCCCTGTGCCTGGTCGCCGCGGCCTGCGGGCGCACCCTGTGGCTCCACCGCCGGGTGACGCGCGGCGCCCGGCGGGCCCTGGCCGGGCTGCCCGGCGTCACGGTCGCCGTGCTGCCCGACTCCGAGCCGTACGCGTACGCGCTGCCGGGCGAGCCGGGCCGGGTCGTCGTCACCACCGCGCTGCTCGACGGGCTCTCCTCCGCCGAGCGCCGTGCCCTGTTCGCCCACGAACGCGCCCACCTCGCCGCCCGGCACCATCGCCACCTGCTCGCCGTGCACCTCGCGGCACGGGCCAACCCGTTCCTGCGGCCCCTGCGCACCGCCGTCGTCTACACGGCGGAGCGTTGGGCGGACGAGGAGGCGGCCCGCGCGGTCGGCGATCGGCGGACGGTGGCCCGAGCGATCGGCAAGGCGGCCCTGCTGTCCCGCGCCACCCCCGCGGCGACGCTCGCGGCCCTGGCCGCGGCCGGACCCGTACCACGCCGGGTCGCCGCCCTGCTGGGCCCCGCGCCGACGGCCCGCACCTGGCCCCCGGCGGGCACCGCGGTCGGCCTGGCCGCCTGGGGCGCGGCGGTCGGCACCCTCGCCTCGTTGATGTCCTCCGCGAATTCCGCGGTCACGCTGTTCCTGGTGCTGCACGCGGCGACCCCGCTGTGAGCCCCGCGCCCCGGGCGCGTCCGCGTACGGCACCATGCCGCGGGGGCCGCCCCCTCCCGCCCCCGCGCCCCCCCCGGGGGGGGGGCCCGCGGCCCCGGCCCCCGCCGCGGGCCCCCGACTCCCACACCTCGATCCCGCCGCCGTAGCGGGCAGCGGCGAAGCCGGCGCGGGACCGGTCCCGGACGCACCGGCAGGCGCCACCGCCCGCACGTCGCCCACCGCACCCTGGTGAACAGGACTGACGCGAGCGAGCCGGGACAGTAGGTTCTTCCCATGACCGGTTCCCTGCCGCCCGCCGGCGCCTTGCTCGACGCGCACGAACTGACCGCCCGGTGGGCGCGGGCATGGCGACCGGAACAGGTCGCGGAGCGGTTGAGCGGGGTCGGTGTGCCCTGGTGCGTCGTGGCGGGGTGGGCGCTGGACCTGTTCCGAGGCGGGCAGTCGCGGCCGCACGGTGATCTGGAGATCGCGGTGCCCGCGGCCGGATTCCCGGAAGTCCGGGACCGCTTCCCCGAGTTCGTGTGGGACGCCGTGGGTTCGGGACGGGTCTGGGCCGGCGCGGGAGCCGAGGTGCTCGCGGCCACGCGCCAGACCTGGCTGCGGGACCCGGCGAGTGACCGGTTCCTGTTCGACGTCTTCCGCGAGCCGCACGACGGTGACACCTGGATCTTCCGGCGGGACAGCACGCTGCGGCTGCCGTACGACGTGATCGTCGAGCGGACCGCGGACGGCATCCCCTACCTGGTGCCCGAACTGGTGCTGCTGTTCAAGGCGAAGGAGACGAGGGCCAAGGACCAGGCCGACTTCGACGCGGCGCTGCCACTGCTGAGCCAGGCACGGCGCGACGTCCTCGGTGGGTGGCTGGAGCGCGTGCACCCCGGACATCCGTGGCTGGCGCACCTGGCCGGGCAGTGACGCCGCCCGGCCCGCACCCGGCGCAGGCACCTGCCCTCCACCCCCGACCGCCCCGCCCCGCCAACTGCCCTCTCCCGCACCGGCGTTCGCCTTTACACTGGAGGCCGCTGTTGAACAGGGGGAATACATGGCGACAGCCGACGGTACCAGCGGTACCAGCAGCATGCGTCTGGCGGTGTCCGGTGCGGCCGACGTCGATCAGGACGAACTCGACCAGCTCACACGGGAGTTGAGAGGCCGCCTGCTCGAACTGGACGTGGCCGACGTACGGGTGGCGCGTTCGGACGGCGCGGTGCCGGCGGGCGCCAAGCCGGGTGAACTCATCGCGGTCGGCGCGCTCGTCGTCAGTCTCGCCCCGGCCGTGCTGCGACCCGCGCTGCGCCTGCTGGAGACCTGGATGCGCAACCGCCCCGTGCGCACGGTCAAGGTCGACATCGACGGCCGTACCCTTGAGCTGGGTCACGCCTCGGCGCAGCAGCAGCAACAGGTGCTGGACGCCTTCGTGGCGGAGCTCCGGACGCAGAACACGGGCGGCGGGAGCCCGGCCGGATCCGACGCCACGGCGGGACTTCCGGCGGGCGCCGCGGGACCGCCCGTCGTCCAGGAGTAGCCCGATGACCGACTTCCCCCTCGGCACGGGCCGCAGGGACGCCCTCCTCATCGCGACCGGGACGTACGACGACCGCACGCTCAGCACCCTGCGCTCCCCCGGCCAGGACTGCGCGGGTCTCGCCGAGGTGCTCGACGACCCCCGCATCGGCGGCTTCCGCACCGAGCAGTTGGAGAATGTCCGGGCGCACGAGGCGATGCGCGCGCTGGAGCGCTTCTTCCGGGACCGCAGCCGCGACGACCTGCTCCTGCTGCACGTGTCCTGTCACGGCATCAAGGACGACGACGGCCGACTGTACTTCGCCACCCGCGACACGGACCGCGACCTGCCCGCCTCCACCGCGATCCCGGCCGCCTTCCTGCGCGACCGCATGGAACGCTGCCGGGCCCGTACCGTCATCGTCCTCCTCGACTGCTGTTACAGCGGAGCCTTCCTGCCCGGCACCAAGGGTGACGACCAGATCCACGTACGCGACGAACTGGGCGGGCACGGCATAGCAGTGCTGACCGCGACCAGCCGGACCGAGTACGCCTGGGAGGGCGAGCGCGTCGAATCCAAGGTGCCGCAGCCCTCGCGTTTCACGGGCGCGCTCATCGAGGGGCTGCGTACGGGCGCCGCCGATCTGAACCGGGACGGCCGGATCACGGTCACCGAGTTGTACGACTACGTGTACGAGCACCTGCACCGCTCCGGTGCGCGACAGCGGCCTCGGATGTGGGCGGACCTGGAGTACCAGGTGACCGTCGCCCGGACCGTCACCGAGCGGGAGCAGGAGCGGGACACCGAGGTCCCGCCCGCACCTCAGGCTCCCGTCCCGCCCGGCCCCGGGACGTCCGCCCGGACCACGGCCGCACCGGAGAGCCGGCCCTTCGGGGACGACCTGGACGGGTCGTCCGGGAAGCCGGAGACCGCAGATGCGCGGCCTGGAAGCAGTGCGCAGCAGGCGGCTCCGGAGCCGGAGGCCACAGCCGACGCGGGGCCGCCCTACCCGGATCCGGATCCGGATCCCGGGACGCAGCCCGAGTGGGAAAACGGCACCGGCACGGAAACAGGTACGGGAACGGGTACGGCCACGGGAACGGGTACGGAAACGGAGCTGAACTACCCCCGGCCGCGTACCCGTCGCGGCCGGGACGCCATGATCCGTGTCGAACTCGACCTGTCCGAGGCCGCGTTCGGCACGACCAAGGACATCGTGGTGGACACCGCGATCGTGTGTCCGACCTGCTCGGGTTCCGGTACGGCGCAGGGAACCCGCCCCCAGAAGTGCGACGTCTGCGACGGACGCGGCAGCGCCGGGAAGACCTGGCGCAGTTCCCTCGGCAGGACCGACCCGCCGTCGCCCTGCCGCAAGTGCGCCGGGTACGGCACGCTCCTGCCCCACCCCTGCCCGGAATGCGCCGGAGACGGACGTGTCCTCTCCCGCCGGACACTCACCGTCAAGATCCCGGCGGGTGTCGACCACGGCACCAGGATCCAACTGGGCGGCGAGGGAGAGGTCGGGCCCGGCGGCGGTGAGGCGGCGGACCTCTATCTCGAACTCCTGGAGCGCCCGCATCCCGTCTTCCGGCGGACGGACGACGACCTGCACCGCACCCTGACCGTGCCGCGCGCCCTGGCGACGACGGGCGGCACTCTCCCCGTCCGGACGCTGGACGGCAGCCACACCATTCGCATCCCTCGGGGCATCCGCAACGGCCAGACCATGCGCGTGGCCGGTCTCGGTGTCCCCCACCTCAGAGAGGGCGGCCGGGGCGACCTCCTCGCCCACGTCGAGATTCGCGACTGAGCCGACGTGCCGGGGCGCCCTCGTGCCCCAGGGTGTGGAAGCGGACGCTCCGGAAGCCCAGGACGATCGGTAGCCTCGGTGTCATGGTGTTCGACTCCGTTCGTTTCGATCTCCAGCCCTATGCCGGTTTCGACATGGCTCGTTACGTCCGGCGGACGTACTGCAGCTGGGAGGTGTCCGGCTGGGAGTCCTTGCTCGTGCAGCGGTTCGAGCATGTCCCCGCCGCCGAGGAGCTGAAGATACCGGGCGCGGCCGATCTGCACCTGGTGCTGCCGGTCGCGGGGCGGGCGACGATGGAGGTGCGAAGCGGCGGCCGGAGGAGCCGCTACGCCTGGGTGCCGGGGCGGGTCGAGATGGGCATTCCGGGTCAGGCCGTCGTTCGCCGTTACCGCGGGGACGGATCGATGCGGAGCGTGCAGATCCATGTTCCGCGCGACACCGTCGAATCGGCCGCGGCGCAGTTGGGTGGCCGTGCGGTGGACTACGAGGCCATGGCCGCGTCCCTGGCCGCGGGGGACCCGCTGGTCGAGGAAGCGGTGCGCACGGTCGGCTCGCCGGACGGGGCCGGTGACCTGTACGCCGAGTCCGCCGCCGCCTTCCTGAGCGTGCACCTGCTCACCCGGCATGCGGGACTGCCGGGTTCTCGGGCGCCGGCGCGGGAGGACGCACGCGTCAGCGCGGCCGTCGCGATGATGCGCGACCGGCTGGCCGATCCGGTCACCCTGGCCGAGATCGCCGGTGAGGTGCATCTCAGCGTCTACCACTTCGTCCGGGTCTTCAGGGAGTCGACCGGAGTGACGCCGTACCGGTTCCTCACCCGGCTGCGGATCGAGGAGGCGAAACGGCTGCTGCGCCACAGCGATCTGGCCGTCGCGCAGATCGCGCGGCGGTGCGGCTTCGCGAGCGCCGGCGCTCTGTCGGCCGCCTTCCTCCGACACACCGGAGCCCGCCCTTCCGTCTACCGCAATCCCTGACCGTCGTGCCGCAATCTCGCGCATGGGATCGGCGCCGGCCCGTACATAGGGTTGCCGCATGATCGACAGCTCTCGCCGTCGGCGAGGGCACGGGGCCGGCCGGCCCGGTGCGCGCGTGCAAGGACGCGCTCGGGCCGTACGGCGTGAGGAGTCCTGGAATGCAGTCGTACGACGTCACAGCCGAAACGACGGCGCCGCCGAGCGTGGTGTGGGCGCTGTTGCTCGACCCGCGGAGCTGGCCCGCGTGGTCGCGGGTCGAGGCGCTGGAGACGGGTCGGTCGCAGGGGCTCTCCCCCGACGGACGGGACGGCGTCGGGGCGACCCGGGCCTTCCGTACCGGGAAGACCGTCACCAAGGAGCGGATAACCGCTCTCACGCCAGGAACTCGGTTCGCGTACGAGGGCGTGGAGAATCCGCAGATGGCCGATTACCGGGCCGCTGTCGAACTGCACGGGCTGCCCGATGGCGGCACGAGGATCCACTGGCACGGTACGTACCTGGCTCGCCCGGGGATGCGCTGGTTCTTCCAGTGGTATCTGCGCCGCTTCATGCAGGCCATGGCGAGCGGACTCGCCGAACACGCGGCCGGCGTGGACGTTCCCCCGGCCCAAGGTGACTGACCGGCCCTGAGGCGTCCGGGCGGACGCGGCCTCCTGTGTGCGTCCCCCGGGGCATGCGCGTCGCGGCCGACGGGCATGCCCCGGGGGACGGGGCGGAATCCGGGACGGGCGGAAGGCGTTCCCCGCTCTCCGGTGCTGGGGTACCGCTCCCCGGTCCTAGGCCACTTCGTGGGCACGGCCCCGGGCCGTGGCGGCGGTGCTCGCGAAGGTGTCGCCGTCGGGCCGGTCCGGGCCGCGGGAGAGGCTGCCCGGCCACCAGAACCGGCGGCCCAGGTCCAGGGCCAGCGCGGGGACCAGGACCGTACGGACCAGGAAGGTGTCCAGGAGGATGCCGAGGCCGACGAGGACGCCCATCTGGGCCATCGTCACCAGGGGCAGGCCCGCGAAGATCGCGAAGGTGGCCGCCGGGACGATGCCGGCGGAGGTGATGACGCCTCCGGTGCCGGTCAGCCTCGCCAGGACGCGGCGGGCGTGACCCAGACGCGCGGTCTCTTCCTGCACGCGGTGCATGAGGAAGTTGTTGCAGTCGATGCCGAGCGCCACCAGGAACACGAAGCCCATCAGCGGGATCGACCAGTCGACGCCCGCGAAGCCCAGGACGTGTTCGAAGATCAGGTTCGAGGCGCCGAGGGCGGCGACGTACGACAGCGCCACCGTCGCCAGGAGCAGCAGCGGGGCGACGAGGGCGCGCAGGAGGGCGATCAGGACGACGAGGACGACCGCGCTCACGCGTCGGGGCAGCTCCCGTCCGTCCCCTCGGCGTGCCATCCGCCGTCGCCGGACACCGTCACCGTCACGGTGCCGCCGGCCGGGTTCCCGATGCGGTGCGCTGCGGCGGCCGTACAGATCAGTTGTTCCGTCCCGAGGCGGGACAGCGTGCCGAGACCGGCCGGCAGCCGGATCGCGAGCGCGTCGCCGCGCGCCGACACGGTCGGGCCGTCCGGCGAGGTCGGGCCGTCCGGCGAGGTCGCTCTCGGTGCCGCGGTCGCCGGGGGCGCCGCGGCGGTCGGGGCCGACGGCACCTCGCTGGAGAGCCGTCCCGGGGCGTCCACCGGGACCGGGCCGCGGAAGAGCAGCCCCAGGGCCGCCTCGGCGTCCCCGGGCCGGTCGGTGGGGAGGGGCACCGCGACGAGCGCCCCGCCCCGGACGAAGTACACCGGTGTCCTCGGTGCGATCCCGCTCGCCGGGCCGCCGGCCTGCACCACCCCGGTCTCGGGGATCCCGCAGGCGGACAGCGCGAGCAGCGCCGACGCGATCAGCAGCGGGACCCGGTGGGCGGCCCTCATGACCGGTCCTCCTCGGGCAGACCGTCCCGCCGCAGCGGGAGTTCCACGGTGAACAGGGCGCCGCCCGCCGGATGGTTCGCCGCGCGGACCGCGCCCCCGTGCATCCGCACGTTCTCGGCGGTGATCGAGAGGCCGAGCCCGCTGCCCTCGGAGCGGACTCGCGCGGTGTCGGACTTGTAGAACCGCTCGAAGACGTGCGGCAGCACAGCGGCGGGGATGCCGGGCCCGCTGTCCCACACCTCGATGACCGCCAGGCGCCCGGTCCGGGTGGTACCGCGCGTGTGCAGGCCCACCCGCACCGGACGGGCGCCGTGCCGCAGGGCGTTGCCGATCAGATTGGCCACGACCACGTCGAGGCGGCGCGGGTCGACGTGTGCGCGCACCGTGCCGGGCGCCGGCAGGCGGGTCTCCACCGAGTCGGACCAGCCGCGGGAGGCGAGCGTACGCCGGACGGACTCGGCGAGGTCGATCTCGTCCAGGTGCAGGACCGCCGCGTCCGCGTCGAAGCGGGAGATCTCCATCAAGTCGTCCACGAGGCGGGCCAGTTTCTCGGTCTCCGCGCTGATCAGCCGTACCGCGGTGGCCGTGTCCGGATCCAGCCGGGCGGCGTCCTCGTCCAGGACGTCCGTGACCGCGGACATGGCGGCCAGCGGGGTGCGCAGTTCGTGCGAGACGTCCGCGGCGAAACGCCGGGCCTTGGCCTCCATCTCCCGCAGCTCCGCCACCGACGTCTCCAGCGCGGCGGCCGTCTCGTTGAACGTGTCGGACAGATCGGCGAGTTCGTCGGAGCCGTTGACCGCGAGCCTGGTGTCCAGACGGCCCTCGGCGATGCTGCGCGTGGCGTGCCGCAGCGCGCGCACCGGCAGCAGTACCCCGCGCGCGGCCAGCAGCGCCAGCACCACGGCGAGGGCGAGTGCCACCACCATGGCGCGTTCGACGGCGGTGACCAGGGCGTCGACGTACGCCTGCTCGACGGCCTGCGGGACGACGAGGAACACCTGGACCCCGGAGAGCACCTGCCCCTCGCCCGGGGCGTCGAAGGTGACCGGCATGCCGACGACCAGCGAGGTGTGCCCGTCCCCGCGTACCCGCTGGAAGACGGTGGCCCGGCTGGACCCGACGGCCTCCCGCACGGCCGGCGTCACCTCGGTGAAGGGGTCCCCGGCGACGGAGGAGGCGCTTTCCTCCCGGAACGCGACCAGCACCCGCCAGTGCCCCTGCGCTTCGGTGTCCGCCAGGTCGGACGCGAACCGCTGGAGCGTCTGTTGGCCGGGAGGGTAGGAGAGCCCGTCGGCGAGTTGGCCGACCTGGGTGCGCAGTTGCCTGATCACCGCGTCCTGGCTCTGCTGGAGCACTCCGGTGCGCGCCTCCCTGAAGGTCAGCGCACCGGTCGTGGCCGCGGCGACGGCGGCGACGAGCCCGAAGGCCACCACCAGCCGTGGGCGCAGGCCGCGCAGCCGACGGGCCCTCATCGGGCGGCGAAGCGGTAGCCGAATCCGCGGACGGTGTGGATGTAGCGGGGTGCGCGAGGCGGCTCGTCCAGTTTCGTGCGCAGCCGTTTGACACAGGCGTCCACCAGACGGGCGTCGCCGTGGTAGTCGTGCTCCCAGACCGCCTCCAGCAGTTGCTGCCGGCTGAAGACCTGGCCGGGTGAGGCGGACAGGGTGAGCAGGAGCCGCCGTTCGGAGGGGGCGAGTGCGATCGGCCCGCCGTTCAGCGTGACGGTCAGGCCGGCCCGGTCGATGGTCAGGTCCCCGTAGCTGTCGATCTTCGGCAGGGCGGTGCCGGCGGCCGTCCCGCCGGCCCGGCGCAGGACCGCGCGGATGCGGGCGTCGAGCACCCGGGCCGGCACCGGCTTGACGACGTAGTCGTCCGCGCCCGCCTCCAGACCGACGACTATGTCCACCTCGTCGCCCCGCGCGGTCGCCATGATGATCGGCAGGGTCTGGTCGAGGGCCCGTATGCCACGGCACACCTCCAGGCCCGTCATGCCGGGCAGCATCAGATCGAGGACGACGATGTCCGGCCGGAAGGACCGCAGCCGGTCCATCCCCTCCTCACCGGTCCCGGCGGCGAGGACGTCATGGCTCTGCCGACGCAGCCCGAGGGTGACGCCCTCGCGGACGGCGCGGTCGTCTTCGATCAGCAGTACACGTGGCATGGACTCAGTATCCAAAGGGCCGCCCGCTCGGGCGGAAAACTGTTACCGGTTGATCATATATGCAGGTCGAGAGCGGGCGTTACCAACTCGTGACCGTACGGGCCAGACTCGATCACATGGCGGTCACACCGTGAACGACCGTGACTGCGTACCAAGGAGATCCGCCCCCTTCCCGTCGCCGCCGGAGGGGTTCCGCGCACGCCGCGGCGCGGAGCGGGAAGCGGCACCGCGGGAGGAGAGGCGCGAGGCGGCGCGGGAGGCGGGGGCTGACGGGCCATCTGGTGGCGGTGGCCGTGCTCGCGGCCGCCGGGTGTGCGGTGGTGGCCTGGACGTCGTCCGACGCGGGACGGTCCGCGGCGGGGACCGGTGCCGGCGTACGGGCCGGACTCACCCCGCGGGCGGAGCGTTCCCCCGGGCCGTCGGCACCGGACCCGGGCGCCACGGCGACGTCGAGCCCGCCGGCCGCGCCCCGGGCGTCCGCCTCCTCCGCCCCGCCCGACATCCCGGACGAGGGCCCGGGAACATTCGTCACCGCGCCCGGCACGAGCGCGAAGACGGGCACGGGCTCCGTGCTGCGCTACCGGGTCGAGGTGGAGGACGGCATCCCGGTCTCCCCCGCCGACGCCGCCCATGAGGTGGAGCGCATCCTGAGCGATCCGCGCGGCTGGACGGCGGACGGGCACTCGGCGTTCCAGCGGGTCTCGGGCGGCACAGCCGACTTCGCGGTCAAGATCGCCACCGCCGGCACCGTCGACGACATCTGCGGACGGTACGGTCTCGACACCGGCGGCGAGGTCAACTGCACCGTCTCCCACACCGTCATGGTCAACCTCAAACGCTGGGAGCTGGCGACCCCGGTCTACGCGGACGACGTCACCGCCTACCGGGCGCTCATCGTCAACCACGAGGTGGGGCACTTCCTCGGCCACGGCCATGTCACCTGTCCGGGCCGGGGCAGGCCGGCCCCCGCGATGATGCAGCAGATCAAGGGCATGCACGGCTGTGTCCCCAACGTCTGGCCGTACGACGCCGAGGGACGTCCGATCACCGGCCCGTCCGTCCCGTGAGCGCCCGGGTGCCGCACCCCCGCCCGGTACGGCCGAAAGGCCGCCCGGCGGGGTTGCCGATGAGCGCCGGGCCCGGCACGCCGGGAAGCGGCGCGGCAAGCACCGCGGGCGCGCCGTCCGCTCCGGTCGGCGGCCGAAAGCGAGCAGCCGGTTTGACCATGCCGTAGCGGCATGGTTTTAAGTGGGCCTCGCCGACGCGTCCGCGTCGCGCGGAACCTTGGGTCTGGGGATGCCGTGGCGTGGAGCACCCGTCAACTCGCCGAGCTGGCCGGCACCACGCTGCGGGCGATACGGCACTACCACGAGGTCGGCCTGCTGGCCGAGCCCGAACGCCGGGCCAACGGCTACAAGAGCTACGGCGTGGCCCACCTCGTGCGGGTGGTGCGGATCAAACGCCTCACCGGGCTCGGGCTCTCCCTCGCCCAGATCGCCGAGTTGGGCGACACCGACGAGCATCCCGAGGAAGCGCTCCGGAACCTCGACACCGAACTCGCCGCGACCATCGAGCGGCTGCAACGGACCCGCGCGGAGATCGCCCTGATCCTGGACCGGGCCGTGCCGACCGACCTGCCGTCCCCGCTGGGCGAGGCCGTCGCCGGGGCGGACGTCCCGGAGTCCGAGCGTTCGCTGGCGGTCGTCATGGCGCAGGTGCTCGGCCGGCCGGCGCTCGACGCCTACGCGGACACGATACGGACGTACGAACCGGACCCCGCGCTCACCGAGTTCGAGCGGCTGCCCGCCGACGCCGACGAACAGACCTGCCAGGACCTCGCCGAACGCATGCGCCAGGCGCCCGCCGTCAAGGAGATGCTCGCCGCGTTCCCGAGCTTCCAGGACCTCAGCGCCGACGCACCGCAGGGCGAGGACTTCGCCCGGCGCGCACTCGCCCTGGCCGCCCTCGACCTCTACAACCCCGCTCAGATCGACACCCTGATCCGCATGAACTGCTAGGGCGTGTCGCGTCACCCTCACGCCCCGTCCCCTCTCCGTCCGTTGATCCCGACGCCGTGGTGCGTCGTCCAAGAGGAAGTCAGATGCGCAAATCCTTCTCCCTTGTCCTCGCCGTGGCCGCGATGGCGCTCGCCGGAGTTCCGCAGGCGTCGGCGACGACGCCGCCGGCCACCGTGACCTGGGGGCCGTGCCCCGCGGACATCACCCTGCCCGGTCTGGAGTGCTCGACGGTCGAGGTCCCGTTGGACTACCGGCATCCGGAAGGGAGGAAGATCGGGATAGCGATATCCCGCCTGGCGAGCAAGAAGCCGGAGCGGCGCCGCGGCGTGCTGCTGACCAATCCGGGCGGCCCCGGCGGCACCGGACTGGACTTCCCCGCCCTGCTGACGCTGGGCGACTCGCTGCCGCAGAGCGTGCGGGACACCTACGACGTGATCGGCTTCGACCCGCGCGGCGTCGGACACAGCGCACCGGTGACATGTGACCTGACGGAGGAGCAGAAAGCGCGGGGCAACTTCCCGCCGCCCGCGAACACCCCGGCCGACCTCACCGAGCAGGCCGCGTACGCGAAGACCATCGCCGAGCAGTGCGCCACGTCGCGCACGGCGTGGCTGCGGCCCTACATCACCACCGCGAACACCGCACGCGACATGGACCGGATCCGCGCGGCGCTCGGCGAACCGAAGCTCTCCTACGACGGCGTGTCCTACGGCACCTACCTGGGCGCGGTGTACACGACACTGTTCCCGCAGCGCAGCGACCGGATCGTGCTCGACAGCAGCCTGGGCCCCGGCGGCTACGACGTCACCGCCATGCGGATGTTCGCCCGCGGCATGCAGGACCGCTTCCCGGACTTCGCGGCGTACGCCGCCGCCCATCCGGAGTACGGCCTGGGCAGCACACCCGGGCAGGTGACCGCGAAGTACTACGACCTCGCCGCGCGGCTGGACAGGAAACCGGTCCAGGGTTTCGACGGCACCTTGTTCCGCGGGGCCACGTTCGGCCTGCTCTACAGCGACGCGCAGTTTCCGGGTCTCGCGGGCACCTGGCAGGCGCTCGACGAGGACACGCCGGTGCCCACGCTTCCCGGCCTTCCCCCCACGGACCTGGACAACCCCATGTCCAGCCGGTTCTACGTGATCTGCGGTGACTCGCGGTGGCCGCAGTCGGTGCGGACCTACCGGGACGACGTCGCGGTCGACCGGCTCCGGTACCCGATGCTGGGGGCGATGACGGCGAACATCGGGCCGTGCGCGTTCTGGCCGACCGACCGGGTGGAGCCGCCGGTGCACATCGGCGACCGGGGCCCGTCCAACGTCCTCATGGTGCAGAACCTGCGCGATCCGGGCACACCGCTGGTCGGCGCCCGCGAGCTGCGCCGGGCCCTCGGTGACCGCGCCCGGATGGTGACGGCCGACCAGGGCGGCCACGGTGTCTACCCGTTCGGCGAGAACACGTGCGCGAACAACGCGGTGACGACGTTCCTGACCACGGGGGAACGACCGGCACGCGACCTCGCCTGCGCGGCGGAGTCCCACCGGAAGCGGTAGGCCGGTGCCCGGCCGAGGGCGAACGACCGGCACGCGACCCCGCCCGGCCGATCGGCGGGGCGATGGCCTCGACAACGGGGCCACCGCCGGGCGAAGTTCAGGGCCGGACGCCGCCTTTCTCCGCGGTCGGCGCGACCCGGTGGATCGCGGGGCGCTCGGCGCTCCG
>NZ_JBHJUV010000089.1:0-27387 GCF_042268025.1 Streptomyces sp. NPDC056161
CCGCTCGGCGGCGGGCCCCGCACCCGGATCCCGGTCTCAGACCCCCACGGGCTCCCGTACCTCCGGTTCGCCCGCGGCCCGCTTCGCCGCGCGCTTCTTCGCCCGTCGCTCCTTGCGGAGTTCGACCATCGCGTACAGCGTCGGGACCAGCAGCAGCGTCAGCAGGGTCGACGTGATCAGACCGCCGATCACCACCACCGCGAGCGGCTGGGCGATGAAGCCGCCCTCGCCGGTGACGCCGAGTGCCATCGGCAGCAGGGCGAAGATGGTGGCCAGTGCCGTCATCAGGATCGGGCGGAGCCGGTGCCGGCCGCCCTCCACCACGGCTTCGACCACGCCGTAGCCCTGGCGCCGGTACTGGTTGATCAGGTCGATCAGCACGATCGCGTTCGTCACCACGATGCCGATCAGCATCAGCATGCCGATCATCGCGGGGACGCCCATCGGCGTGCCGGTCAGGACGAGCAGGCCGAGCGCGCCGGTCGCCGCGAACGGCACGGACACCAGCAGGATCAGCGGCTGGACCAGCGAACGGAACGTACCCACCAGCAGCAGGAAGACGATCGCGATCGCCGCGAGCATCGCCAGGGCCAGGTTCTTGAACGCGCTGTTCTGGTCCGAGGTGACGCCGCCGATCTTCGCCGTCGCGCCCTCCGGGAGCTTCAGCGCGTCGATCTTGGACTGGAGCTTGGTGCTCACCGCGCCGGTGTTGTCACCCGTCGGCCGCGCGGTGATGGTCGCCGCGCGCTGGCTGTCGATCCGGGTGATCGAGACCGGCCCGTCCACCAGCTTCACCGTCGCGATGTCGCCCAGCTTCACCGGGCCCAGTTTCAGCGCCCGCAACTGCGCCAGCGTCTCGGCCGGCTTCGCCGACTTGACCACGATGTCGCGCTCGGTGTCGTCCAGGGTCGCCTTCGCGGCCGTCGTGGTGCCGCCGACCGCCTGGGACACCGCGGCGCCCAGCGTCTGGTCGTTGAAGCCCGCGGCGGCGGCCTTCGCGTTCGCCGTGACCGAGACCCGCGGCACGCTCTGCGTCAGGTCGCTGGTCACGTCCGTGACGTCGCTCAGTCCGGCCACGGTCTTGCGCACCTGCTCCGCCGCCTTGCTCAGCACGTTCTGGTCGGCCGCCTTCACGACCACGCTGAGGTCCTGGCTGCCGAAGCCGTCACCGGCGGACACCGTGGTGGAGCCGATGCCCTTCAACTTGGCCAGGCCGTCCTCGATGTGCGTCTGCACGTCGTCGTAGGACGCCGAGTCCTCCAGCATCACCTGGTACGACGCCTGGTTGGTGTCCGTGCCGCCGCCGAAGGCCGCCATGAAGCCGGACGAGCCGATCGTGACCTGGTAGTCCTTGACGCCCTTGGTGTCGCCGAGCAGCTTCTCCACCCGTTTGGCCTGCTCGTCGGTGGCCGCGAGGCTGGTGCCGGGCTTCAGCTCCTGCTTGACGCTGAGCACCTGCTGCTCGCCCTGGTCGAAGAAGTTCGTCTTCAGCAGCGGGGCCATGCCGAAGGTGGCGAGCAGCACCACCACGGCGATCACGACGCTGGTGAAGCGGCGGCGCGTGGCGAACCGCAGCACCGGGACGTAGATGCGCTGGAGGCGGCTGTTGGCCTCCTTCTCCTCCGCCTTGCGGCGGGCCTGCTCGGTGTCCTCGGGGGTGCCCTTCGGGGCGCGCAGGAACCAGTACGACAGGACCGGCACGACCGTCAGCGACACCAGCAGGGACGCCAGCAGCGCGGCGGTCACGGTGAGGCTGAACGAGCCGAACAGCGCGCCCACCATGCCGCCGACCAGCCCGATCGGCAGGAAGACGGCGACCGTGGTGAGGGTCGAGGCGGTGACCGCGCCGGCCACCTCGCGGACCGCGCCGAGGATCGCGGACTGGCGTTCCTCGCCGTAGCCGAGGTGCCGCTTGATGTTCTCCAGGACGACGATCGAGTCGTCCACGACCCGGCCGATGGCGATGGTCAGCGCGCCCAGCGAGAGCATGTTCAGGGACAGCCCGCGCGTCCACAGCACGATCAGGGCGAGGACGACGGAGAGCGGGATGCTGACCGCCGTCACCAGCGTCGACCGCAGCGACGCCAGGAAGACCAGGATGACCAGGACGGCGAAGAGCAGACCCAGGGCGCCCTCGACGGTCAGGCCGTTGATGGACTTCGACACCGCCGGGCCCTGGTCGCTGACGACGGTGATCTGCGAGCCGGAGCCGAGTTGCTTGCGCAGGTCGGGGAGCTTGTCCTTGACCGCGTTGGAGATGGAGACCGCGCTGCCGTCGTGGTTCATGGTGACGCTGACGGCCAGGCTCGGCCGGCCGTCGGTGCGGGTGATGGAGTCGGCGGGGGCCGGCTGCTCCTTGACCGTGGCGACGTCGCCGAGGCGCACCGGCTTGCCGCCGGGCTGCTGGCCGGTGACCATCAGGTCCTGGATCGCCGCGAGCGAGGTGAAGCCGTCGCCGACCTGGACGGTGCGGTTGGCGCCGCCCTCGTCGAAGGAGCCGGCCGGGACGCCGGCGCCGCCCGCCTGGAGCGCCTGGCCGATGGCGGCGGCGTTGAGGCCCGCCGCGGCCAGCTTCCTGTCGTCGGGGGTCACCGCGACCTGGAGGTCCCGTACGCCGTCGACCTGGACGCGGCCGACACCGCCGATGTTCTTCAGATCCGGTACGACCGTCTTGTCGAGCTGGTCGGCGAGGGTCTGCTGGTCCTTGTCGGAGGTGACGGCGAGGACCACGGTCGGGATGTCGTCCGTGGACCCGGAGACCACCTGCGGTTCGACGCCGGCCGGGAGCTGGGCGCGGTTGACGGCCTGCTGAACGTCGTTGACCAGCTGCTTGGTGTCGTTGCCGTAGTCGAACGACGCCATGATCACGGCGTTGCCCTCGCTGGCCGTGGAGGTGACGCCGGAGATGTTGTCGACGGCTTCGAGGTTGTTTTCCAGGGGTTCGACGACCTGCTTCTCGACGACGTCGGGGGACGCGCCCTGGTAGGGCACGATGACCGACACCAGCGGCAGGTCGATGTTGGGCAGCAGCTGCTGTTTGATCTGGGGTATCGCGATCGCCCCGAAGACGAGGGCGATGATGGACATCAGCCCTATCAGGGCCCGTTGCGCGAGGCTGAAGCGTGACAGCCAGGACATGGGTCAGGGTCTCTCTTCTGTGAGCGGCAGAAGGGCGGGTGACCGCCCACATCACACCACTCTGGGGCATCCGCGAGAGCCGATCCGTCAGCCGGAGGTCCATTTCCTTACCCCGGTCCTACTCCGCCCGGAGTACGCCCGGGTGGAGGTCAGTCCATCCTCGGACGTACCAGCCCTGACTCGTAGGCGATGACCACCAGCTGGGCGCGGTCCCGTGCGCCCAGCTTGGCCATGGCCCGGTTGACGTGGGTCTTCACCGTCAGCGGGCTGACCTCCAGACGCTCGGCGATCTCGTCGTTGGAGTGGCCGCCGGCGACCTGCACCAGTACCTCGCGCTCCCGTCCGGTCAGCGCGTCCAGCCGGTCGGAGCGCGCGGGGTCGCGGCCGTCGTCGGCGGCGTCGCCCTGGGCGAGGAAGCGGGCGATCAGGCCCTTGGTGGCCACCGGGGAGAGCAGGGCGTCGCCGTGGGCCGCGATCCGTATGGCGCTGAGGAGTTCGTCGGGTTCGGAGCCCTTGCCGAGGAAGCCGGAGGCACCCGCGCGCAGCGCCTGCACCACGTAGTCGTCGACCTCGAAGGTGGTCAGGATGACCACGCGGACGTGCGCGAGGGCGGGGTCGGCGCTGATCAGCCGGGTGGCCTGAAGGCCGTCGGTGCCGGGCATCCGGATGTCCATGAGGACGACGTCCGCCCGCTGCTGTCTGGTCAGCCGCACCGCTTCCGCGCCGTCGGACGCCTCCCCCACCACCTCCATGTCCGCCTCGGAGTCGACGAGCACGCGGAAGGCGCTGCGCAGCAGTGCCTGGTCGTCGGCGAGCAGGACACGGATCGTCATGCGGGCTCCCCCGTGGCGGCGGTGCGGTTGGTGAGGGGCAGGATCGCATGGACGCGGAAGCCGCCTCCGTACCGGGGACCGGCGGTGAGGCTGCCGCCGAGGGCGGTGGCCCGCTCCCGCATGCCGATCAGCCCGTGTCCGCCGCCGGCCGCGGGGGCGCCGTCCGGTGCCGTGCCGTCGTCGAGGACGGTGACCTCGACGAGCGGTCCCACGCGGACCACGCTGACCTCGGCCTTGGCGGCGGGACCCGCGTGCTTCTGCACGTTGGTCAGGGCCTCCTGGATGATCCGGTAGGCGGCCAGGTCGACGGTCGCGGGCAGGGCCTCGCCCTGGCCGGCGTGGGCGACCTCCACCTGGAGGCCGGCGTTGCGGAAGGTGTCGGCGAGTTCGTCGAGGCGGCTGAGGCCGGGGGCGGGTTCGGTGGGGGCCTCGGGGTCGCCGGACTGGCGCAGCAGGCCGACGGTGGCACGTAGTTCGTTGAGCGCGGACCGGCTGGCCTCCCGTACGTGGCCGAGGGCCTCCTTCGCCTGGTCGGGGCGCTTGTCCATGACGTGGGCGGCGACTCCGGCCTGCACGTTGACCAGGGCGATGTGGTGGGCGACGACGTCGTGCAGATCGCGGGCGATGCGCAGGCGTTCCTCGGCGACGCGGCGCCTGGCCTCCTCCTCGCGGGTGCGTTCGGCCCGTTCGGCGCGTTCCCTGATGGCCCGGACGACCGCGCGGCGGCTGCGGACGGCGTCGCCCGCGGTGGCACCGATGCCGGTCCAGGCGATGATGGCCAGGTTGTCCTGGGCGTACCAGGGCAGCGGCCCGGCGAGCATGGCGGCGCCGGTCAGCACGGTCATGGTGAGCAGGCCGACCCGCCAGGTGGTGGCGCGGTCGGTGGTCGCGGCGACCGTGTAGAGGGCGATGACGGCGGTCATCGCGACGGGGGTGCGCGGGTCACCGGTGACGCTCTCGACGAGCGCCATGGCACCGGTGACGCCGAGGACGGTCCGCGGGGCGCTGCGGCGGAAGACGAGGGCCGCGGCGCCGACGGTCATCAGGACCAGGCTGAGCAGGTCCGGGGTGCGCACGGCCCAGATGACGCCGTGCTTCGCGGGGCCGGCGAAGGACCCGGCCACCATGCACACCAGCGCGCCCACCGCGATGGCCGTGTCCAGCGCGAAGGGGTGCGCGGTGAGCCGGTGGCGGGCGCGCTGGAGAGTGCTCACGTCGGGAACGGTACGGGGCCGCGGGTGCCTGACGGACCGGAGCCGCGGGTGCGCGACGGCACGGGGCCGCGATGGACGGGGCGGCACCTGGCCGGTGTCATCCCGGGATCAGGCCGTCGTTGCGCAGCAGCTCCCGTACCTCCTCCAGGGTCGCGTCGGGGGACGGCAGGATGAGGTCGGACGGGTCCAGGGAGTCGTCGGGCAGTGGTTCGCCCAGTTCGTGCACCTTGGCGAGGAGGTCCTGGAGGGTACGGCGGAAGCCGGGGCCGTCGCCGTTCTCCACCTCGGCCAGGAGTTCGTCGTCCAGCTTGTTCAGCTCGGTGAGGTGGCTCTCGGCCAGCCTCACCTGTCCCTCCCCCATGATCCGTACGATCATGTCCGCCATCTCGTCCTCCAGCCCGTCGGCTCGTGCGTCCCTACTGCTTGTCGAAGCGCGGGGTGTCCTGCGGCTGCTGCTGGGACTGCGGCTGGGCGGTGCCGCCCTCGATCGCCTGCTGCGGCGAACCGGAGGCCAGTTCCGCCTTCATCCGCTGGAGTTCCAGCTCCACATCCGTACCACCGGAGAGGCGGTCCAGCTCGGCCTGGATGTCGTCCTTGGCCATGCCGGAGGGGTCGTCGAGGGCACCGGAGGCGAGCAGTTCGTCGATGGCGCCGGCCCGCGCCTGGAGCTGGGCGGTCTTGTCCTCGGCGCGCTGGATGGCCAGGCCGACGTCGCCCATCTCCTCGGAGATGCCGGAGAACGCCTCGCCGATCCGGGTCTGGGCCTGGGCCGCGGTGTACGTCGCCTTGATGGTCTCCTTCTTCGTACGGAAGGCGTCCACCTTGGCCTGGAGGCGCTGGGCCGCCAGGGTGAGCTTCTCCTCCTCGCCCTGGAGCGTGGCGTGCTGCGTCTCCAGGTCCGTCACCTGCTGCTGGAGGGCGGCGCGGCGGGAGAGCGCCTCGCGGGCCAGGTCCTCACGGCCGAGCGCGAGCGCCTTGCGGCCCTGGTCCTCCAGCTTGGAGGACTGCTGCTGCAACTGGTTCAGCTGGAGTTCCAGGCGCTTGCGGGACG
This sequence comes from Streptomyces sp. NPDC056161, assembly GCF_042268025.1. Taxonomy (NCBI): domain Bacteria; kingdom Bacillati; phylum Actinomycetota; class Actinomycetes; order Kitasatosporales; family Streptomycetaceae; genus Streptomyces; species Streptomyces sp. NPDC056161. The sequence continues at coordinate 6,237 of NZ_JBHJUV010000089.1, forward strand.
TCGCCACGTCGGCGACGCCGCGGCGGACCTTCTGGAGCAGCTCCAGCTGCTTCTGGTACGAGTAATCGAGGGTCTCGCGCGGGTCCTCGGCCCGGTCAAGGGCCTTGTTCGCCTTCGCGCGGAAGATCATCCCCATACGCTTCATGACACCGCTCATGGGCTTCGCGCGCCCCCTTCTGACGGACTCCAGCTCACAGATCCTGCGACAGAACCCACAGTACGGGCCCTGCCTCCATTACCGCACTGTTCGGGGACCGATGCGCTCATCCCCAAGGACGACTGCGTACGGTCCCGCTCCGGCGTAGGGAGTAGGTGGTCCCCGGGGTGACCGCCGGATGAACCGTCTGCAACGTCCCCTCTGTCCCTCTACAGACGACCGATGTGGCCGGATCGTTCCCTGCCGGGGCGTCGGCCATACCCGCCCGCCGACCACCGTCGGCCCGGGATTTCGGGGGACCTCCGGCCCCACGCGCCTTGTTTACCCTTTACCCTTGGCTTTTGTGTTCCGTAGCCGTGCCAAGGAAGAGAAGGCCCCGTCCGCAGTGAAGGCGGCGGTGACCGACTCCAAGCAGCCCCGTGATCCCGAGGCCCCCAAGGGCCGCCCCACCCCGAAGCGCAGTGAGGCCCAGTCTCAGCGCCGCAGCGTGGCCAATACGCCGACGACGCGCAAGGAGGCCGCCAAGCGGCAGCGCGACGAGCGGCGTGTCCAGCTGGAGCGCCAGCGTCAGGCGCTGGCCGGCGGCGACGAGCGGTATCTGCCCGCGCGGGACAGGGGCCCGGTCCGCAAGTTCGCCCGGCAGTGGGTCGACTCGCGCTTCAACGTCGCGGAGTTCTTCCTCCCGCTGGCCGTGATCATCCTGGTGCTGAGCGTGGTGCGGGTGCCCATGCTGCAGAGCATCGCGCTGCTGCTGTGGCTGGTCGTGATCGTGCTGATCGTGCTCGACGCGGCCTTCAGCGGCTTCCGGCTGAGGAAGCGGCTCGGCGAGCGCTTCCCCGACCACAACCGCCGGGGCGCGGTCGCCTACGCCCTGATGCGGTCCCTCCAGATGCGCCGGATGCGGCTGCCGAAGCCGCAGGTCAAGCGTGGAGAACGGCCCTGAGCGCAGCCTCTTTCTCCGACGGCGCGGCCGCGACCTGGCTGAGCGGGCTCGGCGGTCTGCGCAACGTCGTGCGGCAGGAACTGGTGGCACGGCAGCTCGACGAGCAGATGGCCGGGCGGTTCCCGGTCGGGCAGCGGCTGCGGGTGCTCGACGTCGGGATGGGCCAGGGCACCCAGGCGCTGCGGCTGGCCCGGGTCGGCCATCAGGTGACCGGCGTGGAGCAGGACGCGCGGATGATCACGGCGGCCCGTCAGGCGCTGATGGCGGAGCCCGAGGGGATCCGTGAGCGGGTCCGGATCGTCCAGGGGGACGGTCAGGACACCGGGGTGCATTTCCTGCCGGGCAGTTTCGACGTGGTGCTGTGCCACGGGGTGCTGATGTACGTGGCGGACCCGGATCCGCTGGTGGCCGGTCTCGCCCGGGTGCTCGCCCCCGGCGGGCTGCTGTCGCTCCTGGTGCGCAACGGCGACGCGCTCGCGATGCGGCCGGGGCTGGCCGGGGACTGGTCGGGGGCGCTCGCCGCGTTCGACTCGACCGCGTACACCAACCGGCTGGGGCTCCAGGTGCGGGCCGACCGGCTGGAGGCGCTCACGACGACGCTGGCCGGGATCGGGGCCCCGCTGCACGCCTGGTACGGCGTGCGGGTCTTCACCGACCAGGCGGCGGACGACGCTGAGGCCCCGGCCGGTCTTGAGGCGCTGCTGGCCGCCGAGGAGCGGGCCGGTCGGACGGATCCGTACCGCGGGGTGGCGGCGCTGCTGCACCTGTGCGGTGTGCGGGGCTGATGGCCGGGGCCGGGACGCGCCCGTTCGGCGGTACTCCACGGGCCCGGGGCTTCGCCCCGCGGTGAGACTCGGGACATGGACGTTTCCCGTAGCCGTGCCCGTGCCCCGCGGGCCGTCGCCCTCCTCGCCGCACTCGGGTGCTCCGCCGTGCTCGTCACCGGATGTACCTCCGAGTCCGCTCCGGCGGGCGAACGGGAGCCGGCCACGCCGGCCGCGGTCCCGCTGAGCAGCAACGACCTGCAGAACGCCTACCAGCGGGTGATCAAGGACGTGCTGCCGTCGGTGGTGCAGATCCAGGGCACCCGCGATCTGGGGTCGGGGGTGGTGTACGACGACAACGGACACATCGTCACCAACGCCCACGTGGTCGGCGACGAGAAGATCTTCCGGGTGACCACCGCGAACAGCGAGACACCGCTGACCGCACGGCTCGTGTACTCCTACCCCGAGCAGGATCTCGCGGTGGTCAAGCTGGACCGGATCCCGGAGGGGCTGAAGGGGGCCCGGTTCGCGAACTCCGAGAAGGTGGAGGTCGGGCAGATCGTGCTCGCCATGGGTTCGCCGCTCGGGCTGTCGTCCAGCGTGACGCAGGGCATCGTGTCGGCGACCGGGCGGACCGTCAGCGAGGGCAGTTCGGGCGGCGGCACCGGGGCCACCATCGCGAACATGGTGCAGACGTCGGCGGCGATCAACCCGGGCAACAGCGGGGGCGCCCTGGTCAACCTCGACGGAGAGGTCATCGGCATTCCGACGCTCGCCGCGGCCGATCCCGAACTCGGGGGCAGCGCGGCGCCCGGCATCGGCTTCGCCATCCCGGCGTCGATGGTGAGGACGGTCGCCGACCAGATCATCAAGCAGGGCCGGGTCACCGACTCGGGGCGGGCGGCGCTCGGCATCACCGCGCGGGACGTGGTCGACGACTCCTTCCGGCCCGCCGGGGTCGCCGTGGTCGCGGTGCAGACCGGGGGCGCCGCGGAGAAGGCCGGCATCCGGCCCGGGGACGTCATCACCAAGGTCGGCGACATCGACATCACCACGATCACCTCGCTCTCCGAGGCACTGGCGCGGGACCGTCCGGGCGGCCGGACGACAGTCACGTACACCCGCGACGGCACCGAACAAACGGTGACCGTGACCCTGGGCGCGCAATAACCAGCCCGCCCCGAAGGCAACGCCCCGAAGGAGACGCGGGAACTGCGCGCCCAGCCCCGGAAGGGACGCGGGGAACTGCGCGACCAGCCCCGGAAGGGGCGCGGGGAACTGCGCGACCAGCCCCCGCCCACCCGCGCCCAAAACACAACCACCCCCAACCCTCCCCCCTCACCACCACCGGCCAGGGCCAACACCCCAAAGGGCCGCGGGGAAACCACGCGCCCAGCCCCGGAAGGGGCGCGGGGAACTGCGCGACCAGCCCCCGCCCACCCGCAGTCACATCACCACCGCAGATCAGAACACCCCACCCGGCAACCCCAGCGGAGCGCCTACGCGTGCAGGCTCATGGGCCCATAGATCTCCGTGGCGTCCTCGAACAGCCGCACCTGGTCGGCACCGCCCGCGAGCAGGTCCTTCCAGTACTCGCCGATCCAGGACTCGGCGTCCCCCTGGGTGGTGAACTCCTCGGGCCGCACCGCCGGCTGGACCTCCGTCCCGTCGGCCTTCTCGAACTGCCACGTCCATGCCGCCATGTACGCCTCCTCGTGTCAGCACCTGCGAAACGGAGCGGACCCGGATCCCGGTTCCGGCTCCCGGCGGCAGCCTAGTGCGCCGACCGGATGCGCGAGACCTGCGGCGACAGGTGAAAATCGGTCCGTGGACGTGACTGTGCTCGGTACCGGTGCCCCGGCGGGGCTGCCCCGCCCCGGCTGTTCCTGCGCGGCGTGCGCGACTGCGCTCGGCGCGGACGCGCGGGCCGCCACCTCGGTGCTCGTGGACGGGGTGCTGCTGCTCGACCTGACGCCAGGCGTGGCGTTCGCGGCCGTACGGGCCGGGCACTCGCTCGGCGGCGTACGGCAGGTGCTGCTGTCGCATCCGCACGAGGGGCCCGCGGTGGAGGTGCCGGCCGGGCTGCCGCAGCCCGTGCGGGTGCCGGACGGACGGGAGTTGACGCTGCTGACCGGGCAGCGGGTGCGGGCGCTCGCGATGGACGCGGGCGGCACCGGGTACGCGGTGACCGGGCCTGGCGGGCAGCGGCTGCTGTATCTGCCGCCGGGCGGCGCCCCGGCGGGGCTCGCGGCGGGGCTCGCGGCGGGCGCGAAGCCCGTCGTGCCGTACGACCTGGTGCTCACGGACGTGGTGGGGCGGCCGGACGCGCTGGCCCGGCTGCGTGCGGCGGGGGCGGTCGGTCCGGGGACGGACGTGGTCGCCGTGCATCTGGACCACGACGTGCCGCCGGGCGGCGAGGTGCGGCGCCGGCTGGCCGCGGCGGGCGCCCGTGCGGTGCCGGACGGTACGACGCTGGCGGTGGGCGCGTACGCGAAGGTGCCGGAGGTGCCGCGCCGGACGCTGGTGCTGGGCGGCGCGCGCTCCGGGAAGTCGGTGGAGGCCGAGCGGCGCCTCGCGTCCTTCCCCGAGGTGCTGTACGTGGCCACGGGCGGCTCCCGGAGCGGGGACACCGAGTGGGCCGCCCGGGTGGCGGCGCACCGGGAGCGCCGCCCCGGGTCCTGGCGCACGGCGGAGACCTGCGATCTCGTGCCGCTGCTCGCCAAGGACGGCCCGCCGCTGCTGATCGACTGCCTGTCGCTGTGGCTGACGGACGCGATGGACGCCGTCGGGGCGTGGGACGACGCGGAGTGGGCGTCCGGCGGGGAGCGGGCACTGCGGGAGCGGGTACGGGAGTTGACGTGTGCGCTGCGCGCGGCCCGGCGGACGGTGGTGGCGGTGTCCAACGAGGTCGGCTCGGGGATCGTCCCCGCGACCGCCTCCGGGCGGCGCTACCGGGACGAACTCGGGCGGCTGAACGCGGCGTTCGCGAACGAGTGCGAGCACGTGGTGCTGGTGGTCGCCGGGCAGGCGCTGGTGCTGCGGGGGTGACCCGTGCCCGGCACGCGTGCGGGCGCCTCCCCGGCACGCGTGCGGGCGCCTCCCCGGTGCCCGGCGGGCGCCCGGAGGCCCGGGGCGGCGGGACCGCCCGCGCCGCCGGGGGCCCGTCGGGCGCGGCGCCTCGGCGGCGGTCAGCGCGGCCCCTTCCGGGCGATGATCCGGTAGGCGTTGGCGAACCGGGTGCGGCGCAGCAGCGGGGCCAGGACACGGTCCAGGGCCGCCGCCGCGGCCACCGGCGGCACGGTCGCCCGGCGCAGGCCCGCGGGCAGGGTGTGGGCCAGCGCGAGGAGCAGGGCGGCCGACAGGTCGTGGGGGACGTGCGGGGCGCGGCGGTCCGTGGCGACGATCGTGCAGCCCAGGTCCGCCAGTTCCGCGCGGAGGTTGTCCAGCGGCGGCAGGTGCGGGTGGCGGGGCTGGCCGTGCGGGAGCCACCACTTGCCGAGCAGGGCGGCGAACGCGCTGGCCGGGTCGGGGACTTCGACGAGGAGGTGGCCGCCGGGGCGCAGGACGGTGAGGGCGGCGCGGAGTTCCTCGCGCGGGTCGGGCGCGTACTGGAGGTGGTGGAACATGCTGACCACGTCGTAGCGGGCGCGCAGCCGGGCGGTGAGGTGCGGATCGGTGAGCCGGCCGACGTACGCCTCCTCGATCCGGCCCACCGTGCGGGCCCGCACCACCCGCGAGCCGGCGTCGAGGCCGTCGAAGGACGTGTACGGGAACAGGTCGCGCGCCGCCTCCGGGAAGCGGGCGTGGCCCGTGCCGACGTCCAGCCAGCTCTCCGGTTCGGCGAACCCGGGGGAACGCAGCAGCGCGCGGGCCGCGGCGCGGTGGCGGCGGGCGGTGTCGAGGCGGTCCACGAGCGGCTGTACGCGCGTGTCGTGGAACTCGCGGTGGTGGAAGGCCAGGCCCTCCGGGGTGAGGCGCGGGTTCTGGAAGGTGTGGGCGCAGTCCCGGCACTCCTCGATCACGAAGGTGCCCGGGGCGCGGTAGCGCAGGTCGGGCGTGCGCAGCCGGACCCGCAGCCGCGGCGAACCGCACCAGGGGCAGTCCGGGCGGCGCGGCTCGTGGAAGGGGGCGGTGACCCGGCGGGCGGTGGCCCTGGGGGCGGGGAGCGCGGGCGCCTGCGCCGACGGCACGGGCGACTGTGGCGACGGCACGGGCGGCTGCGCCGACGGCACGGACGGCTGCGCCGACTGCTCGGGCGACTGCCGCGACTGCTCGGGCGGCTGTCGCGACTGCTCGGGCGGCTGTCGCGACTGCTCGGGCGGCTGTCGCGGCGGCATGGCCGGCTCCGCCGCCATGGGTGGCTCGGGCTGGATGGACGGCTCCGGCGGCATGGGTGCCTCCCTGTACGACAATCCGCTGCAAACCGGAACGTATGGGATAGCGATCTTGGGTGCAAAGACGCCGTGCGGATGCCATGACGACGTGGCGCGCGACCGGCACCGAACCGTTCGTTCGCTGCCGGTACTGTTCGGCGAATGAGCTCGCTGAATCTCGACGACTTCACCGATCTGATCGAGCGCCCGGACGGCGGTGTGCGCCGTGACGCAGAGACCCGCCGGGAACGTCTGATCGTGCCGCCCGGGTCCCTGGGCCGCCTGGACGACCTGGGCGAGTGGCTGTCCGCCGCACAGGGCGCCGTACCGGTACGGCCGGTCGGACGGCCGCGGGTCGTGCTGTTCGCAGGTGACCACGGAATCGCCTCCCTCGACGTGTCCGCGCGCCCGGCCGGAAGCGCCGGGCAGCTGGTGCGGGCGGTCCTGGAGGGCGGCAGTCCGGTGTCGGTGCTCGCGCGGCGGCTCGGGGTGCCGGTGCGGGTGGTGGACCTGGCGCTGGACTGCCCGCCGGACGCCTTCCCCGAGGACGTCGTACGGCACCGGGTGCGGCGCGGCAGCGGCCGGATCGACATCGAGGACGCGCTGACCCCCGAGGAGGCCGAGGCCGCCTTCCGGGCGGGCATGGCGGTGGCCGACGAGGAGGCCGACTCCGGTACGGACGTGGTGGTGCTCGGCGACGTCAGCGTGGGCGGGACCACCGCGGCGGCCGTGCTGGTCGCCGCGTTGTGCGGGACCGACGCCTCCGTGGTGACCGGGCGCGGCGGCCTCGCCATCGACGACCTCACCTGGATGCGCAAGTGCGCGGCGGTCCGGGACGCGCTGCGCCGGGCGCGGCCGGTGCTCGGGGACCAGTTGCAGCTGCTGGCGACGGTGGGCGGTGCCGATCTCGCGGCGATGACCGGGTTCCTGCTCCAGTGCGCGGTGCGGAAGCTGCCGGTGATCCTGGACGGGGTGGTGGCGGCCGCGTGCGCGCTGGTCGGGCAGCGGATCGCCTTCCGGGCGCCGGACTGGTGGCTGGCCGGGCACGACAGCGGGGAGCCGGGGCAGGCGAAGGCGCTGGACCGGATGGCGCTGGAGCCGCTGCTGGACCAAGGGGTCAGGGTCGGCGAGGGCACCGGCGCGCTGCTGGCGCTGCCCCTGGTGCAGGCGGCGGCCGCGCTCGCCGCGGAACTCCCGGAGCAGTCGGCACAGGAGCCCGGCGAAGCGGCCGAGGAGCCGGGCGACTCGGTGCCGGAAGCCGGGGAACCGGCACCGTAAGCCGGTCCGGCGCCGTAAGCCGGTCGGACGGCCGGGGAACCGGCACCGGAGGCCGGACAGGCGGGCGGGGGAGCCAGCACCGGAGGCCGGGCGGGACGGGAAGTCGGCGCAGCAGGAGTAGCGGCTTTCCGCGGCCGGGTATGAGCGGTTCAACGGCACATCACCCATATCATCCTTCATCATGGGAGATGCCCGAAATGCCGTGAAGCAGGATGCCGCTCCGGCGCCGCCAGGTGACGGGGCGCGGCCGGACGGCACGGCCTCGGCGCGCGCCGCCGCCTGCGCCGTCTGGTACCTGCGGGCCGTCGCCTTCGTCAACTTCCTGAGCGCGGTGTGGGTCTCCCTCGGGCAGGACGTGCGCCGCCACAACCAGGAGAACCTCTTCACGCCGTATCTGCTGACGGCCGGCTTCGCCTCGGGCCTGTTCACAGCCTTCCTGGCGATCACCATGCGGCGCCGCAAACGGGCCGCCTGGATCCTGAACCTGGTGCTCAGCGGCGCTTTCCTCGCCCTGTTCGCGTTCGCCATGACCTTCCCGGAGATCCGGCAGTACGCGCAGAACTGGGTCTCCCTCGTGCTGACCGCCGCCTTCGTCGCCGCGCTGCTCGTCGGGCGCCGCGAGTTCTACGCCAAGGGCGACCGGTCCAACCCCAGGCTCGCCGCCACCGTCGCGGTCGGCGGCGGGCTCGCCGCCTCGCTGCTGGCCGCCCTGCTGGTGTCGGTCACCAACCGGGCGCCGGACGCGGGACGCTCGACGTTCCCGGAACGCTGGCACTACGGCACGCTGCGGCTCGTCTCGGTCGCCGCCGGCGAGACGTACTTCCCCGGGATCTCGACCCCCAACTGGGTCAACGTCGTCATCAACGTACTGAGCACGGTCCTCGTCCTCGGCGTGTTCTACGCCGCCTTCCGTTCCCGGCGTGCCGTCGACCCGCTCACCGGGGACGACGAGAAGCGGCTGCGGGTGCTGCTCGACGGATACGGCGAGCGGGACTCGCTCGGCTACTTCGCGCTGCGCCGGGAGAAGAGCGTGGTGTGGTCGCCGACCCGGAAGGCGGCGGTGGCCTACCGGGTCGTGGGCGGGGTGTCGCTGGCCTCCGGGGATCCGCTGGGCGACCCCGAGGCGTGGCCCGGGGCGATCGCGCCGTGGCTGGCCCAGGCACGGGCGCACGGCTGGATCCCGGCCGTGATGGGGGCGAGCGAGGAGGCGGGGACCGTGTACGCGCGGCACGGTCTGGACGCGCTGGAACTCGGGGACGAGGCGATCGTGGAGGTGGCCGAGTTCACGCTGGAGGGCCGGGCGATGCGCACCGTGCGCCAGGCCCACAACCGGGTCGGACGGGCCGGGTACACGGTGCGCGTCCGACGGCACGAGGAGATCCCGGCGGACGAGATGGCGTATCTGGTCCAGCGGGCCGACGACTGGCGGGACGGGGCCACCGAGCGCGGGTTCAGCATGGCACTCGGGCGGCTCGGGGAGCGCGGGGACGGGCGCTGCATGATGCTCGAATGCGCCGCCGCCGACGGCGAGTTGAAGGCGCTCCTCTCGTTCGTGCCCTGGGGGCCGCACGGGCTTTCGCTGGACCTCATGCGGCGGGACCGGAACTCCGACAACGGGCTGGTGGAGTTCATGGTCATCGAACTGCTGCGCCGGGCCGGGGAGATCGGGATCACCCAGGTCTCGCTCAACTTCGCGATGTTCCGGTCCGTCTTCGAACGCGGCTCCCGCCTCGGCGCGGGCCCGGTGCTGCGGCTGTGGCGCTCCCTGCTCAGTTTCTTCTCACGCTGGTGGCAGATCGAGTCCCTGTACCGCGCCAACGCCAAGTACCGGCCCATCTGGGAGCCGCGGTTCCTGCTGTTCGAGAAGACCGCGGACCTGCCGCGGATCGGTCTGGCGTCGGCGCGCGCGGAGGGGTTCCTGGAGGCACCCGGACTGCCCAGGTGGCTGCACCGCAGACACCTGGAGAGCCACGGATGAGGCCCGCCGGATGACCAGGGCCGCCCGCTGGGCCCGCACCGAGTGGGGTCCGCTGTACGTCACCGTGCGCGAGCCGCTGCTCGCGCCGGGCCGGGTCGGCCCGCCCCTGCCCGCGCAGGCGCGGGCATGGGGAGGCGCGGTCCCGATGACGCTCACGGCGGTGTGCCTGACGGCGCTGCTCCAGGCGGCGCAGAACCAGCCGTGGGGCTACCGGCTGGTGCAGGACGTGGGCGCCGTCCGGGCCGCGGACCCCCTGGGCCCGGCCCTGCTGCGCACCCCGCTGTCACTGTTCGTACCGGCGCTTGACCTGCCGGTGTGGGGCGCGCTCGCGCAACTCCTGTTCGTGTTCGGCATCGCGGAGATCTGCCTCGGCTGGCGCCGGACGCTGACCGTCGCGTACGTCGCCACGCTCGCCGGGACGCTGTACGCGCGCGTGGGCATCGCCCTGGGTCCGGACTCCTGGCTCGGCCTGCCGGCCTCGGACGCGCAGGTCGTGGACACCGGCCCGTCGGCGGCCGTGGTGGGCCTGGCCCTGTATCTGTGCCTGCGCTACCGCGCCCGCGCGACGGCGGCGGCGGTGGTTGTGGCGATGGTGACGGAGGTACTGGTGAAGGACAACCTGGCAGGCAAGGAACACATCGCGGCCCTCGCAGGCGTGGCAGCCCTGTGCGGAGCCCTCTCCAAGAGAGCACGGGACATCGTGCGCCCGACCCCGATCGCCGACACAGAACCCCTCGACCCACAGCCCGCCAACGCCCCCGAAGGGGCGCGGGGAACCGCGCGACCAGCCCCCACCGACCCGCACCCGAACGACGACCCCCCACCCCCCACCGCACCCGCACCCGCACCCCACAGCGGCCGACGCACCCGCCCGCCCGGATACCCTGCGCCGGTGCCCCCACCGCCCCTCACCCCACCCACACCGCCCACACCATCCACCCCACCCGCCTCACCCCCGGAGGGCCTCCGCTTCGCGTTCGGCACCCTCACCGTGCTCCCCGTCACGGTGACCCGCTGGGACCGCGGCGCCGCCCGCCTCGGCATGCTGGCCGCCCCGCTGGTCGGGCTGGTCGTGGGCGCCTGTGCGGCCGCCACCGGGCTGCTGCTGCTCCTGCTGGGCGCGGCCGCGCCGCTCGCGGCCGTCGCCACCGTCGCCGTACCGGCCGCCCTGACCCGCGGTCTGCATCTGGACGGGCTCGCCGACACCGCGGACGGGCTCGGCAGCGGAAAGCCCGCCGAGGAGGCGCTGCGGATCATGAAGCGGTCCGACATCGGCCCGTTCGGCGTGATCACGCTGGTGCTGGTGCTGCTGGCTCAGGTGGCGGTCCTGGCGCAGGCGTACGCCGACTCGTGGGCCCGGGGCGCGCTCGCCGCCGTGGTCGCGGCGACCGCCGCCCGGCTGGCGCTGACCACCGCCGCCCGCACCGGGGTGCCGGCCGCCCGGCCGGAAGGGCTGGGCGCGGCGGTGGCCGGGGTGGTACCGACCGGCCGTGCCCTGACGGTCGGGGTCGCGGTGCTGGCGGCGGCCGGGGCCGCGGGCACCCGGTTCGGGACGTACGGCGCCGTCCAGGCCGCCCTCGCGGTCCTGGTCTCGGCCGCCGCCGCCGAACTCCTGCTGCGCCACTGCGTGCGCCGGTTCGGCGGGGTCACCGGAGACGTGTTCGGCGCGCTCGCGGAGACGGCGGCGACGTCGGCCCTCGTGGTCCTGGCGCTGGGCGGCTAGTGCCTCGGCAGGCAACGTTCGCCCGTCAAGGAGCGGCGTTCGGTGCGTGCTCTCGGCGTGCCGGCCGGAAGTCCTCGTACTGGATGTACTTGGGCTTTCGGCCGGTGCGGCGAGAGTGCGTGCCGGGCGTCGCGACGGGGCGAACGTTGCCTGTCGGGGCACTAGCCAGTGCCCCGGCACCACCACTGCCGCGCCCGCCACCTCACGAACACGACATCGCACGAACACGACGTTCCACGAACACGACATCGCACGAACACGACATCGCACGAACACGACGTCCCACGAACACGGCGTCTCCCGGCGGAATTCGGCGTTCCAGGAGAAAACCCACCACCCCCTCGTGAAGGACACGGGCGGCATCGGTGAGAATTCAGCGAAGAGACGGGCGGATCGTCCGTCCGGAACCGGCGAGTGTGCCTCAGGTCACCGCAGTGGAGGGGGAAATGTGGCCATGACGTCACTCGCGGGTGAACGTCCGGGGTAATGAGCAAGCGCACACACACGCGTAGGCTCGTCCCGGGTGCTCGCCGACAGGGCGAAGGCCCCGGTCGCGACGCGCCCTGAGGCCAAAGCCAGGGTCGGTCCCCGGGCCCGGTCGACCCACCCATTCGGCCACAGCAACTTCACATCGGAAGCGAGATTTCACCACCGTGACTGCTCTCACTCTCAGCACCGCCGCGGCGCCCGGCCTGCGGGCCGACGCGATCGTCGTCGGTGTCGCAAAGGGCGCCAAGAGCCCCGTCGTCGCGCCGGGCGCCGAGGCCGTGGACAAGGCGTACGACGGCAAGCTCGCCGGCGTCCTGGAGACCCTCGGTGCCACCGGCGCCGAGGGCGAGCTGACGAAGCTGCCCGCTCCGGCCGGCTTCAAGGCACCGCTCGTGGTGGCGGTGGGCCTCGGCGAGGAGCCCGCGAAGGGCGCCGCCCACGGCACCGAGGCGCTGCGCAAGGCCGCCGGTGTCGCCGCACGCGCGCTGGGCGGCGCCAAGAAGGCCGCCTTCGCGCTGCCGGTCGCCGACGCCGCCGCCGTCTCCGCGATCGCCGAGGGCGTGCTGCTGGGCGCGTACTCGTTCGACACGTACAAGGACAACGGGAACGGCAACGGCAAGGGCGCGAAGGCCGGCAACGGCAAGGCCCCGATCGCCGAGGCCGCGCTGCTCGGCGCCAAGCCCCGCGACAAGGAGCACAAGGCGGCCCTCACGCGTGCCACCGCCGTCTCCGAGGAACTGAACCGCGCCCGCGACCTGATCAACACCCCGCCGAACGACCTCACGCCGGAGTCGTTCGCGGCCATCGCCCAGGCCGCGGCCAAGGAGCACGGCATCAAGGTGCAGGTGCTCGACGAGAAGGCGCTGGTCAAGGGCGGCTACGGCGGTCTCCTCGGGGTCGGCGCCGGCTCGGCGGCCGGACCGCGTCTGGTGAAGCTGTCGTACACGCACGCCAAGGCCAAGAAGCACCTCGCCTTCGTCGGCAAGGGCATCACCTACGACTCGGGGGGCATCTCGCTCAAGCCCGCCGGTCACAACGAGACGATGAAGTGCGACATGAGCGGCGCCGCCGCGGTGTTCGCCGCGGTCGTCGCCGCCGCCCGGCTCGGCCTGGAGGTCAACGTCACCGGCTGGCTGGCGCTCGCCGAGAACATGCCGTCGGGCACGGCGACCCGCCCCGGTGACGTGCTGCGCATGTACAGCGGCAAGACCGTCGAGGTGCTCAACACGGACGCCGAGGGCCGGCTGGTCCTCGCGGACGCGCTGTGGGCAGCCTCACAGGAGAAGCCGGACGCGATCGTGGACGTCGCGACCCTGACCGGCGCCATGGTGCTGGCGCTGGGCAGCCGCACCTTCGGGATCATGGCGAACGACGACACCTTCCGCGGCACCATCCACACGCTCGCGGAGGAGGTCGGTGAGCCGGCGTGGCCGATGCCGCTGCCGGAGCACCTGCGCAAGGGGATGGACTCGCCCACGGCCGACATCGCCAACATGGGCGAGCGGATGGGCGGCGGCCTGGTCGCCGGCCTGTTCCTGAGGGAGTTCATCGGCGACGGCATCACCTGGGCGCACCTCGACATCGCCGGTCCGGCGTTCAACGAGGGCGGCCCGTTCGGGTACACGCCGAAGGGCGGTACGGGCACCGCGGTGCGCACGCTGGTGCGGCTGGCCGAGCAGACCGCGGACGGCGCCCAGGGCTGAGACCGCCCGTCGGCTCGACAGCTCAGGGGCCCGGGGCGACCGCGGACCGGGTACGTCCGGTCACGCGGTGGCCCCGGGCCCCTGAGCGTCTCCGCGCGCGCCGGCCGGGACGTGGGGTGTCTCACACCCGGGCCCCGCGTCCCGTACACCCTCGGCAGGTGCGAAGATGGAGCCCGGCAGGACAGGGCCCCACCACAGGGCCGAAGAACGAGCGGCCGGACACCAGCCGACCGACCGGTCAACCCCCCATTCGATACCAGGGGCCCGGCGTACGGCGCACATGCATGGAGGACGTGACGTGGCGAACGACGCCAGCACCGTTTTCGACCTAGTGATCCTCGGCGGTGGTAGCGGCGGTTACGCCGCGGCCCTGCGCGGGGCTCAGCTGGGACTGGACGTCGCCCTGATCGAGAAGGACAAGGTCGGCGGTACCTGCCTGCACCGGGGCTGCATCCCCACCAAGGCCCTGCTGCACGCGGGCGAGATCGCCGACCAGGCCCGCGAGAGCGAGCAGTTCGGCGTCAAGGCCACCTTCGAGGGCATCGACGTACCGGCCGTCCACAAGTACAAGGACGGTGTGATCTCCGGGCTCTACAAGGGCCTCCAGGGTCTGATCGCCTCGCGCAAGGTGACCTACATCGAGGGCGAGGGCCGTCTGTCCTCCCCGACCTCCGTCGACGTGAACGGTCAGCGGATCCAGGGCCGCCACGTCCTCCTGGCGACCGGCTCCGTGCCGAAGTCCCTGCCCGGCCTGGTGATCGACGGCGACCGGATCATCTCCTCCGACCACGCCCTGGTCCTGGACCGCGTCCCGCAGTCCGCGATCATCCTGGGTGGCGGTGTCATCGGCGTCGAGTTCGCTTCCGCGTGGAAGTCCTTCGGCTCGGACGTCACGGTCATCGAGGGCCTCAAGCACCTCGTCCCGGTCGAGGACGAGAACTCCTCCAAGCTTCTTGAGCGCGCCTTCCGCAAGCGCGGCATCAAGTTCAACCTGGGCACCTTCTTCCAGAAGGCCGAGTACACCCAGAGCGGCGTCAAGGTCACCCTCGCCGACGGCAAGGAGTTCGAGGCCGAGGTGCTGCTCGTCGCCGTCGGCCGCGGCCCGGTCTCCCAGGGCCTCGGCTACGAGGAGCAGGGTGTCGCGATGGACCGCGGCTACGTCCTGGTCGACGAGTACATGCGGACCAACGTCCCCACCATCTCCGCCGTCGGCGACCTGGTCCCGACCCTCCAGCTCGCCCACGTCGGCTTCGCCGAGGGCATCCTGGTGGCGGAGCGCCTGGCCGGTCTCAAGACCGTCCCGATCGACTACGACGGTGTGCCGCGAGTGACGTACTGCCACCCGGAGGTCGCCTCCGTCGGCATCAGCGAGGCCAAGGCCAAGGAGATCTACGGCGCGGACAAGGTCGTCGCGCTGAAGTACAACCTGGCGGGCAACGGCAAGAGCAAGATCCTGAACACCGCGGGCGAGATCAAGCTCGTCCAGGTCAAGGACGGCGCCGTGGTCGGCGTCCACATGGTCGGCGACCGCATGGGCGAGCAGGTCGGCGAGGCCCAGCTGATCTACAACTGGGAGGCGCTGCCCGCCGAGGTGGCCCAGCTCATCCACGCCCACCCGACGCAGAACGAGGCGCTCGGCGAGGCGCACCTGGCCCTGGCCGGCAAGCCCCTCCACTCCCACGACTGAGCCTTCGGTCGACAAGCGCGACGACACAGACTTCCGCAATTCGTTAGGAGCACCCGAAACCATGGCGGTTTCCGTAACCCTTCCGGCGCTCGGTGAGAGCGTCACCGAGGGCACTGTCACCCGCTGGCTGAAGGCCGAAGGCGAACGCGTCGAGGCCGACGAGCCGCTGCTCGAAGTCTCGACCGACAAGGTCGACACCGAGATCCCCTCGCCCGCCGCCGGCGTGCTGGCCTCCATCAAGGTCGCCGAGGACGAGACCGTCGAGGTCGGCGCCGAGCTGGCCGTGATCGACGACGGTACCGGTGCCCCGGCCGTCGCCCCGGCCCCCGCCGCCGCCGCGGCGCCCGCACCGGCACCGGCCGCCCCCGTGGCCGCACCGGCCGCCCCGGTGGCCGCACCGGCTCCGGCTCCGGTTCCGGCCGCCCCGGCGCCCGCCGCCGCTCCGGCCGGTGGCGCCCAGGGCACGGACGTGGTCCTGCCCGCGCTCGGCGAGTCTGTCACCGAGGGCACCGTCACCCGCTGGCTGAAGTCGGTCGGCGACAGCGTCGAGGCCGACGAGCCGCTGCTCGAAGTCTCGACCGACAAGGTCGACACCGAGATCCCCTCGCCCGTCGCGGGCGTGCTGCTGGAGATCGTGGTCGGCGAGGACGAGACCGCCGAGGTCGGCGCCAGGCTCGCCGTCGTCGGCGCCCCGGGGGCCGCCCCGGCCGCCGCTCCGGCACCGGCCGCTCCGGCGCCCGCCCCCGCTGCCCCGGCTCCCGCCCCCGCCCCCGCCGCTCCGGCACCTGCCCCGGCACCGGCCGCCCCCGTGGCCGCCCCGGCACCGGTCCAGCCCGCCGCTGCGGCGCCCGCTCCGGCTCCGGCTCCGGTCGCCCCCGCGCCGGTCGCCCCGGCTCCCGCCGCGCCGGCCCCCGTCGCGACGGCCGGTGACGACGGCGCCTACGTGACCCCGCTGGTGCGCAAGCTCGCCGCCGAGAACGGCGTCGACCTGGCCACCGTCAAGGGCACCGGCGTCGGCGGCCGTATCCGCAAGCAGGACGTCATCGCCGCCGCCGAGGCCGCGAAGGCGGCCGCCGCCGCTGCCCCGGCTCCGGCTCCGGCCCCGACGGCCGCCCCGGCGGCCCGGAAGGCCGCGCCGACGCTGGAGGTCTCCCCGCTCCGCGGCCAGACCGTCAAGATGCCCCGCATCCGCAAGGTCATCGGCGACAACATGGTCAAGGCGCTGCACGAGCAGGCCCAGCTGTCGTCGGTCGTCGAGGTCGACGTCACCCGTCTGATGCGGCTGCGCGGCCAGGCGAAGGACTCCTTCGCGGCCCGCGAGGGCGTCAAGCTCTCCCCGATGCCGTTCTTCGTCAAGGCCGCCGCGCAGGCGCTGAAGGCCCACCCGGTCATCAACGCCAAGATCAACGAGGCCGAGGGGACCATCACCTACTTCGACACCGAGAACGTCGGTATCGCGGTGGACTCCGAGAAGGGCCTGATGACCCCGGTCATCAAGAGCGCCGGCGACCTCAACATCGCGGGTATCGCCAAGGCCACGGCCGACCTGGCGGGCAAGGTCCGGGCCAACAAGATCACCCCGGACGAGCTGTCCGGCGCGACCTTCACCATCAGCAACACCGGCTCCCGCGGCGCGCTGTTCGACACGATCATCGTGCCGCCGGGCCAGGTCGCGATCCTCGGTATCGGCGCCACGGTCAAGCGTCCGGCCGTCATCGAGACGGAGGAGGGCACGGTCATCGGCGTCCGCGACATGACGTACCTGACCCTCTCCTACGACCACCGCCTGGTGGACGGCGCCGACGCGGCCCGTTACCTGACCGCGGTCAAGGCGATCCTGGAGGCGGGCGAGTTCGAGGTCGAACTGGGCCTGTAACCCCACCCACCCCACTGTGCCCCCCGCCCGACCCCGGGCGGGGGGCACCGTCATGTCCCCCGAGCGGCACAGCCGACCACCCACCACCACCCCCGCAGGGGGGGCGCGAGGAACTACGGGACCAGCCCCCACGACCCGCACGCACCCCCACACCCGAACCACCCCCCACAGGGCCGCGGGGAACCGCGCACCCGACCCCCCACAACCCGCACACACCCGCCCCACGTCCACCACCCCCACAGGGGCGCGAGGAACTGCGCGACCAGCCACAACGCACCCGAAGCCGCACAACACCCCGTCCCGCCCCCACCTGGCCCCCACCTCGTCCCCGCCCCGTCACCACCCCGCCCGCACCCACTCCCCACGCCCCCACACCCCCTGTAAGCCTCATCTCACCTGCACGAAAGCATCCCGACCAGCCCCACCCGCGGAGCGAACCGGCCTTATTGTCTAAACGTCAGTGCCCCGGGGCCGATGGGCGGCCCCTCCCGAAGGAGTCGTCATGACCGCGCCCGTCGTCCACTCGCTGCGCGAGCAGATCCGCGAGCACATCGTGGAGGGAATCGTCAGCGGGCGCTGGAAGCCGGGCGAGCGGATCGTGGAGCGCCGGATCGCCACCGAGCTGGAGGTCAGCCAGACCCCGGTGCGGGAGGCGCTGCGGGAACTGGAGTCGCTGCGGCTCATCGAGTCGTCGCCGAACAAGGGCGTACGCGTGCGCAATCTGACGGCCGCCGACCTGGAGGAGAGCTACCCGGTGCGGGCCGGCCTGGAGGCCATCGCGGCGGAGCTGGCCGCGGAGCGGCTGGCACAGGACTGCTCGGCGCTGGAACCGCACGTCGCCGCCCTCTACGAGGCCGACCGGGACTCCGACGGCACGGCCCAGGTGCGGCACACCGTCGCCTTCCACCGCGAGCTGGTCCGCGCGGCGGGCAACTCGGTCCTGCTGCACACCTGGGAGGGCCTCGGCATCGAGGTGTTCACCGCCCTCTCGATCCGCTGGCTGGGCACGGTGCAGCAGTCCTACGCCGAGGAGCACGAGGATCTGGTGGCCGCGTTCAAGAGACGGGATCCGCGCATCGCCGAGTTGGTGAAGGCCCATGTACTGGGGTGCGCGCCGCGGGCCTAGCCCATGATCGGCCGTCGGATCCACCGCGGTGTAGGTTGATCCAGACACGTCTCCACCTGCGGGAACGTGGGGCCGCACCCGTCACCCGGTGCCATTGGCAGGGGCACCCCGTGCCGAGTTTCTCGTAATCGAGAGGTTTTGCCCCTCAACCCTTTGATCGATCATCGATCACGGGGTTAGAGTCCTGACGGACTTCCACCCGAGTCCACGCCCTGTCCTGCCAAAGACCAAGGGCACCCCGAACCCTTACCGATGAGGGAACCCCCTTCGACTGAGGAAGGCGGCGACATGACCGACCCCAACGCCATCCAGCCGAGCGCGCTCGACCAGCTCCCGGACCGCGACCCCGAGGAGACCGCCGAATGGCGGGCCTCACTCGACGCCGTCGCCCGTGAGGCCGGGCCGCACCGCGCCGCGTACCTGATGCGGCGCACGCTGGAACAAGCCGAGGCGGACGGCATCGCGCTGCCGAAGCTCCTCGAAACCGACTACATCAACTCCATCCCGACCGCCGCCGAACCGGCCGTACCCGGTGACGAGGCGATGGAGGCCCGGATCACCGCGTGGAACCGCTGGAACGCGGCCGCGATGGTGACCCGCGGCAGCAAGCACGGCGTCGGCGGCCACATCGCCACCTTCGCCTCCGCCGCCTGGCTGTACGAGACGGGCTTCAACCACTTCTTCAAGGGCAAGGAGTCCGCCGAGGCACCCGGCTCCGGCGACCAGATCTACGTCCAGGGCCACGCCTCCCCCGGCATCTACGCCCGCGCCTTCCTGGACGGCCGCCTCGACCGGACCCAGCTCGACAACTTCCGCCAGGAGGCCGGCGGCAACGGCCTGCCGTCCTACCCGCACCCGCGCCGCCTGCCCTGGCTGTGGGAGTTCCCGACGGTGTCGATGGGCCTCGGCCCGCTGTCGGCGATCTACCAGGCACGCTTCAACCGCTACCTGACCAACCGCGGCATCAAGGACGTCGCCGCCTCGCACGTGTGGGCGTTCCTCGGCGACGGCGAGATGGACGAGCCCGAGGCGACGGCCGCCCTCGCGCTCGCCGCGCGTGAGGAGCTGGACAACCTCACGTTCGTCATCAACTGCAACCTCCAGCGCCTCGACGGCCCGGTGCGCGCCAACTTCAAGATCGTGCAGGAGCTGGAGGCCCAGTTCCGCGGCGCCGGCTGGAACGTCGTCAAATCCCTGTGGGGCTCCGCCTGGGACGAGCTGTTCGCGCTCGACACCACGGGCGCGCTGGTCCGCCGGCTGCGCGAGGTGCCGGACGCCCAGGTGCAGACGTACCAGACCCGGGACGCGGCCTACATCCGCCAGGACTTCTTCGGCAAGGACCCGGCCCTCGTCGAGCTGGCGAAGCTGCTGAGCGACGACAAGATCCTGGAGTGCTTCCACCTGTCGCGCGGCGGCCACGAGCCCCGCAAGGTCTACGCGGCCTACCGGGCGGCCCTGGCGCACAAGGGCGGGCCGACCGTCATCCTGGCGCAGACCGTCAAGGGCTTCACCCTCGGCGAGGGCTTCGCGTCGAAGAACGCCAACCACCAGATGAAGAAGCTGACGGTGGACGAGTTCAAGACGATGCGCGACCTGCTGGGGCTGCCGATCCCGGACAGCGACTTCACCGACGGCCAGGTGCCCTACGGCCACCCGGGCGCCGACTCCGCCGAGGTGCGCTACCTCCAGGAGCGCCGCGCGGCCCTCGGCGGTCCCGCGCCGGCCCGCCGCGTGCACCCGCTCCCCGCGCTGCCCGCGCCCGCCGACAAGGCGTTCGCCGCCTTCGACAAGGGCTCCGGCACGCAGAACCTGGCGACCACGATGGCCTTCGTCCGTCTGGTCAAGGACCTGGTGCGGGACAAGGAGACCGGGAAGCGCTGGGTGCCGATCGTCCCGGACGAGGCGCGCACCTTCGGCATGGAGTCGCTGTTCCCGTCGCTCGGCATCTACTCGCCCAAGGGGCAGACGTACGAGCCGGTCGACCGCGACCAGCTGATGTTCTACAAGGAGGCCAAGAACGGCCAGATCCTCAACGAGGGGATCACCGAGGCCGGTTCGATGGCCGACTTCATCGCCGCTTCGACGTCGTACGCGACGCACGGCGAGGCGATGATCCCCTTCTACATCTTCTACTCGATGTTCGGCTGGCAGCGCACCGGCGACCAGATGTGGCAGCTCGGCGACCAGCTGGGCCGCGGCTTCCTGGTCGGCGCCACCGCGGGCCGCACCACGCTGACCGGTGAGGGCCTCCAGCACGCCGACGGCCACTCCCCCGTCATCGCCGCGACCAACCCGGCGGCGCTGACGTACGACCCGGCGTTCGCGTACGAGATCGCGGCGATCGTCAAGGACGGTCTGCGCCGGATGTACGGCGAGGCCGCACCGGACGAGGACCAGAACGTCTTCTACTACCTGACCGTCTACAACGAGCCGCTGCCGCAGCCGGCCAAACCGTCCGCCGCCGGTGTCGACGAGGGCATCGTCAAGGGCCTGTACCGCTTCAACACGGCGGAGTCGGCGGGGCTCACCCCCACGGCCAACGCCCCGCGCATCCAGCTGCTGGGTTCCGGTACGGCGATCCACTGGGCGCTGACCGCGCAGAAGCTGCTCGCCGAGGAGTGGGGCGTGGCGGCCGACGTCTGGTCGGCGACGTCCTGGACGGAGCTGCGCCGGGACGCCATGGCGGCCGACGCGGCACTGCTGCGCGGCGAGGACCGGGTGCCGTACGTCCGCCAGGCGCTCCAGGGCGCCGAGGGCCCGGTACTCGCGGTCTCCGACTACATGCGCCAGGTGCCGGACCAGATCGCGCAGTGGGTCGAGCAGGACTACACCTCGCTGGGCGCCGACGGCTTCGGCCTGTCGGACACCCGCCCGGCCGCCCGCCGGCACTTCGGTGTCGACGCCGAGTCGATCGTCGTCGCGGCGCTGGCCCAGCTCTCCCGGCGCGGCGAGGTGAAGGCGGCGGCGGTGAAGGAGGCCCGCGAGCGCTACGGGCTGTAGGACGTCCGTGGGTGTGCGCGGGGCGGGCCCGGTGGCGATCCGGCCCCGCCC
>NZ_JBHJUV010000090.1:0-9276 GCF_042268025.1 Streptomyces sp. NPDC056161
AAGGTACGACAAGTTGGCGGTCCGCTACGAGGCGACCGTGCTGGTCGCGGCCATCAACGAATGGCTGTGACCAGCACTTTTGAAACGCACCCTAGTCGTAGGGGGGTAACGGGCTGGGGGTGCTGGATGGCTGTTCCGGTCAGGGTGGAGTCTGCGGGGGCGGACGTCGAGTTGTCGTACGTGGGCGCCGTGCGCGAGCAGTTGCGGCTTCCCCTGCTGGACTGTGTGACGGCCCGCTTCGAGGACGTGCATCCGGTGCGGCGGTTTCGGTGGTCGCGCGGTGCGCGTCACTTCCCCGGCTTCCCCGGGGGTCTTGGGAGTGTGGCTCACTGTTGCGGTAGGTAGGCATTTGGTCCGGTGAGCAACGGGTCCTCTACCCGTGTCGGTCATGTGGCTGTCGTCGTTTGGACAGCCCGGATCGACATGGGAGTTGGGATGCGAGCGTTCCCGGTACGGATGCCCTCGGGCGCGCGGTACTGGACGGTGGTCGACGAGGACCTGCGGCCGGTGCCGGTGGCGGATGCCTATCTGCGGCACACGCGGTTCGGGAGGGACGGCGCCGAGTCGACCACGAAGTGGCTTCGTCGGTGTAACTGGAGAACGCTTGATGCAGAGTCTGGGCAACAGATGTTGATCAAGCGGGTCCAGAATGTTGCCGGATTCCAGGAACGCCTGGTCGGCGTGTCGGGGTGCGGGGACGGCTGGTGAGCGGGACGGATATCGTCCTGGCATGACACAAGGGTTCGATCTTGTCGCGTCGCTCACCAGAGGCGTGGAAGGCCGCAGTGGCGCATGGGCCTTCATCCAGGGCTTTGCCGCTCACTGGGCCAGCGCCGCTCTGGGAAGCGGTGATGGATGGACGGAAGCTGATCTCGACGCTGCCGAGGCGAGGCTGGGTCTCCAGCTGCCGACGGCGTTGCGTGAGGCGTATGTGCTGTTCGGGCGTCGACGGGATCTCACCAGTAACCACGATGTGCTGCTCGGCCCGGCAGAACTACATGTCGATGATGCCAAGGAGGCCCTGGTCTTCCGACACGAGAACCAGGGAGCCGCATCCTGGGGCATCCTCCTCGACAGCCTCCAGGATGACGATCCTGCGGTGTTCATCCGGCTCGACCTTGCCGACAAGAGCGCCGAGCGATGGGAGGAGTGGCTGGAGCGTCTCTCCCTCTGCTTCGTCGAGATTGCTCTGTCCGAGTCCCTGCAGGCCGATGAAGAGCTCTGCGACTTCCTCGACCCGGACGAAGACAGCCTCGAGCTACTGGAGACGAACTTCGTCCGACTGCCGTTCCCCACGTATCCCATTGGCGAGGAGACCCGGTGGTTCCTGGGCCAAGACGTCCTTGTGCGCGATGACGACGGCGCGGCCATCCTGGCCCGTGGTCGGACGACAGAAGCCATCGACCGCGTTCGTGACCTGATCCCGGGCGACTGGCTCAACGACTATCGCTGACCACGCCCCAGACTCCTGCCGATCGAGCTGCCCATGTTGGGGTCAGCCTGAGTTCCGCTGTTCGGCGCGGGCCCGGGTGGTGGCGAGGCGGTAGGAGTCGGTGCCGGTTTCGATGATGTTGCCGCCGAAGGTGAGGCGGTCGACGATGGCCGCGCAGAGGCGGGGGTCGGTGAAGGTCTTGGTCCAGCCGGAGAACGACTCGTTCGAGGCGATGGCGACGCTGTTCTTCTCCTCTCGTTCGGTCAGGACCTGGAAGAGGAGCTCAGCGCCCCGGCGATCGAGCTCCATGTAACCCAGCTCGTCGATGCAGAGCAGGTCGACACGGCCGTAGCGGGCGATGGTCTTGGTCAGCTGCTTCTCGTCGGCTGCCTCGACCAGCTCGTTGACCAGCTTCGTCGCCAAGACGTACTTCACCCGGTAGCCGGCCATCGCGGCCTCGGTGCCGAGCGCGATCAGCAGGTGGGACTTGCCGGTGCCGGAGTCGCCGATCAGGCAGAGGGGCAGCCCTTTCTTGATCCATTCACACTTGGCGAGAGTGTGGATCATGGCCGCGTCGATGTTCGGGTTGGCGTCGAAGTCGAACTTTCGAAGCGACTTGTCACGAGGGAAGCCGGCGGCCTTGATGCGGCGCTCGGAACGACGGCGGGCCCGGTCGTCGCACTCGGCCAGCAGGAGCTCGGCGAGGAAGCCGAGGTAGGACATCTGCTCGCGGCCGGCGGTTTCGGCGAGTTCGGGGAACTGGGAGCGGATTGTGGGCAGCCGGAGCATGCGGCATGCCTGGTCGACGGCCGTGGTGGCGGCCTGCTCGGTGAGTCCTCGCTGGCGGGGAAGGGTCACGGCGTTCTCCTCTTCATGGGGTGGGGTGGTCGGGTCGACGGAGCCGCAGGAGCTGGTCGTAATGGGCGACGGAGGGCAGAGGCCGCTTGTCGGGTGGCAGACGGGAGCGGACAGTCGCGGGTAGAGAGGGCGCCCTGGACTGGCCGGTGGTCGTCGCCTGTGGTGGCTCCTCGGCCCCGGTGTCAGCGTCGGCCGCCTTGCGGGCTTCCAGTGCGACGGCATCGGCGGTGAGGGCGCCAGTTTTCAGAGCCGCGGCAAGACCGGTGACGAGGTGTTCGTGGGGCAGGTGGCGGCTGAGCAGGAGGACTTCGATCAGAGCCCGGGTGCCGTTGCGTTCGCCGTGGGCTTTGACAGCGGCATCCCACCAGGCGTCGTGTATGGGGGTGAACCGGCCGGCGGCCCGGGCCTGGTCGAGAGCGGTGGCGCCAGGCAAGGCACCGGGCTTGCGGATCAAGGCTTCCAGGTAGTGGTCGAGATCGAGGCGGGATTCGTTGCGGGCGATGAGCCGCTCGTGCCGGGCGACTTCCTCGCGGCCGTCGTAGACGACGAGCTCGGAGGCGTGGAGCATGACTCGGACGGTTCGGCCGATCAGCCGGACCGGGACCGAGTAGCGGTTCATTCGGACGCAGATCTGGCTGTAGCGGTCGACTGGTGGTGTCGACAGCCGGCCTGTCTCGAACGGTTCTTCCGGCAGCGGCGCCAAGAGCGGCCGCTCGGCCGCGAAGTACTCGCCGATCGTGCGGGGGCGGGAGCGGATGCGGCGGGCATCGTCCTGCTGGTCCCACCGGTCGATCATCTCGTTGAGTTCGGCGAGCGTGGCCACTTCGGGGACGGGGACCAGGTGGTTGCGGCGGAACCAGCCGATCTGGCCCTCGACGCCGCCCTTCTCATGGGCGCCGCGGATGCCGGGCTGGCAGTAGAGCGCATCCAGACCGATCTTCCGTGGGTTCGCGAATTCTGAAGGGTGGTCGCGACGAACCCACGGTGTCAGGAGAGCAGTTTGCCGGAACGAAGACGGTGGTTCAGGGCTTGCTTCAGGTTGCGGCGAGGTCTAAAGAGGTCACTCCAGAGCCGTAGAAGCCTGTCGGCGGGAGAGGGCCAGCCTGCGTTGCTCTCGGTCGATCTCTGTGACGACGACCGTGATCTCGTCGCCGACTTGAACGACCACTTCTGGAGCCTCGACAGGCGTCCAGGTGAGCTCTTGAAGATGGACCAGTCCCTCGATGTCGTCGGTGACCTGTACAAACGCTCCGAACGGGACCAGCTTGGTGACCCGTCCCTGCAGCGTCTGGCCCACCTTGGTGGTCTCGGCGAAGGTCTGGAATGGGTCGGGCTGCGTCGCTCGCAGGGACAGCCTGGCCTCTCCGTTCGTTGTGTCGAACTGAAGGAACTCGCACGAAACGCGCTGTCCCACCTGAACGACGTCCGAAGCTGCCTCGAAGTATCGCCAGGACAGCTGAGGCATCGTGATGAACCCGACGCCGGGAAAGACCGGATGGTCCGGGCCCTCGTCCAGCGCGACGAAGACTCCGAACGACTCGATTGACCCGATCTGGCCCGTCAGTGTTTCGCCGGCACGGAGGCTTTTCAGGAATGCCCAGAGCTCGGGGTTCTCCGTGGCGGCCATGGACATCCAGGCTCGGCTTTGCTCCAGGTCGATGGCGGTCACCTCAGCCGTGATTCGGCCGCCTACCTCAACTTCCGCCGCCGAGAACCGGACCCAGGACAGATCTAGCGGCCCCACGAACCCCAGAGGGCGCGCGGGAAATCCGTCCAAGGTCACCGACACACCTCGTGGAGTTACCTCTGCCACGATCCCGCTGCAGACATCACCGACCTCGATCGCAGCCAAAAACTTCCCGGAAAACTCACCATTCGACGCCCCGCCCATGCCGCCCAGCCTCTCACGGGAAGCGGTCCGTCAGCTCAAGGGACGGACTCGTGCTCGGCGGCCGAGACGGCGACGGCGTTCGTGTAGCGGAGGCTGGTTTTGGCGCCGAGTGAGAACACGTGCGCGAGGTGGAGTGGATCCGCTCCACTGGCCAGAGCCTCCTCCAGGATGCGGTCCTGCCGTAGTCGGTCGACGCCCACGGGTAGGTCCTTGAACAGCCTGTCCATCCAGAACGTGCCCACTGCCGTTGTCGTCGTGGCTGTGTTCCGGCTGACCAGCAGGTGTGGGTTGGTGCTGTTCGGCCAGCGGTGATGGCGATAGGCGAGATACTCGTCGATCGCCTCGGCGGTGTAGTCGTCCAGCGGACGGTTCAGACCCCCGGGGTCGAGCCGGCGGCCGGGTAGGTCCACCTGCTCCAGCAGCATCGCGCGGATCTGGCGGGCGGGCAGTGCATGGATGCCGGACAAGGCCACGACCACGCGAACGGCCGGATCCTGCGATGCAGCGCGAGCCACAGACTTCACCTCGTCCGCAGTAAGAGACGAGGGGATCTTGATCGCCAGCTTGCCGCCCTTGACTCCTCGCATCGGGTTGGCGAAGACCAGCCGCTCAGCCTTGAGGGTGCCGAACAGCGACCGCAAGGCACTGGCGTCGTAGGCACGATGGGGCCGTTCGGCGAGCCAGCTGGTGATGTCGTCGCGTGTGGCCTGCCGCAGGGTTGTGTACCTACCGGCGTACTCGGTCAGGAACGGCAGGATGCTCCTCAGGTTGGTGATGACCGTTGCTCGGGCACGTGGCCTGCGACGAGGGGTCCCGTGCCGCAGGATGTCGATCCAGACCGCCAACTCAGTGCGGACATCTGCTGCAAGGAAGGACAGGTTTTCCTCGCACCAGGCGTCGAGCGAGTCGGGCCGGTCGTCGAGGAAGACGTCGAGCTCCTCGAATACCTCCAGGACGTGGTTGGCCGGCACTGCCGTGTGGGTGAGCTGGGTGATCGTCGAGGCCCGGATTCGCTCCTCCGGCCGGTGAACCGCGCAGAGAATGCGGATGCCGCGGCGCACTGAGCCGAGAGTCCGGGGCGGCCAGCCGCGCAGCTCCGCGATCCGGGCCGCCCGCGCACTCAAGGATGCGAACAGCTGAGGATCGAGTGGTGGGGCCTTGCTGCTGACGCCGCGAAGGTCGCGCGGCATCTCGAACAGCAGCAACTCCGTCCAACGGGCCGGGACACAGTGCGGCCGCGGTGGTTTCGGTTCCGGCGGAACCGGCCGTGGGAGTGGGCCGCCGCGTGGTCGCAGGGTGCCGATGATAAAGAGCTGGTGTCCGGTGCGGGCCGCCACTGTCAGGTCGACGCGGGTCTTGTTGTCCGGGCCGGCGATCAGGCTGCCCTGGCGGCGGCAGAGGCGGCAGATCCCGTCCATCGCGGCGACCTCACGTGCGCAGACGTCGCAGTGCCAGCTGTTGGCCTTCGAGGTGAAGCCCCAGCATGCTTTGCAGCGTGGGCGGTCGATCCAGCCCCATCCAAAGCAGTCTCGGCAGCTGCGGGTGGCCCAGGGTCGTGACCGCCGGACGGGCGTCGTGCTCATAGCGGCGGTCCCGAGCGGCCTGGCCGGCGTTGATGGGTGATCGGGCTGCCGCCGACGACCTGCTTCTCCGACTCCAGCGTCGTGGTCTCCTGCCGGACGCCGGTCTTTTCTGGGACGAGGAGGTCGGCGGTCGTGCAGTCCAGCACCTCGCAGATGATGTCGAGGTCGGCCAGGCGGACGGTCAGTGGCCGTCCGGACCACAGGTGGGACATCTTGCCGGCAGAGATCACCAATCCGGCGTCCGCCAGCATCCGTTGGAGTTCGGATGCCTTCCAGATGTCGCGCTGTGCGGCGACCATCCGCAGGTTCCACTTCATCGGCATGTACCCCCGAATCGCGTCGTGGCCCGTTGCCCCGCTCGGATCCAGGCATCTTCGACGTGGGACTTCTCGACGTGTACGTAGATCATGGTCGTGTTGAGCCATTCGTGTCCGAGGATCTCCTGGATGACAACGACGTCCATGCCGTTGCGGTAGAGATCCGAAGCAGCGAAGTGCCGCAGCACATGCGGTGTGAGCTGGCCGACCTGGTGCGGAAGATGCCGGGCGACCGCCTCGGCAAGGCCGGTCCGCAGAGCGTCGTCGGTCACGGCCCTGCTGGAGCCGTCGCCGTATCTGCGTTCCGAGGGAAACAGCGGTGCACGAGGGTCGTTGACCTTGTCGTCGAACTCCCAGCGCGGCCCAGTGATCCACCATTCCAGCAGGTCACGGGAGCCGTTGATGAGTGGGACGAGCCGTTCCTTCTTGCCACGGCCCTGGCTGCCCTTCCCCTTGAGGAGAACCTTGCCGAACCGCCCCAGGTCCCATCGGACGTCGCCGATCCGCAGCAGGCACAGTTCCGAGATCCGCGGTCCAATGAGGCTGGCCAGCCGCGAGGCGGTGTAGTTCCGGGCGGCCGGAGCGTACTTGCGTGCCTCTTCCATGTCGCACCGCCAGCCGCCGAAGAGCGCGGTGACCTCCGCTTCCGGCGGCGGGATCCGCAGCCTCGCGGAGGTGCCACCGCGGGGCCGGTTCATCTCATCCAGCGGGGACTCGACGACGAAGCCGGTGGCCGCGTGGATGCCGGCCTTGTGCCGTAGTTCGAGGAACTCAAAGAACACGGCGAAGGCCGCTGCCTGGCGGACCTTGGTGCCCGAGGCTGAGTCACGGCGGTGCCGCCCGAAGTACCGGTCGAGGTCCTGGGCCTCCATCTCCCACAGAGGCCGACCGAACCATTCCCGCAGCGCGAGAACGGGGCCGACGTCACCGCGGATGGTGTCGTCGAGAACTCCGGCAGAGGCCCGGGCAAGAACGAACTCAGCCAGCAGATCCTGCTCGAAGGCCGCGACCTCCTCGGAAGTCTCCAGCCGGAGCTCCGGCCGCAGATCGCGCACGACGGCCAGTGCCATCCCGTTCCTCCTCTTCAGCTATCCAGCGACTCCGCCATGACAGCCGAGGAGACTTCAGGATTTCTGAGAAACGAGCAGCAATCACCCGATCGTGTCCAGGAGGCCGGAAGCCCCAGATCAAGCAGCCATCGAGGTCGTCGACGCAGTTGGGAGGCGGCGGGAACCCACGGGAACATGGACATAGTGCGAGCGGAAGGCAGTCCAGCGTTCGGCTTCGATCCTGCGACGTGAGAGGCCCAGCACCTGGTCGACGGCGGCCCTAAGGTTGTCGTAGCGGACCTTCCCGGTCGGCACTCCGCCCAGCACGTTGAGAGCGTGGACGTGGCCTTCGAAGAACGCCTCCTGCCCTGCCGAGGCGAAGATGCGGTGGACGGCCTTGCCCGAGTACGACAGCCGGAAGGCAAACAGGTAGCAGGTCACCAGCTTGCCGGCCAACTTGATGGTGACGTCTCCGAAGTCGACCTCGGCCTCGGCTCCTGGCCGGTGGGTCTGCGGGACGAACGCGTCGACCACCCCCTTGCCAGCCTGGAGACGGATTTCCCCACGGCGTTCGGCGACGTAAGTGCGGACCATCTGGTAGGAGATGTCGACGGCGTCATGCTCGTCGAGAAGCCGGTCGTAGATCCGCTTGACCGTGTGCCGCTGCTTCCGCGGCGCGGTCAGATCCGCCTTCAGAATGGCGTCGATCACCGGCTTGTAGGGATCCAGGCGCGTCGCCCGCGGCCTCATCTTCTTGCGCGGCTCCGGCAGGGCCGACACCAGAGCCCGCTGCACGGTCTCATAGCCAACGCCGTACTTCCGCATGAGCGCGCGCGTCGCCATACCAGTCCTGGCATCACGGCGGATCGCCGCGTACAGATCGACCTTGGACTTCGGCAACACCCCGGCCCCCTCGTCGTGCAGAGCACAACCATGGTCCCGAAGCAAGCACCGAGGTGTTTCCAGAACTCAGCGACATCACTCTCCCGTGGAACCAGGTGTTCCCGCCGCTGAGCACCAGACGTTCCTGAAACTCACCTACAAAGCCACCCCGGAGAAGCATCGGCGACTACGACGCGAGTGGTGAGCACCTGTTTTGCTTGCTCGCCGAGGACGTGATCGCGTTCGCCGAGGCCGCAGGCGCTGTGGTGGACGTCGAGCGGGTCGCGGTCACCTCCGGGCAGATCGCCACCTACAACCTGCCGACCGCCCCGCCGAAGGCGACCGACCGGCGTTCCTTCTCCGGCACCGCCACCACCCAGGCCGAGGCCCTGCCGCCCGACATCCTGGCCACGATCGTGCGCCAGGCCATCGAGACCCACCGTGACCCCGAAGTCCACCGGCAGTCCCTCGCCCGCGAAGAAGCCGAACGGCGCGCGATCCGTGAGCGCCTGGGCCGGCGCCCCTGAACACTGGACGGCCTCCCGTCGGGTGAATCTTGCGCAAGGCCCCGTGCACCACACCTGTGGTCCCGGTCATGCCGCGGCCTGACATCCCTGGGGCCCGGCTGTGATGTGTCGGCTTCGTGTCATCGAGCGTATGACAGTGACGGTTAATCAGGAGAACCATGTTC
This sequence comes from Streptomyces sp. NPDC056161, assembly GCF_042268025.1. Classification (NCBI taxonomy): domain Bacteria; kingdom Bacillati; phylum Actinomycetota; class Actinomycetes; order Kitasatosporales; family Streptomycetaceae; genus Streptomyces; species Streptomyces sp. NPDC056161. Next base: position 8,704 of record NZ_JBHJUV010000090.1, read on the forward strand.
GCGCAGGTCTCTAGCCTATGGCGATGGCTGGCTGCTGGTACGTGGTGGTGCCTTCCGGATGGGTGGCTGTCATGAAGCGGTAGATCCTCAGGTTGCGTACTGTCATGTAGGCGGTACATCGCAGCACCCGTCTGGCCGCCGATTGCGGCATCCCCGATCCCGAGCTGCTGGGCGGCGTCGACCACGTGGTGAGACTGCTGCCTGCCGCGTGCCGGGCCGCGTGCGTCGGCGGCGCCCAGGCCACCCTCACCATCGTCGGTCAACTCCCGTCTGCCTGTCGTCCGCTGGGGGTGAGAAACTGTGTGTTTCTGGGTCCCTGGAGGGGGTGCGGGTGGTGGTGACGGGGGGTGGGGCGGCGGCCGGGGTGCCGCCTGCTCTGGCGGCTGTTTTGAAGGGGCTCGGTGGCGGGTTGGGTTTATGTGATGGAGGATTTTGTGGATCAGCATGCTGGTAGTGGTGACCGTGACCGGTCCGCGGCCGGGATCCGGGCTCTGTACTTCCCGCAGGACGGCTCACTCCCCCTGGTCCCGCGCGGCGCACTGCCGACGCTGAGGAGGAAAGGCGCGCCTGAGG
>NZ_JBHJUV010000090.1:9375-26416 GCF_042268025.1 Streptomyces sp. NPDC056161
GGGGAGGCGAGGGCCCGGCGGCGGATGCACAATCTCCTCACGCCTGGCCACCGGGCGAGTCCTGCGGAGGTGAAGGTGCTGCGGGAGGCGGGGATTCCGCTGCTGCGGCGGCAGGACGGAAGTTTCTGCATCGATCCGGGTGTGGAGCGGGTGAGTGATGAGGCTGCTGCAGTGGTCCGGGTCGACAGGGCCAGTGCCATTGCGGAGTTGTACGGCCTGACAGAGGGTTCCTCTGCTCTGGTCCCGCGCGGCGTACTGCCGGCACGGGGAAGGAAAGGCGCGCCTGCGGGGGAGGCGAGGGCCCGGCGGCGGATGCACAATCTCCTCACGCCTGGCCACCGGGCGAGTCCTGCGGAGGTGAAGGTGCTGCGGGAGGCGGGGATTGCGTTGCTGCAGCGGGAGAACGGCGGTTTCTACATCGCTCCGGGCGTAGTGCGGGAGAGCGGTGTGAAGAGGGCGGGTTCTTCTGCCGTGCCGGTTCTGCTGTCCGGGCAGTGGCGTCCGGTTGCCGCGTCTGTTTCTTCGCTGCCGGTGGCAGCGGTGCCCGCCTGGCCGGAGCAGCTCGCCGCCGGTGCCACCGGTGCGACGGGTGCGGTGGGTGCTGTCGGGGACCCGCCCGCAACCGGCGGGCATGAGGGGAGCCATGGCGGCGGGCCGGGCTTGTGGCAGGCCGGCAGGGGTCTGCCGCCCGGTACGGGGATGCCGTGGACACAGGACGGTATCCCTCTGGGCCAGGGTGACGATGTCCCTCCCGCACAGCCTGTGCAGCCCGGGTTTGCGGAGGTTCGGCCGGGGTTTTTTGCGGAGGGGCTGTCCGGCGGTTCCGGGGGCGGGCCGGGTCCGATGGTCTGCGGGGACGTGGATGTCTTGGTGCCGGGCGGGTTTGGCGGCGGGAGCGTTGACACGCTGTCGGGGGTGTCCGGGTTCTGGTCTGCTCCGGTCAATCCTGCCGTGCCCTACACCGGTGGATACCCGCCCGGGGCGGCATGGGACGTCCATCCTCCCGGGACGGACACACTCACACAGACGCAGGCCACGCAGGAGTTGGCGGCGGGGGAGCTGGGGGCGTGGGGTCTGGGGGCTGCGTCCCCCGTGTATTCCCGGGCGGGGGACGGGGTGGGGTCGTTGCCGGGGGATCCTGTTATTGCTTCTGGCCGGGCGGGGTATGTTCCGGTCGTGGCGGACGGGGACGCGGACGCCTCTGTGTCCGGGCGGCCCGCCACGTCGGCGGCCGGGGGGTACCTGCCGCAGGGGCTGCCCGTCACCCTGGGCACCAGAGCCCGCGAGGACACGGAACTGCCGGTTCAGGGGATGCCGGCGGATCGCCTAAAGCGTCCCCGGAGACGGTGAGATTATGGATCAGCATGCTGGTAGTGGTGGCCGTGACCAGTCCGCGGCCGGGATCCGGGCTCTGTACTTCCCGCAGGACGGCTCACTCCCCCTGGTCCCGCGCGGCGTGCTGCCGACGCAGAGCAGGAAAGGCGCGCCTGAGGGGGAGGCGAAGGCCCGGCGGCGGATGCACACGCTCCTCAAGCCCGAGTACCGGGCGAGTCCTGCGGAGGTGGAGGTGCTGCGGGAGGCGGGGATTCCGCTGCTGCAGCGGCAGGACGGTCACTACATCGACCGGGGTGTAGAGCGGGAGAGTGATCAGGCTGCTGCAACGGCCCGGGGCGACAGTGCCGTGGCCATCGCGGCGTTGTACGGGCTGACAGAGGGTTCCACCGCCATGGTCCCGCACGGCGTACTGCCGACACAGAGCAGGAAAGGCGCACCCGCCGGGGAGGCGAGGGCCCGGCGGCGGATGCACACGCTCCTCAAGCCCGAGTACCGGGCGAATGCTGCGGAGGCGAAGGTGCTGCGGGAGGCGGGGATTCCGCTGCTGCGGCGGCAGGACGGCAGTTTCTACATCGATCAGGGTGTAGTGCGGGTGAGTGATGAGGCTGCTGCAACGGCCCGGGTCGAGGCCATCGCGGAGTTGTACGGGCTGACAGAGGGTTCCACCGCCTTGGTCCCGCACGGCGTACTGCCGACACAGAGCAGGAAAGGCGCGCCTGAGTGGGAGGCGAGGGCCCGGCGGCGGATGCGCGATCTCCTCGAGCCTGACCGCCGGGCGAGTGTTGCGGAGGTGGAGGTGCTGCGGGAGGCGGGGATTCCGCTGCTGCGGCGGCAGGACGGCAGTTTCTGCATCGCTCCGGGTGTAGAGCGGGAGAGTGATGAGGCTGCTGCAGTGGCCGGGTTCGACAGTGCCGTGGCCATCGCGGAGTTGTACGGGCTGACAGAGGGTTCCTCTGCCCTGGTCCCGCATGGCGTACTGCCGACACAGAGCAGGAAAGGCGCGCCCGCGGGGGAGGCCAGGGCCCGGCGGCGGATGCACGATCTCCTCAAGCCTGGCTGCAAGGCGAGTCCTGCGGAGGAGAAGGTACTGCGGGATGCGCAGATTCCGCTGCTGCCGCGGGAGGACGGCAGTTTCTACATCGATCAGGGTGTAGAACGGGAGAGCGGTGTGAAGAGGGCGGGTTCTTCTGCCGTGCCGGTTCTGCTGTCCGGGCAGTGGCGTCCGGTTGCCGCGTCTGTTTCTTCGCTGCCGGTGGCAGCGGTGCCCGCCTGGCAGGAGCAACTCGCCGCCGGTACCACCGGTGCGACCGGTGCCGTGGGGGATCCGTTCCTGGCCGGGGGGCGTGAGGGGAGCCATGGCGGCGGGCCGGGCTTGTGGCAGGCCGGCAGGGGTCTGCCGCCCGGTACGGGGATGCCGTGGACACAGGACGGTATCCCTCTGGGCCAGGGTGACGATGTCCCTCCCGCGCAGCCTGTGCAGCCCGGATTCCCGGAGGGGCGGCCGGGGTTCGCGGAGGTACTGTCCGGCGGTTCCGGGGGTGGGTTGGTACCGGGCGGGTTTGGCGGCGGGAGCGTTGACACGCTGTCCGGGGCGTCGGGGGGGTCCGGGTTCTGGTCTGCTCCGGTCAATCCTGCCGTGCCCTACACCGGTGGATACCCGCCCGGGGCGGCATGGGACGTCCATCCTCCCGGGACGGACACACTCACACAGACGCAGGCCACGCAGGAGCCGGGGGCGTGGGGGCTGGGGGCTGCGTCCCCCGTGTATCCCTGGACGGGGGACGGGGTGGGGTCCTTGCCCTGGGGCCCTGTTACTGCTTCTGGCCGGGCGGGGTATGTCCCGGTCGTGGCGGACGGGGACACGGACGCCTCTGTGTCCGGGCGGCCCGCCATGCCGGCAGCCGGGGCATACCTGCCGCAGGGGCTGCCCGTCACCCTGGGCACCAGAGCCCGCGAGGACACCGAACAGCCGGTTCAGGGGATGCCGGCGGATCGCCTAAAACGTCCCCGGAGACGGTGAGAAGCCGTTGTCCTATCGATCACGGGGACGGTTCTGATCGAGCGTGGTTCCTGGTCGGGTGATCTTGGTCGGGTGGGTGTATGAAACCTCCTCTGCGTCCGCGACATGCTGCTCGGTGCTCATGCTGTGTCTCCTGCGTCGGCGCGGGTGCGGGTGCGGGTGCGGGTGCGGTGGGCGGCCCGGTCCGGGTCGTGTACGGGTGTCGGCGCCCGCGTCTCGGTGGCTGGGGCGCGCATCACGCGCCATTTGGTGCGCGGCGCGGTGACGACGTGGACCAGGACGGCGACGGACTGCCGCCGGTGGAGGACTGCACGCCGTGGGAGGACCTGTGCGAGGCCCACCTCGCCCGGCTTGCTCGCCAGCGTCCGGCCGTCGCCTGATGGCCCGCACCCCGGCCCGCGCCGTGCCCGGATCGCCTCCTCCGACGCTGCCGCCAAGCAGCTGGAGAACATCGCCAGCGAGGCGGGAGACCCACGCCTTGGACCGCGCCCTGGTCGTCGTCTCCGTCGCCCGGACCTCGGTGAGGCGCTGCCCGGCGATACCGTCGGCCCTCGGCTGCGCCAGGACACCGACGGGGTCGAGCGCGTACGCCTGCTCTGCTGGGTTCCCGCCCTGCGCACGGCGGTCGTGGTCGTCGCCTGCATCGAGGTCTGACTGTGTCCGTCGGTGAGCGGGCCTCCGGTGCAGCCGGCCTGCCCCGGGGCGTGCCCGTCGCGGAAGCGGCCCTCCTCGGGGGCGGCTCCTTCTTGATGACGGTCATGGGCCCGCCGCCGGTTCATCGGGCGTCGGCGGCGGGCGATTTCGGTGGGGCGTGGGGTGGTAGCTGGACTACCTGGCCAGTGTCACGGTGATGGGGATGTCGGGGCAGCTGTTGAGTACGGCGGTGAGGGCGGTCTTCTCGGTGGCGTCGATGCTGAGCCCCCACCGGGTCTTGTCGGCGACCCAGTCCGTGACGTACTGGCAGTGGTAGTCCTTGGCCGGCGGGAGGCAGGTGCTCGGGTCCTGGTCGGCCTTCGACCGGTTGCTGGCCGCGGACACCGCGATCAGTGCACGGTCGTCGCCCAGGTCGTTGGCGTACTCTTCGCGTTGTTTCGGGGCCCAGGCGGAGGCGCCGGAGTCCCAGGCTTCGGCGAGCGGGACCAGGTGGTCGATGTCGAGGCCGCGGGGCCCCTCGATGTAGCGGCTGTCATACGGGGAGAACCACTCGCCCCCGGTGAGCGTGCAGTTGGCGCCCTGCTCGGGGGCGATGACGGCCTCGGCCTTCAGTACTTCTGCCCGGGTGTTGCAGCCGTCCTTGTCGGCGTCGATCCAGTGCCGGAATTTGTCGCGCTGGTATCCGGTGCGGTCCTCGTCACGGACCGGCAGCCGCCCGAGGGCGTCGGTAACGGGCAGGGTGACGGTCTCGCCGGGTGCACGCCGCGTGGCGTCGGCGGTGGTGGCGTGGGCGGTTGCGGGGATGAGCAGAGCAGCGGCGGCAGGGCCCTTGGGGAGTATCGGAACGGGAATTAGCGGTAGCGGCTGACGCGGCGCCGTGTCACCGAGCGGGTTCCGTCGCCGGCGTGCGCGGGCCGGGGAGTTCGCCGGGCTGGAGGGCGGCGAAGTCGGTGTGTGCCTGTTCGATGGCTTCGGGGTATGCCTCGCGCTTGGCGTGCTCGGCGAGCGCCCGGTAGATGCTGGCGACGGACGGGTTCTGTCCCTTGCGCTTCCCGGTGGGGATGATCAGGTCGGGCTGGATCTGCTCGACCGACTCCCCGTTCGCCCGGCGCCGGAGCACGGTGTGGAGCATGTCGTCGGTGATGACCGGTGGCCGGCCGCCGTGTTTGCCCTTCCGGGCCGCGGTGTCGAGCCCTTCCAGCGTCGACTCCCGGATGTTCTCCCGCTCCGCCTCTGCCATCGCTGCGAGAAATGCGAACAGCAGCTTGCCCGGCCCGGTGGGGTCGTAGAGGCCGGGCAGGGGTCCGGCGAGCATCTCCAGGACCAGTCCGTGGGCGGTGAGGTGGTCGGCGAGCGCGGTGAGTTCGGCGGCGTCGCGGCCCAGCCGCTTCATCTCGTAGACGGTGATGATGACCCGGCAGTGCGGGGCGTGCGCCTTGATCTCCCGTGCCATACGGAGCGCCTTCTCGAACTGGGGGCGCACCCGTACGCGGGTGCTGATCTTCTCGCTGAAGATCTTGTCTCGGGGGATGCCGTGCGCGGTGAGCGCGTCGAGCTGGGAGTCGAGATCCTGGCTGAGGTGCGAGCAGCGTGCGTAGCCGATTCGGATGTCTCCGCCCGGGGCGTCCTCGGCAACGGGGGCTGGGGGCGGAGTGCCTGGCCGCCACGGCTGCCCGGGTCCTCGGTCGGCCGGGGTGGGTACGCGCAGCGCCTTCTTCAAGCGGGGCACCTTCGTGAACTGGCCGGTGTGGTAAGTGCCGGCGACCGCGCCGCCGCGCGAGCGGCAGGGCGATCCGGGCTGGACGCCGCAGCGAGGGCAGGGGTGGCGTTCGACGTCGTCCGTGTCGGCCGCCGAGGGGTTGTGAGGGTCCGTCATGGGCCCGGATCTTCGCACAATGCAAGTCTCAGAAGGGGGCTCGACCCGTTTGTGAGTGAGAACGAGTTCTGAGAACCGATCGAAGATCAACAGATACCCGGGGGCGCACTTTCGATCTTGCTCTGGCAAAGGGGGTCGTTTGCGAGAGGCCCCGCCCAGGGCGGGGCCTCTCGTCGGAAAGTAGCGCGGATGCGGGTTGTTCGGCGGGTGTGGTGTTCAGCCGGTCTCTCGCTGGTGTAGCGTAACGCCCTGGGCCGAGCTGCCCAGGCGTTGCAGGGGCCGGCCGGTGCACCGCCGTCAGGCGTCCAGCGTGTCGGATGCCGGGGACGCCTGGTTCGGACCGGTCGCGGCGGTGCGTCGGCGTAGTCCGGTCAGGCAGGCCGCAGTGGCCAGGACGGCGGCGGCGAGGGTGACGGCGAGCCCGGCGCGGTAGTCCGCCACGTCGGCATGGACAGCGTGGCCGAAGACGGTGGCCACGACGCCGAGGACGACTCCGCTGCCCACCTGCGCGGAGGCGATGAACAGGCCGGAGGCGAGGCCGTGTTCCTGGGGGCGGGCTCCGGCGATGGCGCTGATGTTCGCGCCGACGTAACTCATGGGGAAGCCCAGCCCCATAACGATGGTGGCGATGCCGAAGACCAGGATGCTGTCGAGCGATCCGAGCGTCTCCGTCCACAGGATGCCGAAGAGCATGAGGACCATGCCCGCGGTCGCGATCGGCCAGGCGCCGCGCCGCATGACTTGCCCGGCCCAGCGCTGCGCGGTCAGCAGGGTGAGGAATCCGCCCGGCGCGAAGATGAGCCCTACTTCGAGGGGCGACCAGCCGTGGGCGTTCTGGAGGTAGAGCGTGGCGACGAACTGCCAGGCGATGTAGCTGCCCTGGAGCAGGAGGATCGTGATGTTGCCGCGGGCGAGACCGGGCCTGCGGAAGATCGCCAGCGGGACGAGCGGAGAGCGACGCACCCGCTGCATCTGGACGAAGGCGGCACCGAGAACGGCGGCCGCCGCGAGGGAGCCGATCGTGAGGCTGCTGCTCCAGCCGTGGCTGGAGCTCAGGGAGACGCCGTAGACGAGGGCCATCAGGGCCGTGGTGACCGTCAGCGCCCCGAGTACGTCGACGCGCTGGCGCTCGGCTTGCGCCTCGGGGCGGGGGATGACCATGGGGGCCAAGATCAGCAGGACCAGTGCGAGAACAGCGGGCACGAGCAGGACCAGCCGCCAGGTGCCGGCCGCCATCAGGCCGCCGAGGACCAGGCCGCCGGTGAAACCGATCGCCGAGATCGACAGGAACGCCCCGAGGGCCTTGTGCCGCTTGGCTTCGTCGTCGTAGGTGTGCAGCAGGATCGACAGGGCTGCGGGGGCGGTGAAGGCAGCGGTGACGCCCTTGATGAGGCGGGCCGCGATCAACACGGTGGCGCTGGTGGCGAGGCCGCCCACGATGCTGGCCAGGACGAACACGGCCAGTGCGACCAGCAGCAGTCGCTTGCGGTCGAACAGGTCGGCCAGTCGGCCGCCCAGAAGCAGGAACCCGCCGTATCCCAGGACGTAGGCGGTCACCACCCACTGGAGCGTCTGCGGTGTCATGCCGAGCGCCTGCTGGATCTTGGGCAGTGCGGGGCCCATCGCCGCCACGTCGAAGGCGTCGATGAACTGCACGCCGCACAGCACGGGGAGCAGCAGGGCGGTCTGCCATGCCTTTCTTGTGGCCGGGGGGTGTGGCCGTGTGGCCGTTGGTGTTGTCATGGGAGTTTCCTCAGGGGGATTCACAGAAGCTGAAGCAGGGATGAGGCGCGGGCGCGGTTCGCATGTGGGCGAGAACGGGCGGCGGTGTTGGTGCTGCCGGTGCGGGCCGCGCGAGGCCGGGTCGAGGAGGTGTGGGGGCGGTCTCGAACTGGCCCTGGTCGAGGTCGCCGATGAGGTCGGACCTGGCGGGGTTGCCGTTCGTGAGGGACCGGGTCCGGGCCCGGGTCCGGGTGCTCGACGTCGAGTTGCGGGGGCCAGAGCACGGGGCCGAGGAAACCGACGTGGGTGCCGGCTTCCTCGGCGGGTTACCGGCTGTCAGCAGACCCGTGTGGCGACCTGCCGGCCATCGCCGCGCGGCCGGGCCGCGAACCGGATGCTCAGGGCTGACGGGCAGTGAACTGGCGGCGCAGGTATCCGTACCAGGTGTGGACATAGGTGGCACTGATCGCGGCTTCGGGGGCGAAGAGGTCCCAGGCGTGGTAGGCGCCGGGGTACAGGTGCAGTTCGACGGGCACGCCGCTGGCCTGGAGCCGCGTCGCGTAGCTCAGGTCCTCGTCGCGGAAGACGTCGAGTTCGGCGGCTGCGATGAAGGTGGGCGGCAGGCCGGTGAGGTCCGTCGCGCGCGCGGGTGCGCTGTACGGGTGCACCTCGTCGGCGCCGGCGCGGTCCCCGAGGATCAGGTTCCAGGCCAGGATGTTGGTTGCGCGGTCCCAGATGCCGATGTCGGTGACCTCGTGACTGGACGCGGTGGTGTTGCGGTCGTCGAGCATCGGGTAGCTCAGCGCCTGGAACAGCGGCGCCGGCTCGCCCTGGTCGCGGATCATGAGCGCGGTGGCTGCGGCGATACCACCGCCGCCGCTCTGCCCGGCCAGGGCGACGCGGCTCTCGTCTATGCCGAGCGAGGCCGCCTGACTGCGAAGCCAGCGATAGGCGAGCAGTCCGTCCTCGGCGGCAGCCGGGGCGGGCGCCTCCGGCGCGAGCCGGTAGTCGACGGAGGCAACGACGCAGCCGACCTCCAAGACCAGGTGCTTGAGGGTGGGATCGTCCTGGGCCGCGTACCCGAGGACCTGCCCGCCGCCGTGGAACCAGAGCAGCACCGGAAGGGGCCCGGCTGCCTCGGCGGGTCGCAGCAGCCGGATGAGGAGGGTGGATCCGTCCGGGCGGACCACGGCGACCTCTTCGACCGACACGGACGGCTCATCCGGTATCTGGGCCGCGATCGCCTCAGCGAAGGCGCGGACGCCGGCGCGCGTGCCCTCCAGGTCGGTGAGGTCGAACACCCCCGCCTCAGTCATGGGAACCGCCTTCAGGACCTCGGCGAGTTCGGCGTCGATCCGCTCGTGTGCGTTCTTGGTGCTCATGTCGTTCTTTCCTCTCGGCTGCGCAGCAGCCGGGTCGTGCAGGGGATGGTGGGTCGTTCGGGCCGGGTCCGCCGGGCCGTCTGATGGGCGCGGCGACCGGACCGGGATGGAGAAGGGGGGCCTCAGCGCGGGGTGGTCGCGTGGATGTCGAAGTAGTGGCCCTGGCCGAGGTCGTCGACGAGGCCAGCCTGGACGGGCGTCCAACCAAGGAGGTCGCGGGTCAGCGTGCTGGAGGACGGGTTGTCGGCCTGGGCGTGGGCGCTCAGGAAGCCGAAGTGGGCCTCGGCCTCGGTCGGCGGGATGCTGACCACGGGCAGGTTCAGCCCGCGGCCGATGCCCTCGGCGATCTGGCGGAAGGTGATGCCCTCGTCGTCGACGGCGTGCAGCCGTGACCCGGCCGGGGCGGATTCCAGTGCCAGCCGGTACAGGCGTGCCGCGTCGAGCGTGTGCACGGCGGGCCAGCGGTTGGCCCCGTCGCCGACGTAGGCGGAGACGCCCTTGGACCGGGCGATGGAGATGAAGGTCGGGATGAAGCCGTTGTGGTCGAGCGAGCTGTGCACGGTCGGAGTGAGCCGGACGACGGACGAGCGGATGCCGCGCTCGGCGAGTGCGACCACCGCGTTCTCGGCGTCGATCCGCGGGCCCGCGTCGAGCGCGTCGGCCTCGGTGAGTGCGTCCTGCAGTCCCGCGAAGGCGAACAGCACGGTTCCCGACGTGGTCACCAGGGGCTTGCCGGTGCCGGCGAGCGCGTCCCCGAGCGCGTCGATGGCGCGCAGATCCGCTGCGACCGCGCCGTCGAAGTCGCCGGCGAACATGGCGTCGTGCTTGAAGGCCAGGTGGATGACGCCGTCGGCCGCGGCGGCGGCCGCGGCGAGGCTGTCGAGATCGTCGAGGTCGCCTCGGTGCACCTCGGCGCCGACAGCTGTCAACGCGGCGGCGGACTTGTCCGAGCGGGCCAGCCCGACGACCTGGTGTCCCGCTTCGAGAAGTTCGGGGACGACGGCGGAGCCGAGATGTCCGGAGGCTCCGGTGACGAATACGCGCATGGGGTTGCCCCTTGCTCCGGGCTCCCCACCAGGGGCGGAGAGCCGTGATGTCAGTTCGTGACATCACCGTAGCACCCATGTCAGTCTCTGTCATCGCTTTGATGTCAGATTCTGTCATCGATGTGTAGGATCGGAGCATGAGCCGATGGAAACCCGACGCACGAGGCCGCCTGGAGAAGGCGGCGATGGAGCTCTACAACGACAAGGGCTTCGAGGCCACCACCGTGGCGGAGATCGCCGCCCGGGCCGAGGTCACCGAACGCACCTTCTACCGGCACTTCATCGACAAACGGGAAGTCCTCTTCCAGCCCAACGCCCTGGCTGACGTCCTCGCGCACGCCACGGCCACCGCCGCCGCCCCTCTGGCGCCGCTGGAGGTGATCACCCACGCCTTGACCGAAGCCGCTCCGGTCTTCGAAGAACGCGCAGAACTGGTACGGCAGCGCCAAGCCGTCATCGCCGCCAATCCCGAACTGCAGGAACGTGAACTGGCCAAACTGGCCTCACTCGTCTCCGCCCTCGCCCACGCGCTTCGGGAACGCGGTCTGGATTCCACCACCGCAGCACTCGCGGCCGAAATCGGGATCGCCGCGTTCAAGGTCGCCTTCGAACGCTGGATCGACGACCCCGACCAGCACACCCTCGCCCAGCACATTCGGGAAACCCTGGACGCCACCAGGCACCTCACCGCGCCCGCCGAACATGCCGCCGCGACCGACGATGGGAGCTTCCCCGGCCAGGAGAACGTGGCATGAATGCGGTGGGCACCCCGGGCAAGGGGCCCGCGGCTATCCATCCTCTCCGTCGCCCGTCTCGTCGTCTCTGTACGGGTCGCGCAGCTGCCGCAGGCCCGGCGCCGGCGGCCGGGTGAAGGCATAGCGGCCGGGGTGTGGCTGCTCATCGTCGTGCTCACCGCACTGATGTCCGGCACGTGTTCTTCCCATAGTCGCCGGGTGTCTCGCCCCCTGGCCGAGGAGCACGGTGACGCCGGCGGCGCGCAGTTCCTGGACGCTGCGTGTGACGGCGGGGGTGCGCGCCGCAGAGTTGATCGACGGTGGTCACGGGCGGAGCTGGGCAGCTTGTACTGGGAGCGGACCGGGTGCCCGGTGCGCTGCTCCAGGGCGACCGGCCGTCCATCGGTGTCATGGCGGTCGAGATCGGCGGCCCGCCTCCTGTGCTGCGGAGATGGGGATGTGGAGACGGCGGGCGGGGCGCGGGGACCGGTTTCAGGCGGGGGAGTGGCGCCGGTCCGGAGCACATTCAGGCGTTGGAGCCTGATTCGCAGGTGTCCCAGTTGTTCGTGGCCCAAATATTGATCACGACCACTTTGCCGCGCACCCAGAAACGTCTGGAGGCCGCCACCATCGTCGTCCTCAACTACGACAACGCCGCCCCGCGCGAACAGGCCCGCTGCACCTCCACCACCGTCACCCGCCTGAGCCACCAAGGAGCTCAGGTACGCAGGCGCAGACGTTTAACCCGAAAAGGTGGTTTGGCCTCTGCGAGGGGTGGCCGGGCGCCGCCCTGCGCTGGGGTGGGTACGGGCTTCGCCGTTCGCACCAGCAGCGGCCCTCTCACCTCAAGGAGTGTGGATGACCAGCCAGAACCCGCCAGGGGGATACGCGCAAGAGTTCCCCAGTGGAGTACGCGTGATCACCGGGGCGAGCACGTCGGTCCCGGCGTTCCTCGGCTACACGAAGGCATGCGCCCACGACGATCCGGACTCGACCCCCAAGGCGTTCACCGACGCCGAGCGTGTCGTCCCGCAGAAGATCGGCAGCTGGCGGGAGTTCGCCGCCCGCTACAGCATTGCGGGGATCGCCAGGGAGCTCGCGGATGCGACCGACCCGGCCACGATCCATGCGCGGCAACGGTGCCTTCCCCTGGCCGAAGCTGTCTACGGGTTCTTTGCCAACGGCGGGGGCGCCTGCTACGTGGTGGGCTTCACCAGCCCGCAGAACGCTGTCTCACCCGAGGTCCTGAACGGGGACGCGGACGCCCGCACCGGCCTCGCCGCTCTGGAGACCGTTCCCGAGGTCACCATGGTCGCCGTGCCCAGCCTCTGGGACATGACCGCAGACGCCTCCTTCGAGAAGGAGCCACCCGCACCCGACCACGCCGCGGGCGCCGCCAGGATGGCCGAGGTCGTGAAGCACTGCACCGAGCAGCGCAACCGGCTGGCAATCCTCGACCCGCCGCCCGGCCTGATGTCGCGGGGGAGTGTCATGAATTAGGTGTGTTCCTCCCCGAAGGAGTCACCTGATGAGTACGACGACGGGTCACCTGATCGAGGCTGCCGGCAGCGTGTCGCTTGCTGTGGCCGGTGACAGTGTCCAGGGTGCCGACGTGAAGTCGATGCCGGTGTCGCCCAATGGTCTGTCCAGCGAGTTGCTGGAGGAGCTGGCCGCGCTTGCGGCCGAGAAGGTCCGCGGCAGTGAGGGTCTGCGGCTGATGGGTGAGGGCGGACTGCTGCCCGAGCTGGCCCAGCACCTGATGCAGGCCGCCCTGGAGGCCGAGATGGACGAGCATCTGGCCGTCGAGGCCGGCCGGAGCGGCGGGCGCGGGTCGCGCTCGGGCGGCAACATGCGCAACGGCTACCGGGCCAAGAAGGTCATGACGGAGGTCGGTCCGGTGACGGTGCAGGTCCCCCGCGACCGGCTGGGTACCTTCCTAACGCTCGGTGGGGGTTTTGTTGGTGTGCCGGGTGTTTGCTGGCCTGGGGTGTTGTGGGTGTGTTGAGAGGCCGGGTGGGTGGTTGGGTCGGGGTGGGCGGGGTGTGTGAGCTGGGTTTATGTGTTCTGCGTGGAGCGTGGGTGGGTGGGTTTTAGGTAGTTCTAGCGTGTAAAGGCCCGGTTGGTGTTTTCGCTGGTCGGAGGTGTTTTCTCTGGTTGATGGGCGGGGTTAGCGGCCGTGGGTGGGGCGGGCGTGTTGTTCGGCGAGGTGGTCGAGTTGTACCGCGTCGAGGGTGGTTTTGGTGATGCGTTCGGTGCCGTCGTGGATGGCGGTGATGGCGGCTTGGCGGATGAGTCGGGTGAGGGATCCGATGCGGCCTGCGGTGCGCTGGTGGAGGTAGGGGGCGTGGGCCGGGAGGGTGCCGGGTTTGTGCTGTTGGAGGTCGAGGGCGTTTTCGATGTCGGTGATGACGTCGCGGAAGGGTTCGCGCCTGCCGTGGCGGGCGGGGAGGGGGCCGCAGGTGATGAGGGTGGCGCGTCCTGCGAGTTGGGCGCCGCGGGTGCCGGTGAAGAGGGGGGTGTCGGTGACGTTGATGCCGGCGTAGACGAAGGTGGCGGGCAGGCGTTCGGTGAGGTCCTTGATGAGGTCGGCGGTCTGGGCGCCGGTGGTGGTGCGGGGGTTGAGGCGGTGGATTTCGTCGATGAGGACGAGTTGGACGCCGGCTTGGGTGTAGGTGTGGTAGACGGCTTCGGTGATCTGGGTCTGGGTCATGCGGGTGGTTACGGGGATGCCGAGGTAGCGGACGAACTCGGTGATGAGGGTTTTCGCGGTGGCGCCTGGCGGGACGAGGACGTAGGCGACGGGTGCCGCGGCGTGGGCTGGTCCGGGTGGTGCGGGGTTTTGGCGCGTGTGGGCGAGGTGGCAGGTGCGGCCGACGTTGAGCAGGGCGGTGGTTTTCCCGGCTGCGGCGGGTCCGGTGACGATCAGTGAGGGCCGGGCGGTGGTCTGCTGGTGACGGCCGAGGATCATCAGGGTGCGGACCTGGGTGGCGAGCTGGCTGATGGCGGGGGTGCGGATGGTGACGAACGCGGAGTGGTAGGCCAGGCGTTCCTCGGTGCTGCGGGGCGGGTCGCCGGGCTGGGGCGGTGCGGGCGGGTCGGTGGCGGCGAAGCGGTGCCAGCCCTGCCAGGTGGTCAGGGGCCAGGACGGCTCGGTCGTGTTGCCGCTGCCCGGGTCGGCGGGTGCGCTGCTCGGGTTCTGCGCTGCGGGGCGCGGGCGGGTGTTCACCACTTGTCAGCTTCCTCGTATGCGTCGTAGAGCCCGTATCCGGTGGCTGCGGCGGGGTGGGTGTCGTCGTCGGGGAGGTTGTCGAGGTCGTCGATACTGTCGTCCTCACCGTGCTGCGCCGGCTCGCTGGTGGTGGGACCGGTGCCGTGGTGCGGGTGCCGGGCGGCGGGAATGGGCAGCGTGGTGGCGCGGGCGAGGAGGGCTTGTTCGGTGGTGGTGGCGTGGCCGCTGTGGACGCGGCGCATGAGCTGGTCGAGGGCGTCGGCCAGGTCGGCTTCGTGCTGCTGGCTGTCGTCGTGGTTTCTGTGCTGGGCGTGGGTGCGGATGTGCTGCCAGGTGTGGTCGTTGAATGGCTGGTGGACGTGGTCGCGGTGGATCCAGGGGATCTCTGTGAGGTGGCCGTCGGTGAGGCGGATCCAGATCTGGCGGACGTCGTGGGGGGTGTAGTGGATTTCCCATTTGCCGCCGCGGCCGGCGACGGGGGATGCCTGGCCGCGGTAGGGGGCGAGAAAGTCCGCGTCGTAGGTGCGGTGGTGGATGCGGATGCCGGCGGGGGTGATGGCCTGCCAGCGCACGGGCAGCAGTTCGAGGTAGTCGCGGCCGGTCAGCGGGACGGGGACGTGTCCGGCGACGGCGACGAGCGCGGCCCACATCTGGTTCGGGGTCAGTGCTTTGCGGGGTATCAGCGGGTGGCGCAGGCCTTCGTGTGGCCGGTGGTGGTAGTGCACCAGCCATTCGTCGAGGAGGTCTTGGAGCTGGGTGACGCTGTAGCAGGCGTCTTTCTCGGTGTCGGGGCCGCGGCGGGTGACGTCGGAGCCGGTGTAGCCGGGCAGGTGCTGGCAGAACAGTGCGTTGATGGTGCCGAAGGTCCGCTCGACGATGCCTTTGGCGGTGGGGGCGTGGGGCGGGGCGGGCTGGACGCTGATGCCGAGGTGTTCGCAGGCGGCGGTGAACGCGGCGGAGACGAAGACTTTGCCGCGGTCGACGACGATCGTCTCGGGCAGGACGACGGGCCGGGCCGCCGCGCCGGCCAGGCGCTCGTCCAGCGTGGCTAACTGCCGGTGGGGGAGTGCGGGGGCGTGGTCCATGCGCAGGATGTCGGGCCAGGTGGGCCGGGCGGGGTGGGGGACGGCCATCTCCGCGAGCAGCAGCGCGGCGTCGACGGCCTTGGTCGTACTCGGGCACAGTACGGCGGCGAGGATGGCGCGGGTGGCGACATCGACGGCGATGGTGAGTTCGGGCCGGGCCAGGCGTCCGTCGTCGAAGAGGGCGAGGACGTCCAGGCGGGTGGTGTCGATCTGGACCTGTTCGCCGGGCCGCAGCGCCGTGGCGGGGGTGAAGGCCCGCCCGTCGACGCTCGCCGGCACCTGTCTCACGGGCCCGGTGGGCAGTTCACCGGGCCGGGCGAGAGCGGTGACGAGCCGGTACAGCGTGGCCTGGGACGGTGCGGGCACGGTACTGGGGCCGTGCCGGTCCTGAAGGATCTGGTTGATGAGCGGGAACAGGCCGTTGATGGTGCCGCGGGAGCGGCCGCGGCGGCGGCGCAGCGCTTCGCGGACGGCGGCGACGACCCGTTCGTCGGCCCGCCCGGTGGGGCTGGAAGCACGGGTGGTGCGGTGGTCGAGGAGCCCCCACAAGCCTTGTTTGCGGTAGGCAAGTCGCATGCGCTGCACCGTGGTGCGCGACACCCGGCCGAAGCCCAGCGCGGTCAGCTCTTTCGCTTTGGCCTGCTCCCGCTCGGCCAGCGTGTGCCGCTCCGGGTCGTACTGCGGCCGCACTGGTCCTTCGCTGCCGGGCCCGCCGGTGAGCCCGCACTCGACTTCTCGCACATGCCGCTGCCAGGCCAGCGCCTTCTCGCGTGCCGCGGCGGGGGCGGTCTCGAACAGCCCCCACTGCGGGGCCGCCTGCGGCGCATCGGCGCCGATGACGGTGAAGCCGGGGTCGGCGAACAGGTACCCGGCGAGCACGGCCTGGCCGCCGCCGTCCGGGCCGACGAGCCCGATCTCCTGCCCCGAGAGGGCGACCACCTGCCACGTCACGCCGCTGAACCGGACGCGCGCACCGACCTTCACGGCCGGCCGGGCACCGCGCCGCGCGGTCACCGGGCGCCTCCCCTCGTGCCCGGACCGTTCCAGCCCTGCGGCCCGACGAGGGCCCGTTCGTGCAGAGGCGTCGTGAGGTCGGCCGTGAGCCGCCCGTGCCACAGGGCATGGAAGACAGCGGGCAGGACGGCGATCGGGTCGCCGGCCGCCTCGGCGCCTTCGGCCAGCGGCCGCGGCCGCGTGAACGCCTCCGCAACCGCTGCCGCCAGACCGGGGTGTCCGGTGTTGCGGGGGTGGCGGTACCCGGCCAGCCACTTCAGGTTGGCGGCCAGCACGTCATCGAGCGGCGGCAGGCGCCGGTAGGTCCAGCCGATGTCCGCGCACGCCTGCGCGACCGCCTCGGCGGCGTTCCTCGCGCGTTCACCGCCCGCGTCGGGGTGGCCGGGGCAGTCGGCGAGCAGCGCGGTGCCGTCGGCACGGCGGGCGAAGAGCTGCGGCACCCAGGAACGCGTCCGCCCGCGCAGTTCACGCCACAGCAGCCGCACCGGCCGTCCCGCCAGGCCCGTCACGTCCCGATCGCGGTCCAGCACCATCAGCTGGGTGCACATCGCGTTCGATCCCGCGGCCACGTGCCGCCCGGTCGTCGCCGACCACCACAGGCCCGGCCCCCAGCGCCTGCCCGGCACCACCGGGAACGCCGACACCGGCGGCAGGTCCTCGAACGCCACCGTCATGGCGGCATCCGCCCACCGCTGCTGCACTGCCTGCCCCAGCGGGTCGAGGAACACCGCCTCGAACCCGCCGACCTGGTCCACGCCCGCCCGCTCTGCCCGGCCCCGGGCCGCTCCTGTGCTGGTCACCCGCGTCAGCCAAGCTGCTCCCGCCCGCCCGGAGGGCCGTTTTCAGTGTTGTGATTCCGGGGTTCGTAGTTGGTGTGGTGAGGGTGGCTTGGGCTGGGGTGTTGTGGATTTTCTGATAGCGATTCCGGCGTCTACGGGGTGCTG